>CAZQLL010000006.1:0-139865 GCA_964594125.1 uncultured Thermoanaerobaculia bacterium | reverse complement strand
GGCTGATACCACAGCCCCTCAGTGAGTTACTGTCGACGCTCCAAGGAACTTCGGCTTAGGTGCCATCCGAATAGCCGCTTCTCCGTACGCAGGGCGGTGGGCGCAAACGAGGGGGCTGAGCTTCGGACCGGTCCAACAACCGCCCCATGGCGGAGACACTGGTCCGCGTGCGCATCCGCAGACGGAATCCGGAAGCTCTATGATCTTGTCTTGACAAATGTCACCGGGGGGGGGCGACACTATTCGAAGGAGGAAACGCGAATGTCCCCAGTGAAAGCGATGGGCCTTGCCGTAGTCACAGTTGTGCTGCTCTCGATCCCGCGTTCGTCGCCGGGATATTCGTCCTGCTGCGGCCCGTGCGAAGAGTACTACAATCCGCGGCCTGCGTGCTGCGAGGACATGTGCTGCGTGTTCCCTCAGTTCTGCTTCGTCCCGGAATACCCCTCCGCCTGCAATTGCGCGGTGCAGGGCCACTGGGAGAAGTGCCGGCAATACGGATACTGGCAGTGTATGAACGAACCCGAGCCCTGTATCGTCCTGCTCGCCTGACCGGATGTGACTGATGGCGGCCGCCCACATCCTCTCGGCTTTGATTGTGCTGCTCGTTTCCCCGGTCGCCTTGATGCCCGGTCAATCCGGGAAGCTCTCGGTCACCGTAACGACTGGTCCCGGTGGTACTGCGGCCCCCGACGAAGGGGACGCCGCAAGGGTGCTCCTTTCTGCCAGGGACCATGACGGTGCGCCGCTGCAGGAGGAGGCCAGGCTCACGATCCCTGGCTCTGTCTCCGTGGACGTCCGATCGGGGTTGGTCTGGTCAGTTGATCTCCAGGCGCAGCGGTACTGGGCGCCGACAAGGAGCGTACTGGTTGGCGATGGCCAATCCCTTACGATCTCCGCGGTCCCAACCGGCGTTGTGCGCGCCCAATTGGCGCAGCGGCCCAACGAGGAGCCGGGGGCCATTACAGTGTGGTGCTGGACGTCGGGCGGAGAACCAGGCCGGCAGGCGCCTCCCCTCGTGAACGGCGATCGCTGCGAACGGGAAGGTGCAAACGTCACCTGCCGCGTGCCGAGCGGCCAGCTCGATCTCCGCCTGGGCAGCGCGGGCTTCGTTCCCCTCTACTTCTGGGAATCGAAAGTCCCTCCGCACGGCAGCGTCGACCTGGGAACGCTGCGTCTTGACCGCGGCAGCTCCATCTCGGGTTGGTGCGAGGGCCTGCCGGCGAGGGCGCAGGCCAGGGTCACGGTAACCCCCATTCGGCCTGGGAAGACGCATGACTTTCGCGAGCACGAGAAGTCCATCCGGGACACGCTTCTGGTGCCGGTTTCTGACCGGGGTTTCTTCCAGGCTGTGGGCTTGCCGCCCGGAGAGTACACGGTCGAGGCTACCGCGGCTGCGCTGCGCTCGCGCCGTGTCAGAGTTCAGGTCGCCGCCGCGAGCGAGTCGCAGCTCCCGGATCCACTTCGTCTGGTAGGCCCGGCAGCGCTGGCCGTTTCTATTGCTCCGCCCGTGGATCCAGCGGGCCAGCCGTGGCTCGTCCAACTGATCGCGGCGTCAGGTGGTGCCGGGCAGGGGCAGGGTGAGCGTACCGGATACACGTCCTCAACCGGCGAATGGAACGCCTCGGGCCTCCCGTCGGGCCGCTACCTGATCGGGGTTGAGGACAGCCTCGGCAACCGGTGGGCAGCTCGTACGATCAGCATGGAGGGTGATCGAACCGAGGCCTTTCTGCTTTCTGCCGTCGAGGTCGATGGCACCTTGAGGTGTGCCGGCGAGCCTTGTGGTGGGGCCGTTGCCTTCTCGGAAGACGTGTCTGTCAGGCAGGTCACGATGGAGGCAGGACCCGACGGCAGCTTCTCCGGCGTGCTTCCGGAGGAAGGGAAGTGGCTCGTCGAGGTGGTGCGCCAGTCGAGCCGGACGATCGCTGGCGCGTTTGACGTGCGTCTGGCAGCCGGCGAGAGTAGGGCACGCGTGACGATTGACGTGGGAGGTGGATCGCTTCAGGGGACTGTGGTTGACGGAAGCGGTCAGCCGATCGCGGGAGCGAGCGTCGCAATCGTCACCAAGGGCGGCCCTCTGGTTGCGCGAGCGCAGAGCGTCGAGAACGGGGCGTTCGAGGTACACGACCTCACCGCCGGCGACTACTTGGCAAGCGCGCAGTCGGCGGTCGGCACCAGCGGAGCGGTTGCGGCGACGGTCGGCGACGAGCCGGGCGGTCCCCTTCGCCTCGTCATCCGACCCCGAACGAAGGCTCGAGGCGTCGTGACGGGGCCCTGGGGACCGGTCATCGGAGCGGCGATCATCGGCCTTCCAAGGAGCCCTGCCGGCGTCGGTCCTCTGAGGACGATACGGACCCACACAGCGGGCGACGGGACCTTCGAGGTGGAGCTTCCTGCTGGCTGCGCAGCGGCGGACCTCCTGATCGTCCCTCCCGGCTTGGGTGGAAGACTTGTCGTGCTGCCCGTCTCAGACGAGGTGGTGTTTCTGGAGGTGAGTCCAAACAAGGGGACTCTTCGTGTGCAGGGCCGTGCGAGCTGGAAGTTCCTCGTCAATGGCGCGGCGTCAGTCCCGGTTAGCCTCGTTCTTGGAGGATCGCGCGCGATCGGTGATGCGCCGGGCGCTGCATCGCCACAGCTCTCCCTTGAACCCGGTCGATACGGAATTTGCACGGCGCCTGGCGGAGGCGGTCGCTGCACGTGGGGCGTCGTCTCCGCGAGCGGCGAGGTCCTGCTCGATGCTGATGAGGTCGACCGACAAGCCGCGCCAGCAGAGGGAGGTCGATAGGCCGCCGCACACGCGCTCTGGCTCGACCCGGCGGTGAGAGAAAGCGAAAGGCTGCAGGAACTCCTGCAGCCTCTCGATCCCGATGCCATGGAAGCGTTTCCGGTGAGCCCGCGCGTCAACAGCCCGCGCAACGACGACCGGGACTGCATCGCCCGGCTGGGCTGAGCAAGATCACTTCGCGGCGCGCATCCCGAGCTCGCGGTCGAGCATGTAGAGCGCGCCGATGTTGTCGCCGGCGAGCCTGAGGCGGTGGACGATCGGGTCGACCGACGCCTCCTCCTCGACCTGCTCCTTGATGAAATACTGCAGGAAGCCGGCGGTGGCGTGGTCGTTCTCCTTGGTGGCCATCTCGTAGAGCGCGTTGATGCGCGAGGTGATGTGCTGTTCGTGCGCGTAGGCGTTCTCGAACACCGCGAGCGGGCCGTCCCAGGTTTTCGGCGGCTGCGCGATCGCCGCCAGCGTCACCTCGGCGTTGCGCTCCTGGATGTAGGAGAAGAACTTCATGGCGTGGCCCATCTCCTCCTTGGCCTGCGCCTGCATCCAGGCGGCCATCCCCTTCATGTAGGTGGCGTCCAGGTAGGCCGACATCGACAGGTAGATGTAGAACGAGTACAGCTCCTCGTTCATTTGAGCGTTGAGCGCCTTTTCCATCTTCTTGCTGAGCACCGCTGTTCTCCTTTCGTATGGTTGGCTGGAGCGGGTCGCCGAGCCGGCCTCGCGTTGCGGCGGCCTCGCCCCCTTATAATGAGCTTAGCGCGCATTTGATTCCCCATCTACTCCCGGCGCCGCCTGCGCCGCGACGCCGACGTCGCCCGGCCGGTGCGGGTAGTCGCGCCAGCGGCGGTGGTACCAGAAGTACTGGTCGGGGTGGGCGAGCACGGCATCGCCGAGGGCCGTATTGATGCGGGCGGTGAGCGCGAGGCGGTGGGCGTCGCCGCCGCCGGCCGGCGCCTCGATGCGGCGCAGCGCGACCTCGTGGCGGCCGCCGGCCACGCGGTGGCCGGCGAGCGCGAACAGCGGCGTGCCGTGGCGCAGCGCGACGGCGGCCGGCAGCGGCAGCGTCGAGGCGACGCGGCCGAGGAACGGCGCCATGTCGCCGCGCTCCCCGGCGTCCTGATCGGCGACCATCATCACCACGCGGCGCTCGCGCAGGCAGCGCAGCACCTCGCGCGGCGCCGCCGGCCCCTTCGAGATCATCCGCACGACGTCGCCGGGGATCCCGAGGATGAACGCGTCGACCTTGGGGTTGTGCTGGCGGCCGGCGAGCAGGGCCGCGGGCAGGCCGGACGTCGCCAGCGCCGTGATGTACAACCCCCACGGGCCGAGGTGCGGGGAGACCACGATGGCGCCGGCGCCCTTCGCCGCGGCGCGCAGCTCGGAAAGCCCCGAGAACGAGACGTAGCGGTCGAGGCGGCGGCGGTCGCGGCCGCCGACGCGCACGATCTCGATCACGGAGCGGCCGAAGTTGCGCGCGGCGCGCGCGCCGAGGCGGCGCAGCTCGCGCGGCGGCGCGCCTGGAAGCGCCTGTGCGAGGTTGGCGAGCACCAGGCCGCGGCGGACGCGCAACGCCCACCCCAACGCTCCGATCGCGGCGCCGACCGCGAGCGCAGCGCGCCGCGGCAGCGCCCGGCACAGCGCCGCCAGCGACACGAGCGCGAGATACTCGACGTGGTGCCTGAGGCGCATCGGCGCAGGCTTTACCTTCATACAGTGACGGGGCCGCGGGCGCCCTCCCCGGCGCGGGCCAACCTCGGCCACCCCTCGGGAGCACGGGCGCCCTCGCCCGCGCGGGGTTCCTTTAGCGCCGAGATCGGGCCGGCGAGGGCGCCGGCCCTCCCGGTGGTATGCAGGTGCCGAGGTGAGCTCACTGTCGGGCAGGCGCTCCTCTCCGGCGACGCTACTCGCGCTCCGGCGCGACGGCGCGGCGGGCCGCCGCCAACGTCGCGCGGAACCGCTCGCGGTCCTCGGCCCTGATCGCCTCGACGAGGTCGGCGAGCGCCGCGCGCACCGCGCCGTACACCTCGTCGCGGTGCGGGTTGAGGCGCTGGATGTCGAGGTAGAGGTCGGGGTCCTCGGAGAGCACCGAGAGCGCCGTCGCGGCCTGCCGCCGGAACGTCGTCGAGGCGCACTCGTGGAGCTCCTCCGGCGCCAGACCGGAGCGCGTGAGGGCGACGCCGAACAGCATCCCGGACAGGTGAGCGAGGCCGAGCAACCACCCCATGAGCCGGTCGTGGTGGTCGAACGGGAGCGCGATCACGCGGGTGTACGGGTGGCGCAGCAGCGCCTCCACCTGCGCGCGCTCCCCGTTGGCTTCGCCCTGGCAGGCGAGCACGAAGGTGAGCGGCTCGTAAGGCGACTTGCCGGGGCCGAACATCGGGTGCACCGCCACGACGCCGACGCGGGCCTCGCGCGCGCGCGCCAGCGCACCGGCGAGCGGCGCCTTGATGGAGGCGATCTCGACCACCACGCCGCGCGGCCGTCGCGCAACGACCTCGTCGAGTGCGGCCGCGGTCGCTCCGAGCGGCACTGCGACGACGATGTGGTCGTAGACGTCGAGCGCCGCGACCTCCGCCAGCGCTGCGAACCGCCCCGGCGCCGACGGCAGCCCGGCCCAGGCGGTATCGAGCACGTCGACGCGGTGGCCGACGAGGTGGAGGAAGTCGTGCATCCAGGTGCCCATGGCGCCCGCGCCGCCGACGATCAGCACGCGGCCGCCGCGCGCGGCGCGCAGCGCGACGCCGACGCGGTGCTGGCGCTCGACGGAGCTCGAGAGGATCGCCTGGAACACCGCCTCCATCGCCTCGCCCGAGACGCCGCAGCGCTCCGCGTGCGCCCGGGCGCGGGTGAGGATGCGGTCCTCGACGTCGCGCACCACCACCGGCACCCCGGCCGCCGCCTTGTGGCGGCCGACCTCGGCGGCGAGGTCGAGGCGCCGCCGCAGCAGCTCGAGCAGCGCGCGATCGACCTCGGAGATCGCTTCGCGCAGGCGTTGCAGCTCGTCGCCGGTTCCCATCGCACCTCCCGGACGGCTCGCCGCCCGCCAGACGATTCTAACCCTCGGCCTCGCCGGCAGGAGGGACGCGCGGCTCCGGCGCCGGCTGCGGCCGGGCGGGCGCGGCAGGCGTCCGCGGCGGGGTCGGGGCGGCGCCGAGGAGCTGCAGGTCGTGCAGCGTGCGGTAGATGCCGCCCTGCGCCAGCAGCGCGGCGTGGGTGCCCTGCTCGACCAGACGGCCGGCGTGGAACACCAGCACGCGGTCGCAGCCGATCACGGTCGCAAGCCGGTGGGCGATCACCAGCGACGTGCGTCCGGCGAGCAGCCGGTCGAGCGCCTGCTGGATCGCGTGCTCGGTGACCGCGTCGACGCCGGCGGTGGCCTCGTCGAGGATGAGGAACTCGGGGTCCGCGACCAGGGCGCGCGCGAACGACACGAGCTGGCGCTCGCCCGCCGACAGGCCGGCGCCGCGCTCGCCGAGGACGGTGTCGAGCCCGTCCGGCAGCCGCGCCAGCAGCCGTCCCGCCTGCACCTCCTCCAGCGCGCGGCGCACGCGCTCGTCCGCGATCCCCGGGCGACCGAGCGCGACGTTGTCGCGCAGCGTGCCGGCGAAGCAGTCGACCTCCTGCAGCACCACCGCGAAGCGCCGCCGCAGCTCCGGCAGCGCCCACTCGCGGGCGTCGACGCCGTCCACCAGCACGGCGCCCTCCTGCGGGTCGAAAAAGCGCAGCAGCAGGTTCACAAGCGTGCTCTTGCCGGCGCCGGTGTGGCCGACGACGGCGATCCGCTCACCCGGGCGCGCCGCGAACGCGACGTCGCGCAGCGCCCACTGGCCGGGCTCGTAGGCGAACGACACGCCGGCGAAGGCGAAGGTGCCGCGGCGGGGCGGCGCGGGCGCCGGCGCCGCCGGCGAGACCACCTGCGGCGCGGCGGCCAGGAGCCCCTGCAGGCGCTCCGCCGCCGCCAGCGACGACTGCAGGATGTTGTACTTCTCCGCGAGGTCGGAGATCGGGCGGTAGAAGCGCTGAACGTACTGCAGGAACGCTACGAGGACGCCGAGCGAGAGGGTACCGCGGGCGGTCCACACGCCGCCGAACGCGAGCAGCAGCGCCAGCCCGGCGGCGGTCAGCAGCTCGATCGCCGGGTAGAACACCGCGTAGTAGGTGACGCCGCGGATGTTGACGTCGCGGTGGGCGGCGTCGATGGCGGCGAAGCGCGCCTGCACCCGCTCCTCGGCGCCGGCGAGCTGCACGGCCGAGATGCCGGCGAGGTGCTCCTGCAGATGCGTGGTGATCGCGGCCAGGCGTGTGCGCACCTCGCGGTACACCGAGCGCGCCCGGCGCCTGAACCACGCCGACAGCGCGACCATCAACGGCAGCACCGCGAACGCGACCAGCGCCAGCCGCCAGTCGAGCGCGAAGAGCACCGTCGCGATGCCGCCGAGCAGCACGAGGTCGGCGAGGATGTCGACCAGCCCCGAGGTGAAGATCTCGTTGAGCGCCTCGACGTCGCTGGTCAGCCGGGTGATCACCCGCCCGGTGGGCGTGCGGTTGAACCACGCCAGGTCGAGCCGCTGCAGGTGGGCGAACAGCTCGTCGCGGAGGTCGCGCATCACGAGCTGGCCGGTCATCATCATCACCCGGCCCTGCGCCGCAAGCAGCAACGCGCCGGCCAGCAAGGTGGCGAGGTACACCCCGGCGAGCGCTGCGAGGCCGGCCGATCCCTCCGACGGCATGCCGAGCGCGGCCACCGCCGCCTGCACGCGCGCCGCGCTCGCGGCGGCGCGCGGCTTCAGGTAGAGGTCGATCGCCGCCGCGGTGAGCAGCGGGCCGGCGATCTGCAGCGCCGAGCCGGCGATCACCAGCACGGTGGCGGCGGCGATGCGGCCGAGATACGGGCGGGCGCGGCGCAGCAGCCAGCCGACCAGGCGGCGGTCGGCGCGGGCGCCGCCGTCGGGCGGGAGGTCCGGCTCGCTCACGCGGCGGCCCCACCCGGCGTCTCGGCCAGCGGCGGCACCAGCGGCCGGCCCCACCGCATGCCGAGGCGCTGGAGCTGCGCCGCCGCGAGCAGCAGGCGGAAGCGGCCGCTGAGCATCCGGCAGCCGGGCCGCAGGACGTCGCCGGCGAGCAGGGAGACCACGGCGGCCGGCATGCCCGGCGCCTGGCGCGGATGGAAGAAGAACGGCAGGAAGTGCGGGTTGTAGAACGCGCGGATGAACGAGAACACCGAGCGGTGCAGCGTCCGCGTCAGCGCCATCGTCGGCGCGAAGTCGTTGGCCTCGACGCGGCGGTGGCGGCGCAGCGCGTCGATCGCGTCGTCGGCGGCCGATGCGCCGGTCGCCAGCGCGACGAGCACGCCGGTGGAGAAGATCGGGTCGAGAAACCCGGCGGCGTCGCCGAGCAGGCAGTACCCGTCGCCGGCGGTCCGCATCACGCGGTACGAGAAGTCGCGCGCGATCGCCGCGCCGCCGATCCGCTCGGCCCCGGCGAGGCGCACGGCCATCCCCGGCGTGCGCGCGACCGCGGCGGCGAGCATCGCCTCCGGCGAGCCGCCCTCCGCCCCCCAGCGGCGCTCGTCGAGCACGCACTCCACGCTCGCCGTGCCGTCGGCGAACGGCAGCAGTCGGAACCACCCCGCGCGCGTGAGCACCACCTCGACGTTGCCGGCCTCGCGCCCCGCCGCCGGGCGGACGCCGCGCCAGCGCGAGCACAGCGCGAGCTTGCGGTGGCGCGGGTAGGGGAAGCGCCACCCCATGCGGTCGGCGAGGAACGACTGCCGCCCGCTCGCGTCGAGCAGGACGCGCGGATGCAGCACGACCTCCGCCCCGCCGGCGTCGCGGGCGAGGAGGCCGATCAGGCGCCCGCCGTCCCACTGCGGCGACACCGCGCGCCACCCGGACAGCACCTCGGCGCCGCGTGCGCGCGCGTTGGCGAGCAGCACCGCGGCCAGGTCCTCGCGCGGCACGTGGTAGGCGTGCGGGATCGCGGGCGGCAGCGCGTCGGCGTACCGGTAGCTCACCCGCCGGGCGCCGTCGTGGGTGACGAACGTCGCGCCCTCCTTCACGAGCGTGCCCGGCAGGGCGCGCACGGCGTCGTGGACGCCGAGGCGGTCGAGCAACGGCAGCGCGTGCGGCACCAGCGACGCGCCGGCGTGCACCGCCACCGGCCGGCCGTCGTCGACCAGCAGCGTCTCGACGCCGGCCTCGGCGAGCAGCGCGGCCGCGGCGCTCCCCGCAGGCCCGCCGCCGAGCACCACCACCGCCGCGTCGCGCTCCCTCGCCACCGCGGGAGTCTACAACGCCGTCAGAGCTTTGCGAGGATGACGCCGAGCGCGTCGAGCTCGCCGGCGGTGGCGTAGAAATGCGGCGAGAAGCGCACCCACCCCTGGCGGGCGGAGACTTCGATCGAGCGCTCGCGCAGGCGCCGCGCAACCTCGTGCGGCGGCAGGAACGGGTGGCGGCCGGCGACGATGCCGGCGAGCGGGTTGCTCGACCCCGGCGAGCCGACCTCCCAGCCGAGGCGGAGCAGCACTTGCATCACGGCGCGGGCGTTGGCGACCACGCGCTCGTTCACCTCGGCGATGCCGGCCTCGAGCAGCAGGTCGAGCGCCGCCGCCAGGCCGGCGTGGAGGATGCTCGCCGGCGAGCCGGGCTCGAAGCGGCGCCCGTCGTCGAGCGGCTCGAGCGCGTCGAGGAACAGGTCGTGCGGGCGGTGGCGGACGTTGCGCCACCCAGCGATCACCGGCGCCAGGCGCTCGCGCAGCTCCGGCGCGGTCGCCATGATGCCGGCGCCCTCGGGGCCGAGCAGCCACTTGTGGCCGTCGGCGACCAGCGCGTCGACGCCGAGCTCGGCGAACGTGGCGTCGAGGGCGCCGAGCCCCTGGATGGCGTCGAGCACCACCAGCACGCCGCGCTCGTGCGCCGCCTGGGCGAGCGTCGCCACCGGCGCCACCCAGCCGGTGTGGAACGCCACCCACGAGACGGCGAGCAGGCGCACCGGCGGCACGAGCGCCGCGACGACGTCGTCGACGTCGATGCGCCCGCCGTGCGTCGGGTAGCGGCGCACCTCGACGCCGTAGCGTTCGAGCGCCAGCCAGGGCGCGACGTTGGCGGCGAACTCCTCCTCGCCGACCAGCACCGCGTCGCCCTCGTCCCAGTCGAGCCCCTGCGCGATCAGCGACAGCCCCTCGGAGGTGCTGCGCACGATCGACACGTCGGCGGGCGCGACGTCGAGGAGCTGCCCGGCGAGCGAGCGGATCGCGAGGTCGGTCTCGCGCCAGGCGTCCCAATGGCGGCCGCCGCCCCGCTCCTGCTCCTCGATGCGCGCGCGCATCGCGTCGGCGACGCGCGCCGGCAGCGGCGCCACCGCGGCGTGGTTGAGGTACAGGCAGAACTCGCGCACCGGGAACTCCGGCAGCCAGCGGGCGATCTCGATCGGCACGGCTACAGAGTATAGTCACGCCATGTGCGGGATTGCCGGCTGGGCAGGGCCGGGGATCGAGCCGGCGGGCGGCACCATGGCCGCACTGCTCGCCGCCCTCGCCCACCGCGGCCCCGACGCCTCGGGGTGGCGCGGCGGCGACGGCTGGGCGGTCGGCGCGCGCCGCCTGGCGATCGTCGACCTCGAAACCGGCGACCAGCCGGTGGCGAACGAGTCCGGTGATGTGCACGCGGTGCTCAACGGCGAGATCTACAACTACCGCGAGCTGCGCGAGCGCCTGCTCGCCGCCGGCCACCGCCTGCGCTCGCGCGGCGACACCGAGGTCCTGGTGCACCTGTGGGAGGACGAGGGCGAAGCGATGCTCGCGCGGCTGCGCGGGATGTTCGCGCTGGCGATCGTCGACGAGCGGCGGCGGCAGCTCTTCCTCGCCCGCGACCGCATCGGCAAGAAGCCGCTGTACTGGATGCGGCACGGCGGCGCGGTGGTCTTCGCCTCCGAGCCGAAGGCGCTGCGCGCCGCGTTCCCGGAGGCACGCCCGGCGCTCGACCGCGAGGCGCTGCGCTCGTTCCTCATGCTCGGGTTCGTCCCCGAACGGCAGTGCGTGTGGGCGGGGTGGGGGAAGCTGCCGCCGGGGTCGTGCGCCACGCTCGACCTCGCCGGCGGCGCGGAGGTCGCGCCGCGCCGTTACTGGCGCCTCGCGCTCGCTCCCGACCCCGCGCTCACGTTCGCCGCGGCGCGCGAGCGGGTGGGGGAGGCGCTCGCCGAGGCGACCACGCTGCGCCTGCGCGCCGACGTGCCGCTCGCGACGTTCCTCTCGGGCGGCATCGACTCCGGCCTCGTGACGGCGCTGGCGGCGCGCGCGCAGCCGGGTCTGCGCGCGCTCCACGTCACCTTCGGCGACGGACCCGGCGAGCGCGAGCTGGCGCGCGGGAGCGCCGCCGCAGCCGGCGTCGCACTCGAGGAGATCGCGGTCGACGCGGCCGCCGGCCACGCGGCGCTCCCCGAGCTGGCGTCGGTGTTCGACGAGCCGCTCGCCGACCCGTCGTGCGTCCCGACGCTGGCGATCGCGCGCGCCGCCCGCCGCGCCGCCACCGTCGTGCTCAACGGCGACGGCGGCGACGAGGCGTTCGCCGGCTACCGCCGCTTCCTCGCCGAGCGGGCGCGTGCGCTGCCGGGGGCGGCGGTCTGGGGGCGCGCCGCCGGCGCCCTCGCCGCCGCACTCGCGCCGCTCGCCGGCCGCCCTCCGGCGTGGGGCCGCCGCCTCGCCGCCGGCCTGACGGCGGCCGACCCGTACCTCGCATGGGGACCGGTGAAGCTCGGGGCGGAAGAGGCCGCGGCGCTGCTCGGCGGCGCGCCGGCGCCGCCCGCGCCGTACGCCGAGCTGCTCGCCCGCCACGCCGCCCTCGACCCGGTCAACCGCATGCGGGCGCTCGAGCTCGAGCTGTTCCTCCCCGGCGACCTGCTGGTCAAGATGGACCGCGCGACGATGGCGGCCTCCGTCGAGGCGCGCTCGCCGCTGCTCGACCACGTCGTGCTCGAGCGCGCGGCGGCGATCCCGCCGGCGCTGCTGCTGCGCGGCTGGCGCACCAAGGCGGTGCTGCGCGAGGCAGCGCGCGGGCTGCTGCCGGCGCGCGTGCGCCGGGCGCCGAAGCGCGGGTTCGAGGCGCCGCTCGAGGCGTGGCTCGCCGGGCCGTGGGCGGCGGAGGTTCGCGCAGTGCTCGCGGACCCGGCGGCGGCGATCCGGCGGCACCTCGACCCCGCCGGGCTGGCGGCGTGGCGCGACTGGCAGCGCCGTCCCGACCGCCCGCGCGCCGCCCGCGCGGTCTACGCGCTGCTCACCCTCGAGCACTGGCTGCGCCGCTGGGTGTGACACGAGAGGTGCGGGCGCCGCGCCCGCTCGACACGACCGCGCTACAGCAGGTCCCGTGCGGCGAGCCACTCCTCGTCGAACAGCTTGGTGAGGTAGCGCGCGGCGCCGTCGGGGAAGATCGTGGCGATGCGCACCGGTCGGCCGACGCGCGCCAGCAGGTCGCGGATCGCCCACAGCACCGCGCCGCTCGACACGCCGGCGAGGATCCCCTCGACGCGCGCCAGCTCGCGGGCGCAGGCGAACGCGTCGCGGTCGGACACCTGCACCATCTCGTCGTACAGCTCCCAGTCCATCGTCGGCAGCAGCAGCTCGTCGCCGATCCCCTCGACGAAGTAGTCGCTGGAGGCGCCGAGGTGGCCGGTGCGGAAGTAGCCGGTGAACACCGAGCCCTCGCCGTCGACCGCGAGCGCCTTGACGTTGGGGTCGCGCTCCTTGAGGAAACGGGCGACCCCGCCGAGGGTGCCGCCGGTGCCGACGCCAGCCACCACCCAGTCGATGCGTCCCTCCATCTGCTCCCAGATCTCCGGCCCGGTCGAGCGGTAGTGCGCCTCGTTGTTCTCGCGGTTGCCGTGCTGGTCGGGGAAGTAGCAGTTGGGGGTCTCGGCGGCGATGCGCGGGGTGATGCGGTTGTACGAGTCGGGGTGCTCGGGCGGCAGCGTCGCGTCGACGATCAGCACCTCGGCGCCGAGCGCGCGGAGCTGCTCGATCTTCTCGCGGCTGGAGCGGTCGCGCACCACCACCTTGAGGCGGTAGCCGCGCTGCACCGCGACCATGGCGAGCGCCAGGGCGGTGTTGCCGGAGGAGTTCTCGATGATGGTGTCGCCCGGTTTCAGGCGCCCGTCCTTCTCGGCCTGGTCGATCATGTAGCGTGCGATGCGGTCCTTGATCGACCCCGACGGGTTGGTGAACTCGAGCTTGGCGTACACCTCGGCCGCGTCGCCGCCGAAGAAGCGCGTGAGGCGCACCAACGGGGTGTTGCCGACGCAGTCGAGGACGGAGCGGTGCGCCCTTTCGTTGGCCACGCAGCGCCTCTCCCGCCGCTACGGCGCCTGCACGGCGACCGTGGTCGGGTCGCCGGTCGCGTTGTCGATCACCGAGGCGTACGCCCAGATGCGGCCGCCCGAGGTGAGCGCCTCGACGGTCGCGAATGCGAGCGGCCGCGTCCCGGCGCCCGAGCTTGCGAAGATGTCGTCCTGCTGCCAGTAGCGGCCGGCGCCGACGGTCGCGGTGGTGACCGCGCCGATCGGCGCGCCGGCGGCGTCGAACAGCCGCACTTCCACATCGACGTCGGCGGCGCCGACGTTGAGCACACCGACGTTGGTGCGCGTGGCGGCGTCCCTGCGGAGCTGCGGCAGCACGCCGGCGGCGCCGGCGGCAAGCGCCTGCGAGGCCGCGATCGCCGGGTACTCCTGCCCGTAGGTGCCGGCCGCCGCCTGGTTGTAGGTGCGCGAGCCGATCACCAGCGGGTGCGGCGCCGCCACCTCGACCGCGCCCTTGACGCTGGCCGACGCGTCGGCGCCGAACAGCGACACCAGCACGTCGTCCCATTCGACGGCGGCGCCGGGGGCGAGCGCGTGCTCGCGCACCACCGGGTCGCCGGTGCCGTACGGTCTCCAGGTCAGCGTGAGCGGGGTGGCCTCCGTGCCCGGGTTGACCGCGGCGAGCGACGAGCGCCACTGCGTGCCGGCCGCGCCCTTGGTGTGCGCCTGCGACGACACCAGGTACGGCCCGGCGGGGAGGTCGTGCTGCACCGCGACGGTGGTCGGGTCGCCGGTAGCGTTGTCGATCACCGAGGCGTACGCCCAGACGCGGCCGCCGGCTGTCAGCACCTCCACCGTCGCCCACGCGCCCTCGAGCTCGCCGGCGCCGGCCGCGGCGAAGATGTCGTCCTGCTGCCAGTAGCGGGCGGGGAGGACCGTCGCTTCCACCGGGCTGCCGGCCTGCGCGCCGGCGGTGTCGAACACCTTGATCCTGACGGTGGCGTCGGCGGCGCCGACGTTGAGCACGCCGACGTTGGTGCGCCGCGCCGCGCTCGTGCCGAGCTGCGGCAGGTAGCCGACGGCGCCGGCGGCGAGCCCGGCGCCGGCCGGGATCGCGGGGTACCCCTGCCCGTAGGTGCCGGTCGCCGCCTGGTTGTAGGTGCGCGCGGCGACGTGCACCGGCGCGCCGGCGTCGACCTGCACCGCGCCCTTGACGCTCGCCGCGGTCTGCTCGAACAGCGACACCAGCACGTCCTTCCACTCCACCGACGCGCCGGCGGCGAGCGCGTGCTGGCGCACCACGCCGGCCGTGCCGTCGTACGGCCAGAAGGTGAGCGTGAGGTCGGCCGGCGCGGCCCCGCGGTTGACCACCGCGAGGTCGGAGCGCCACGTCGTCCCGGCGGCGCCCGGGGTGTGCGCGATCGACGACACGTGCCAGCGCGGCAGCGCCGCCTGCGTCACCGTGTGCGCCTGGCCGGCGACGGTGATCGTGGCGCTGCGCGCCGCGCCCGGGTTGGGCGCGACCGCGTACGCCAGCGTCGCGTCACCGCTGCCGCTCTCGCCGGCGGGGAACGTCACCCACCCGGCGCTCGCGCTCGCGGTCCACGGGCACGTGGCCTGGCTGGTCACCTGCAGGCTGCCGTTGCCGCCGGCGTGGCCGAACGCCGCGCTCGCCGGCGCCACGGCGTAGGCGCACACGGTGAGCGTGATCGCGCCCGAGTCGGCGTGGCCGCACGCGTTGGTGACGCGCGCCCAAACGGTTGTCGTCGCGGTCAGCGCGGGGATGGCGAGGGTGGCGCCGGTGGCGCCGGCGATCGGCGCGGCGATGTCGCCGGGCTGCCCCGCATACCACTGGAAGGCGAGCGGCGGCGTGCCGCTGGCGGTCACCGACGCGCTCGCCGGCTGCCCCGCCGGCACGGCGACGTCGCCGGATTGCGTGATGATCGCCGCGGCGGTGCACCCGCCCGCCTCGGGCTCGTACGTCACGGTGCGGATCGCGTGGTTGCCGGCGTCGGCCACCAGCAGCGTACCGGGCGCCGCGGCCGCCAGCCCGCGCGGCAGGAAGAAACGCGCGGCGGCGCCGGCTCCGTCGACGTTGCCGGGCGACCCGGCCGCACCGGCGAGCGGTCGCGGCGCGCCGCCCGGCGGCACCACCACCACGTCGTGCCCCTCCTCGTCGGCGACGAACACCGCGCCTGCGCCGTCGACCGCCACCGCCGCCGGGTCGGCGAACACTGCCGGCTCCCAGCCGCCGCCCGCGGCAGGCTGGAGTAGCGTTGTCACTACGCCGGCCGGCGTGACGATGCGAACGCGGCGGTTTCCGCGGTCGGCGACCAGCAGATCGCCGGTGAGCGGGTGCACGCAGAGGCCCGTCGGGTGGTCGAAGCGCGCGGCGGCGCCGGAGCCGTCGTCCGCTCCGGGCGTGCCGACGGCGCCGGCGAGCGTCGTCACCATCCCCGCCGCCGTGATCGCACGGATGACGTGGGTGTCGCGGTCTGTGACGTACAGCGTGCCGGCTTCTCCGAGCGCGATTCCCGAGGGCGCCGAGAAGCGCGCGGCGGCGCCGGAGCCGTCGTCCGAGCCCGCCGCACCGACGGTGCCGGCGAGCGTCGTCACGACGCCGCCGGGCGAGATGGCGCGCACCGTGTAGTTGCCCCGGTCGGTGACGAAAACCGTCCCCATCGTGTCGACCGCGATGCCGTAGGGGGAGAAGAAGGTCGCCGCCGTGCCGAGCCCGTCGGCCGAGCCGGCGGTCCCCGCGGTGCCGGCGAGCGTCGACACCGTGCCGTCGGCGGCGATCGTGCGGATCGCGTGGTTGCCGGTGTCGGCGACCACGATCCCGCCGGCGCCCGCCGCGAGGCCGGACGGCGCGCTGAAGCGCGCGTCGGCGGCGGCGCCGTCGGCCACGCCGGCGAGCGGGGCGGAGCCGGCCAGCGTCGTCGCGGCGCCGGCGCCGGTGACGGCGCGGATCGCGTGATTGCCGGTGTCCGCGACGACGTGGCGCTCCTCGCCGGCGGCGAGCCCGCGCGGCTCGAAGAAGCGCGCGGCGGCGCCCGTGCCGTCGGCCGATCCGGCCGCCCCGGCGGTGCCGGCGAGCGTCGTCGTCGCGCCGGTGGCCTCGACGCGGCGCAGCGTGTGGTTGCCGGTGTCGGCGACCACGAAGCCGAGGTCGGACGCCAGCGCGATGTCGCTCGGGCCCGAGAAGCGCGCGGTCGCCGCCGCGCCGTCGGCGCTGCCCGCCGTGCCGGCCGCACCGGCGAACGTCGACGTCGTGGCGGCGGGGCCGCCGACGCGGCGCAGCGTGTGGTTACCGGTGTCGGCCACCCAGAAGAGCAGCCCGCCGGAGCTGACGCCCACCGCCAGGCCGGACGGGCCGTTGAGCTTCGCGGTCCCGACCGCGCCGTCGGCACTGCCCGCCTCACCGGCGATGCCGGCGACCGTGGTCACCACGCCGGTGGGCGTCACCAGGCGGATCGTGTGGCTGCCGCTGTCGGCGACCAGGAGGTTGCCGGCGGAGTCGATCGCGGCGCGCAGCGGGCGCGAGAACCGCGCCTCGGCGCCGGTGCCGTCGGCGGTGCCCGCCTGCCCGGCCGCACCGGCAAGCGTCGTCACCTCGCCGGCGGCGGAGATCGCGCGGATGGTGTGGTTGCCGGAGTCGCAGACGTAGAGCGTGCCATCCGCAGCGACCGCGATACCGGAGGGGGAGCGGAAGCGCGCGGCGGCGGCGGCGCCGTCGTCGGCGCCCGCTTGGCCGGCCGCGCCGGCGACGGTGGTCACCTCGCCGGCGGACGAGATCCGGCGAATCGTGTGGTTGCCGGTGTCGGCCACGAACGTCGTGCCGTCGGCGGCCACCGCGACGCCCCATGGGTAGGCAAACCGCGCGGCGGCGCCGGTGCCGTCGGCGTAGCCGGGGCCGGCGGTCGGACCGGCGAGGTGCGCGACCACGGCGTCGTACGGCGCGGTGGCGGCGCGCGCCGGCGCGCCGGCCTCGGGAGTGCGCTCTCCGAGCAAACCCGCCGCCAGCACGCACGCACCCACCACCGCCAGCCCCGCCACCCGCATCGCCTTCGCCATGGTCGCCGCCTCCGCGCACCCCGGCCGTGCGGTGCGCCGCAGGGATCATAGAACAGGAGGGCGGAACAGCGCCGTATCCGCGCCGCCCAGGGGTATCCTCGGCCGATGCAAGCGACCACCCCGACGGCGCGGCTCACGCTCGCGGTGCTCCTGCTCGCGGTGCTCGAAACCCGGCTCGCGGCGCTCCCGGCGTCGATCTGGGAGCAGGACGAGGCGTGGCTGGCACTGGCGGCGGCGCGCTTCGACCCGGCCGAGGGCGTGCCGCAGCCGCCGTGGTCGCCGCTGTGGGTGGCGCTCGGCCACGCCGGCGCCCGGCTCGGCCTCGCGCCGACGCGGGCGCTGCAGCTCCTCTCGCTCGCCGCCGGGATGCTCGCGCTGCTGCCGCTCGCGGCGCTGTGGGGCGGCCTCCTCGGGCGCACCCGCGGCGTGCTCGCGGCGCTGCTCTTCCTCGCCACGCCGGTGGCGTGGCTGTCGGCCGGCCGCGCTTTGACCGAGACGGCGGCAACGGCGGCGCTCGCCGCGATGTGCGCGTGCTGGTCGCGCGAGCCGGGCTCGCCGTGCACCCTCGCCTGGGGTTCCGCCGCCGGCGCCGCGGCGCTCCTCATACGGCCGCAGCTCCTGCCGGCGGTGGCGCTGCCGGCGCTGCTGGCCCTCGTCCTCGCCCGCGGCCGGCGGGAGCGGCTCGCCGTCGCCGCGCCGGGGCTCGCGCTGGCGGCGGCCGGCGCGCTCGCCACGATCGCCGCCGCGGGCGGCGTCGCGCCGCTGGCCGCGGCACTGACCCGCCATCGCGCGCTGCACTTCGGCCAGCTCGGCGACGCGACGTACGGCCTTGCCGCCTCGGGCCTCGCGCGCGGGCTCGGTCACCCGGCGGCGGCCGCGGCGTGGATCGCGCTCGCCGTGGTCGGCGCGGCCGTCATGCTGCGGGCGGCGCCGGACGCGCGGCGCCGCGCCGCGGTGCCGCTCGCGGCGCTCGCCGGCGCGCTGCTGGCGATCTACGGCGTCGCCAGCCCGCAGCACGCGCGCTACTTCATTCCGGTGCTGGCGCTCTCGACCGGTCCGGTCGTCGCCGGCGCGGCGGCGCTGCTCGGTCGCGCCGCCCCGCTCGCGACCGCGGCCGCCATCGCCGCCCTCGCGTGGCAGGTGGTCCCGGGGCTGGCGCTCTACCGCTCGCGGCCGTCGCCGCCGGTGGCCGCGCTGCGGCTGGCGGCGGAGGCCCAGCGCGAGCGCGGCGCCGCCGTCGTCGTCGACCGCCGGCTGGCGGCGTTCGTCGCGCACGAGCGCGCGTTCCGTTCTCCCGGCCTGCGCGTGGTGTGGGACTTCGAGGCGCAGCTCGAGATCGGTGCGTTCGCCGGTGCGCGCGAGGTGGTGGCGGTGTACGACGTCAACCACCCGCTCGCCGCCGCCCCCGGCGGCGACGTCGAGCGGATCTCGTGGCCCGACTCGGCCGCGCGCCGCCTGAGCCCGGCGCGCTACGTCGACGTCACGGTCGCGACGTTCAGGTGACCGCGCGGACCGGGTAGACGACACCGGCGAGCTCGAGCGCGATCGCGCCGTCGCTGTCGGCGCGCCGCAGCCCGGCGACGCGGTGCTCGACCACGCCCTCGAAGTGCATCGACCCGGCCCAGTAGGTGTACCCGAGCTCGATCTTCCCTGCGCCCACCTGAAACTCCAGCGCCTCGCTGCAGCACGGGCAGTTGCCGGTGAAGATCCCCGGTCCGCGCCAGAACACGGTCCCTGCAAGTACCGCGGCCAGGTCCATTGCGCCCTTGCAGCGCGGGCAGGGGACCGCCGCGCTCACTCGCGGCGCTCCGCCGGACCCCCGCGCGCCCGGCAGAAGTGGACCGGGTCGACGACCAGCGTCCCCGGCGACACCTCGAACAGGTCGGTGCGCTGGAACGATTCGACCGGCTCGGCGAACGGGCCGCGGTACGGGCGCGGCTTGTGATGCTGCTCGATGATCGCCTCGACCGCGGGCGCCAGCGCGCTCCGTCCGCCGGCCGCGAGGCACGCCCGCGCGAGGCGACGCGACGGGCCGAGAGAGTCGAACGTGCGGTCCGTCCAGATGCCGAGGTCGTGGAAAGCCGCCGCGATCCCGAGCACGCTGCCGTCGCCCCCGGCCGCGGGTGCGGGCGCGTACGCGAAACTCCTCACGCGGCGACGTGGTTGCGGTAGCCGGTCGGGTCGCGGGCTGGCACTGCCGTGAACGGTGTCAGCAGCTCGTCGACGACGGGAATACCCACTCGCATCTGCAAGGTCTCGCCCCCCATCGGCCGCATCAACCACCCGGCGCCGGCCGCGCGCGCTCGACGATCCGGCGCAGCGTGCGCAGCGGCGACAGCTCGCCCTCGATCTTGGCGATCGCCTTGCGAACCTCGCGCTGGCACACCAGGCGCTCGTGGTCGCACGCCTGCTGCACGTACAGCGCCCGCAGCGCCGGCAGCGCGCGGCGGTCGCGCAGCTCGCCGAGGACCCACACGGCGCGGTTGCGCTCGTCGAGGGGAGCCTCCGCCGCCGTCGCCTGCGCGATGAGCGCTTCCACGTCGTCGCCGGGGAAGCGCTCCCGGGCGTCGTGCACGGCGCGGCGCACGGCGCCGTCGCGGACCGCGACGAGGGACAGCGCCGCGGCGACACCCACGCACGCAACCATCGCCACGACGCCGGTGGCGGTGAGCAGGGTCCACGTCGTTCTCGCGGCCATCGCAGGTCGTTCCCCGCGCAGTGTACCGCCCTGAGCCGAGGGGCCGGACGGCGATCAAGCAGAAGGGCGCCAGCGGGCCGCGTGCTCTGAAGGCGAGTGCGCCGGCGGGCGCTCCGCGACACCCGGCGCCGCGGCGCCGCGTTCCTATCGCCGTTGGCGGCGCGGCCGGAGGAACGGCGTCGCGGCGCGGTACTCCAGGTAGGACGCGCCGAAGCCAAGCTCGAGCTCGCCCTCCTCATAGACCTTGAGGAAGAGGATCCATGCCGGCGTGGGCGGCGGCGAGGCGTCCGTGCGCCTGGTCCCATGGGCAGGGGAGGGGCCAGTCGCCCTCGGCAGGGTCGCCCGGCGGCGCGCCGGCGAGGCGGGCGCCCACCTCCTCGGTCCAGGCGGCGACGTGCAGCACGATCTCGAGGATCGAGTGCGCGCCCGCGATCGGGCGGCGCGCCGCCTCGTCCGCGGTCACGTCGGCGAGCACGGCGGCCAACAACGGCCCGTGCCAGGGGTCGCCCGCCACCGAGCGATCGAGCACTGCAGCGATCACCCTCTTCTCCATGCTGCCTCCCGCTGCTCGAGCTGTATTCCGCCGGCGGGAAGCGCGGGTTTCGCGGCGACCGTGGTGGAATGCGGGGCAGGCGCGGGGTCGGCGCCGCTGGCGCTTTCCGGGACCTATGACCGGCTTCACATGCACGATCTTCGTCGATGTGCCGTTCCACGCCGCCAAGAGGGCCGGGCTTCGGTGGGATCGGGGCGGCGGCCCCGACGCTGCTATCCTAAGAGTGGACCGATGGCCGCAAAACGACCGATCTGCGAGTTCGACGAGGCGACGCTGGCGGCGCGCCTCGATGTCACCGTCCCGGGCGACGTGAAGGCGGTGGTGCCGGCCGTCGAGAAGATCATGGGCGTCGTGCGCGAGATGGGGTGTGCCGCGGGGAAGGAGTTCGAGATCGAGCTCGCGCTCACCGAGGCGCTCGCCAACGCGGTCGAGCACGGGTGCGGCGGGGACCCGGACAAGCACGTGCAGGTGTGCGTCGGCTGCGACCCCGACCGCGGCCTGCTGATCGTCATCCGCGACCCGGGGCCCGGCTTCGACCCGTCGCAGGTGCCCAGCCCGGTCGAGGGGCAGCAGCTCTTCGCCACCGGCGGGCGCGGGATCTACCTGATCAACCGTCTGATGGACGACGTCCGCTACGAGCGCGGCGGCACCGAGATCCGCCTCCGCAAGCGGTAGCCCGGCGGTTCTCCCGCGGGAGTTGCGACCGCCGGGCGCCAGGAGTGCTGACGCCCGCTTGATCTCGTTTGCAAGCATCAGGATCTGCTGATCGAGGTCGAGAGTCGCCCGGCGATCCGCCGTGAGGGAGGCGTGCTGGGTCATGGCGGCGGCTCCCCCTCGCCGATCAGGAGATACGCCAGTTCGGGGATCCGCTCGCGCACCTGCGGGACCGCGATCGTCATGCCGCGGTGGCTGCGCGCGGGCCGGATGTCGATGAGCGAGAGGATGCGGCCAAGAGCGGCGCCGAGCTCGGCGCGCCGGTCAGCGCGCTGGCGTGTCCCCGGAGAGCGCGACGTGCGCAGGGCGGCACTCGGGGTTGAGCGCGAGGGCGGCGCGCCAGTCGGCCTCGGCGGCGGCGCGCTCGCCTAAGGAGTCGCGGGCGAACGCACGCAGCAGCAGCGCCGCCTCCAGGCGAGGGTCGATCGCCAACGCGCGGTCGAGCAGCGCGATGCCGGCGCGCAGGTCGCGGCCGCGTCCCTCCGGCGCGAACAGCAGCGGCTTCGCCTCCGAGACCAGGGCGCGCGCGTTGCCCGGGTCGAGGCGGCGCGCCTCCGCGATCGCGGCGCGCAGGCGCGCTTCGTGCTTCTTCGCGCGGAAGTCGGAGCGGATCAGCGTCGCGACGAGGTCGGCCTCGATCCGCCAGCGCTCGGAGCTCGCCGGCAGCGACGGCAGCAGTGCCAGCGCCTCCTCGGCGAGCGCGTCGATGCGGCGGCCGAGGATCTCGCGGTCGCCGCCGGCCGCGCCCGCCGCCTGCTCGAAGTCGACCCGCAGCAGCTCCGCCGCGAGCAGCCCGGCGCGCACCTGCAGCAGCGCCGAGGCGGGGGACGGCGCGGCGCGGTGCAGGGCACGGGCGCGGGAGAGCGCCTCGACTGCGGCGGCGACGTCCCACGTCCGCTCGGCTCGAGCGACCGCGCGCTCCACCTCGGCGCGGACCTCACCAGCGGCCAGTCCCAGCGCCGGGATCGCGGCCACGATCGCAAGCAGTGTCATCCCGAGCAGGGGTACGCCGCGGAGCGGTGTACCCCAGGTCGCGACGACAGCTCCTGCCGACATCCGGAGCGCGGGCGGCCGGCGCGCCCCGGCCGCACCGAGTGGTCGTCCGAGCGCCCTCATGGTCTCTCCACCCTTGCTGCCGCCACGTGCGGGCGGGCGACGAGCAGGATGGCGGTGGTGAGCAGCAGGTGGCAGGCGAGCGCGGTCGCCATCATGATCGTCGACAGCTCGCCGAAGTAGCGAATCGGCAGGAACGAGGAGATCGTCAGCGCCAGGAAGCCGGTGCACGATGCCGCCGTCGCCGCCGTGATCGCCGGCGCCACCACCGCGAGGGCGGCGTGCGTGGCCGCCGCAGCGTCGTGGCCGCCGCGGCGGAAGCGGGAGTACCACACGAGATAGTGGATGGTGTTGTCGACCGCGATGCCGAGCGCGACGCTGGCGACCATCACCGTCGCCGCGTCGAGCGGGATCGCCAGCCACGCCATGGCCGCGAACGTCACCGCCATCGGCACCAGGTTCGGCGGCACCGCGACCAGCGTCAGACGCCACGAACGCAGGCCTGTCCACACCGCGGCGAAGATCACCACCAGCGCCACGCCGACCGACGAGAGCTGGGTGGCGACGAGGTCCTGCTGCGCCCGCGCCAGGCGCAGCACCTGGCCTGTGACGAAGCCGCTCCAGCCGGCCGGCAGCCCGTCGACGGCGCCGCGCGCGTCGTCGACCAGCGTGAGGAAGCGGCGCTCGTCCATCTCGTTGACGAGCGCCGAGAGCCGCACCTCGCGACCCGACGCGGCGACCAGCGACGCCAGCACCGTGCGGCCTTTCGCGTCGAGCTGCGCCGCCAGCCACTCCGCCTGCTCGCGCGATGCGGGCAGGCGGTACGCCTCCGGGTCGACTCCCGCGTCCCACTGGTTGAGCTTGCGCAGCAGGTCGAGCGGCGAAACCACGCGCGCGACGACCGGAGACGACGCGAGGCGCGTCGCCAGGGCGTCGATCACCGGCCACGCGGCCGGGTCGGTCCACTGGCCCGGCAGCCGCACCACGACCTCGGCGGTGTAGAAGCCCGCAACGCGCTCGCCGACGAAGCGGTAGTCCCGCACCACCGGGTGCGAACGGGAGAGGAACGAGAGCGGGTTCGACTCGAGGCGGATGCGCGGGATGCTCAGCGCCGCGAGCGCAAGCAGCGCGGCCGACACCGCGATCACGACCAGCGGCGCGCGTCCCGCGAGCAAGGGCGCCATGCGCCGGTGCGCGGCCGCGCGCACCGGCGCGGCGGCGCCGACGCGCAGCAGCCGGAGCATGAGCGGCGCCACGGTGAGGCTGGTGAGCCACGCGACTGCGATGCCGGCGGCGCCGACCGCACCGAGCTCGCGCACGGGGGGCATCGCCGCCACCAGCAGCGACAGGAACCCGAGCGCGGTGGTCACCGCGGAGAACGTGACCCCGCGCGCCGTTTGCGCCGCGGCGAGCGCCACCGCCTCGCCGGCCGGGTGCTCGCGGCGGAGCTGGCGGTAGCGGTTGGCGATGTGCACCGAGTACGAGAGGCCGAGCACCCACAGCAGCGACGGCGCCGCCGCCGTGAGCATGTTGAGCGAGCCGCCGGCGAGGGCGATGCCGCCGAGCGTCAGCACCACGGCCAGCGCCGACGGCAGCGCCGCCGCGGCCATCGCGCGCGGCGAGCGCAGGACGATGGCGAGCACCGCGAGCGACCCGAGCACCGCCAGCGGCAGCGTCACCGCCGCCTCGCGCGCCGACATCTCGTCCAGCGCGACGATCAGCACCGGCGAACCCACCAGGGCGACGCGGAACCCGTCGGCGGCGAGCGGCGCGGTCGCGGCGCGCACCGCGCGCACCAGCTCGCGGCGGGCGCCGGGATCGGGCAGCGGCGCGACCTCGACGAGCAGCGCCGACACCGTCGCATCGCGCGACAGCAGCAGTCCCGAGTAGAACGGCGTCGACGTCATCTCGCGCGCCAGCTCGGCGGCGTCCTCGCCGCCGAACAGGTCGCGGTACACCGCCGGCACGCCCTGCACCCGCACGACCCCGGGCGTCGCCTCGAGGCGCTCGAGCGCTGCGGTCATCGCGGCGAGCGTCGCGGGCGCGAAGGTGTCGCGCGCGGAAAGCGCGACGACCACGAACTCGTCGCTGCCGAACGCCGAGCGGAACTCCCGGTAGCGCTCCTCCTCCGCCCCGCCGCGCGCGACCCAGCGCTCCAGGCGGTGGTCGATCGTCACCGTGGACGCCAGCCAGCCGGCGGCCGGCGCCAGCGCCAGCAGCGCGACCGCGATCGTGCGCCGCACACGCTCGGAGCTCGTTTTCACCGGCACGAGAAGCTCCCCGGCCGCACCGAAGTGCGGGCGCATCGAGGTTTCCACTCGGGAGCACGGGCGTCCTCGCCCGCGCGGCGGAGGCGCCTTGCGGCGCTGGGGCCGGCGGGGGCGCCGGCCCTCCATCCGGTTGCGCGAATATGACGCATCGTGCCGCTCATCGGGAAGATGCTCCGAAGCCCGGCAGGGGGCGGGAGACCGCGGCAAGCGCAACGAGGCGGACGAACGCGGCGAGCGCCGCTCCCCGCCCGGGGGCCTCGCCGGTGTGCACGGCGAGCAGGCGGCTGAACAGGGCAGGGTTGGCGGCCAGCGCGGTGACGACGCGGCGGCGCAGCGCGGCGCTGCGCTCGAGCAGCAGGAGGAGCGACGCCATGCGGCGGGGACGGGCTGCCAGGCGCGGGCAGGCGCGCGCGTACGCGCAGAGGTCGCCGACGGCGAGCGCCGGAACCAGCAGCCCGGCCTGCGCCAGCGCGAGCGCGATCCCCTCGCCGGTGATCGGGTCGACGCTTCCCGCGCTGTCGCCGACGAGGGCGACGCGATCTCCGGCGGTGGCGCGCGGCTGCGCGCCGAGCAGCGACGCCCCGCGGTCGCGCGAGGCGGCCGGTGCGCCGGCGAGGCGGGCGGCGAGCGCGGGGAAGCGCGCCAGCAGCCGGTCGAACGACGAGGCGCCGCCGTTCCACAGCATGGCGACGCCGACCTGGTGCGGCCCCACCGGTGTGACGTAGGCCTCGGCGCCGTCGCCCCAGTGAACCTCGACGAGGTCGGTCCACGGCTCGACGACGAAGTGGCGGCGCACCGCGTGGCGGTCGCGTCGCGGCGGCGACCCCTCGAGGCCGGCCCAGCGGCGCACCGCCGAGTGGCGGCCGTCGGCGCCGACGACGAACCGCGCCGCCACCGTCTCGCCGTCCGCTAGGGCGACGCCGCTGGCAGCGAGGCCTGCGGTGACGACCCCCCAGCGCAGGTCGGCGCCGAGCGCCGCGGCGCGCTCCGCCATCGCGCGGTGCAGCACGGTGCGGCGCACCCCGAGGCCGCTGCCGCGCGGGAAGCGGCCCTCGGCGGCGACATTCCCGGCGACGTAGCGGATGCCGGCGAACCTGGCGCTCTCGCCGGCCGGCACCGCGATCCCGAGCGCCTCCAGGCGTGCCAGCGCGTCGGGCATCAGCCCCTCGCCGCAGGCGCGGTCGACCGGCGGCCGGCCGCGCTCGAGCACCGCCACCGACAGCCCGGCGAGACGGGCGCCGATCGCCACCGCGAGGCCGGCGGGCCCCGCGCCGACGACGGCGACGTCCAGCTCAGCCATCGCCGCCCTCGCCGCGCGTCAGGCGCGCCCGCGCGAACGCCAGCGCCGAGCGGGCGACGGCCCCGACGACCAGCACCCTCGTCACCGCGCGCGGCGGTCGCAGCTCGCCGGCCAGCCACTGCCGCAGCGCCTCGCGCCGCCGCAGCTTCCCCGACGACGTGCGCGGCAGCGTGTCCGGCGGCAGCGCGACGACGTCCTCCGGGCACACGCCCGTCGCCGCCACGACCGCCGCGCGGCAGCGCTCCGGCAGCGCCTCGCGGTCCGCCTCCGGGCAGTCGCGGGCGATCTCGACGAGCAGCACGACGCGCTCGGTGGCGCCGCCGTCCGGCAGCCAGCTCGCGGCGACGGCGCACCCCGGGCGGGCGCCGGGCACGTCCCCGGCCGCGCGCTCGAGCTCGTCGGGAGCGAAGTTCTGCCCGTTGACGATCAGCACTTCCTTGGCGCGGCCGGCGATGTACAGCTCACCGTCGAGCACGAACCCGAGGTCGCCGGTGTCGAGCACGCCGCCGCGCAACGCCGCCGCGGTGGCGTCCGGCCGGCCGAGGTAGCCGTCCATCAGCGTCGGGCCGGACACCAGGATGCGGCCGACGCGGCCTTCGGGGAGCGGCTCCCCGCGTTCGCCGGCGATCGTCACGGCGAAACCCGGAAGCGGGCGGCCGACGCTCGCGAGCTCGCATCCGTCGCGCCCTTCGGGCTCGGCGCGTCCGGCCGCGAGCGCCTCGCGGGCGAACCTGCGCGCCACGAACGGCCGCCACGGGTCCGAGAACGACACCGCCAGCGCCGCCTCGGAGAGACCGTACACCGGCGTCATCGCCTCCGGGCGGAACCCCCAGCGCGCGAACCGGTCGGCGAACGCGCGCACCGCCGCCGGGGACACCGTCTCGGCGCCGTTGATCGCCACCTCCCAGCACGACAGGTCGACGCCCTCCATCTCCTCGTCGCGCACCTTGCGCGTGCACAGCGCGTAGGCGAAGTTGGGCGCCACCGAGATCGTCGCGGCGAGGCGCGAGATCGCGCGCAGCCAGATCGCCGGCCGCGTGATGAACAGCTCCGGCGGGATCAACGCCAGCGGTCCCGGCCGCTCGAGCGCGACGAGAATCGTGCCGATCAGCCCCATGTCGTGGTACAGCGGCAGCCAGCTCACGCCGCTGTGGCGGTGGCCGGGACGGTCGGGCCAGTGGGCGTTGAGCAGCCGCGCCTGCCCGACCAGCGCCCGGTGCGACAGCGCGACCGGCTTGGGGTCGACGGTGGTGCCTGAGGAGAACTGCACCAGGCCGAGGTCGGCCGCCGCCACCGCCGCCGGTGCGGGCGCCGCCGCCGGCAGGTCGGCGAGCTCGCGGCACCCGAGCGGCGGCCGGGCGGCGAGGATCGTCGGCCCGATCACCCGGCGCACGCGCGCGTCGGCGAGCGCGAGGCGGGCGCGCGCGGCGCGCAGCATCGCCGCGGTGCGCGCGTGGTACTCGTCGAGGCGGCCGAGGCGCGCCGGCGGGTACAGCGGCGCCGGCGCCGCGCCCGCCAGCAGCACGCCGAAGAACGCCGTCAGGAAGTCGAACGAGGTGGGGTAGAGCAGCGCGACGGTCTCGCCAGGCGCGATGCCGAGCGCCTGCAGGCCGCCGGCTACGGCGCGGGCGCGATCGCGCACGTCGGCCCACGTCAGCCAGCTCTCGCGCTCGCCGCGGTCGATCACGGCGATCCCCACGTCGGAATGCGACGCGGCGCGCTCCAGCAGCGTCAGCAACGTCGCCTCGTCACCGCTCGGAGGGCCGCTCCCGGGTGCCGGGGAGCGTGGGCGCCCACGCCCACGCGGAGGTCCTGCCGGGCAGAGCCCGGGCCGGCGAGGGCGCCGGCCCTCCCTCGTGTCTTCGCAGACCGGGGTGAGATGGTCCTCGTAAATGTCGCTCACCCGACCTGCCTCCGGATCGCGGCGACGAGGTCGCCCAACGTGACGATGCTGGCCTCATCGTCGGCGTCGAGGCAGATGCGGAAGCGGTTCTCGACCTCGACCGCGAGCGTGAGCAGCTTGAGCGAGTCGAGCTTGAGCTCTTCCACGAGGTGCATGTCGGGGCGCAGGTCGCCGCTCCACCCCAGGTGCTCGCGTGCCACCTCGGCGACCGCGGCGAGGATCTCGGCCTCGGTCACGGCAGCCCCCTCGGCGTCGTCCCCAGGACGCGGTCGTAGTCGCTGTGACGGGCAAGCGCCTTCTCCTCGACGCGGACGCGCCGGCGCCAGATCGGAACCGCGACGAGCAGCGACAGCGTCGCCGTCACCCAGGCAGTGTGGAGCAGAGGAAGCGCGAGCGTCTCCACCATCACCGCGAGGTAGTTGGGGTGGCGGACGAACCGGTACGGCCCCGTGCTCACCGCGATCTCGCCGGGGACGACGACGATGCTCAGGTTCCAGCGGTCGCCGAGCGTCGCCACCGCCCAGTAGCGGAGTCCCTGGCAGGCGATCAGCGCGGCGATCATCGCGACCGCGAGCGGAGCGACGAATGGGCGCGGGAGCAGCACCGGCTCGGCAGCGCTCGCCGCCAGCCATGCGACCTGGAACGCGGCCACCTCCCAGAATGTGCGGCGGTCGGCGACGAACCCGCCGCGCGCGGCGGCGCGGCGGAGGTTTCGGCGAGAGATCAGGATCTCCACGAGACGCTCGGCGCCGACCGCGGCCACCACCGCGAGGTGCAGGGCGGGGGCGCCGGTCACCAGCGCACCAGCACCAGCTCGGAGCAGAACCCCGGCCCCATCGCGGTGATCACGCCGAAGCTCCCGGCCGGCGGCGCGTGGTTGGCCATGATGTCCTGCAGCACCAGCAGCACCGAGGTCGACGACAGGTTGCCGACCTCGCGCAGGCTGCGCCACGCCGGCGCCAGCGCCGCGTCGTCGACCTCGAGAGCGGCCGCCATCGCCTGCAGCACCTTCGGTCCGCCGGGGTGGGCGATCCACGTCGAGATGTCGCGGCGCGCCAGCCCGTGCTCGGCGAGGAACGCGTCCACGTCGGCGCGCAGGAACCGGCGCGCCACCTCGGGCACGTCGGCGGACAGCACAACGCGAAAACCCGTGTCGGTGACGTCCCACCCCATCACGTGCTCGGTGTCGGGGTAGAACACCGAGCGCGTCGCCAGCACCCGCGGCCCGGACGCCGGGCGCCGCCGCCGGCCGGTGAGCACGACCGCCGCCGCGCCGTCGCCGAACAGCCCGGAGGCGATCAGGTTGGGGATCGAGAGGTCGGACGCCTGCAGCGTGAGCGAGCACAGCTCGACCGAGAGCAGCACCGCCACGTGATCCGGGTACGCCTTCAGGTAGTCGGCGGCGCGCGCGATGCCGGCGGCGCCGGCGACACACCCGAGGCCGAAGATCGGCACCCGCTTGATCCGCGCCGGCAGGCGCAGCCGGTTGGCCAGGCGGGCGTCGAGCGAGGGCGCCGCGATCCCGGTGACGGTCACCGCGATGAGCGCGTCGACGTCCGCGGGCTCGAGGCCCGCGGCGTCGAGCGCCCGCCGGACCGCCGTCCCGCCGACGTCCTGGGCGACGCGCAGCCAGGCGTCGTTGGCGGCGCCGAACCCGGACAGACGCGCGTACTCCTCGAGCGGCAGTGCCAGATTGCGGCCGCCGACCAGCACGTTGCGGTGCAGCGCTTCGAGGCGGTCGAGGTTGTAGTGGCGCTCGGCCCAGTGGGAGCGGAACGCGGCGAGCAGCGTCTCCTGGTCGTAGGAATTCGGCGGGAACGCCGAGCCGACGGCGGCGATGCGGGCGAGCGGCACGGCGGGCGGACGCGGACGGCGGGCGGCCCGCCGGTGGTCCGGAGACGTCACCGGCCCGGCCCCGCCGCCGGCGAGGCGGGTGACGCGACCAGGGCGCCGACGGCGGTGAACGACACCTCCACCTGCTTGGCGACGCGCAGCACGAACACCGACGGGTCCTTCATTCCCCACGCCACATAGGGTACGACGAGCGTGCCGGTGGCGCGTACGGCGTCGTCGTCGCGCGCGACCGCCGCCGTGACGCTCATCTCGTGCTCGCCGCCGTGGATCGCGACGGCGCCGGTGAGCGTCACGGCGCCGGCGCCGCGCCCGTCCACGTCGGCCGTCACCGCCCGCGGGCGGAAGACGATCTCGGGGTACGTCGCGCTCTCGAGCACCTCGCGGTGCAACTTCTCGTCGCGCCCCCGGTTCCCGGTATCGGCCGACGTGGCGTCGATGACGATCTCGCCATCTGCAGCGCCGGAAGTGAGGTCGAAACGGATCTCGCCGCGGGTGACCTTCATCGTCCCTTCGACGGAGTGCAGCGTGGCGTCGAGGTGAAACGCGACGCGCGACGCGCCGACGTCGAGCGCCAGCGTCTGCTCCTGGGCGTGCGCCAGCGCGGCCGCGGCGGCCAGGATCAGCAAGGAGACCGCCAGAACGCGCCCGGAGGCTCGCTGCGGCCGGACTCCGGCGGGGAGACGGGGGGCGGTTGCGACGACAGAGGCGAGCGCGCCGCCGACGAAAGTCGGGCGTGGCTTCGGAACAGCGGGTGGGCGGCGATGGCGCATGGCGGTGTCCCCTTGGAAGGCTAGTGTGATGCAACACAGGTGCCAGGCTCGGCCGCTCCGCCTGTGGTCGGCCCGGCCGTTATGGCGCCGCACCTGCGGCTCCCGCGCCGTGACGCGCCGTCCCCGGCAGAGGACACGACGTCCCGCTCGTAGGAGGGAGTCAGCGCCGTATGATGGTGTGCCGTGCTCGCCGCGGGGAGACAGCAATGACGCGACGGTCAGCGAAGCTGGGCCTGGGCATCCTCGGCGCGATGGGCGCCGCGTGGGCGGCGGCGCAGCAGGCGCCGAGCGACCGCCCGCCGCAGCTCACGGCCAGCGTCGAGGTCGTGGCGCGCTCGGTGGCGATCGACGTGCTCGACGCCGAGGGCAGGCCGGCGCAGACCGTTCCGCCGGGAAGCGTGCGGGTTTTCGAGGACGGCGTCGAGCGGCAGGTCCTCGCGGTCGAGCCGGCCGCCGCCGCGGCGCCGTCCGGGGCGGTCGCCGCGGTCGCCCCGGCCGCCGCCGAGCCCGGAGCGCCGGTGCCGGGTGCGCTGCCGGCGGCCCCGCCGGTGGACGAGACGCGGGTAGTGGTCGCGCTCGACCCGGTGACGCTCGGGCGGGGAGAGTGGCGGGAGGCGACCACGGCGCTCGCCGCTGCCGCGGAGGCGCTGGTGGCGATGGGGCCGGTCGACGTGCTGGCGCTCACCGGTCCGCCGCGCCAGCTCGCGGCCGGTGCGCGCGATCCCGCCGCGGTGCGTGCCGCCCTCGCCGAGCTGGCCGCCGCGGTGAAGCCGCTCGACGCGTTCTACCGCGGTCGCCTGGCGCTGCTGCGCGACGCACAGGAGGAGCGCGGCGCGTTCCAGCCGGCGACCGTGGGCGGCCGCAGCTCGGACCCGGAGGGGGCGGCGCTGACGGCGCGCTCGATCGAGCGCGCGAGCATCGCCAACGCGGCGCGCGAGCTCGCCGCGTCCGAGCAGCGTATCGTCGACGAGGCGCTCGCGCGGCTGGGCGGCGCGGCGGCGGCGGTCCGCCGTCCCGCGGTGCTGGTGTGGGTGGCGGGCGGCGATCTCCTCCCCGGCGAGTTCGTGCGCCAGCTCGTGCCCGAGAGCGTCGCCGGCGCTGATCTCGAGGAGATCGTGTCGGCCGGCCAGCAGAGCGCGTGGTGGAGCGCGCTCGACGAGCAGTGGAAACGGTGGGCGCGCGAGGGGCTGCGGGTGGTGGCGTGGAGCCCGTCGCGCACCGACGCCAGCGACCTCGGCGCCGCCGACGCCAAGCGGCCGGTGCAGAGGGAGGGGCGGGTGCGGCTCGCTATCGACCCGCTGGCGCTTTTCGAGTCGGCGGCGGCGGCGACCAACGGCGCCCTCGTGCAGCACCCCGGCCAGCTCGCCGAGGCGCTCGCCTCGGTGCGCGGGCGGTTCGTGGTCACCTACCAGACCGACGCGGCGGCGCCGGGGTGGCACGACCTGCGCGTCGAGGTCGCGGCAAACAGCCTGACTGCGCGCTTCGCGCCGCGGATCCTGGCGCCGGAGTTGCCGGCCCTGCCCGAGCCGGCGCCGCCGCCGATCTCGCTCGCCGTCGACCTCGCGCCGTTCCGCGGGCGAGCGCCGCAGGTTGGCAGGGAGAGCGTAACCCTGCCGGTCATCGTCGACCTCGAGCCGCTGCGCGGGCTGCTGGCGGCCGATGCCGCACCGAGCTTCGTGGTTCGCATCTTCGCGACGCCGCCCGGCGGCCGGCCGGTGGCGCGCGACGTCGAGGTGCGGCTGCCGCGGCTGCCTGCCGAGGGCTCGCTCCGCTACGAGACCACGCTCGTCGTCCCGGTGGGAACCGGCGGCTACGCGGTCGAGGTGCGCGAGCAGACCTCCGGCGCCTTCGGCGCCGCCGGTCCGGTGGAGGCCACCGGCGCCGTGACGGCCGCGGCGGCGGGCGGGCCGCGCGAGACCGATGTCGCCCCGGGCGAGGCGGCGCCCGCCGCGTTCTCGGAGAGCGCTGGGATCACGATCGGCGAGGCCCGATTCCTCATGCCCGAGGGCACCGCCGGCGCAGCAGCCGATGTGCGCGTGCTCTTCAGCGGCGCAGAGCAGAAGCTGCAGCGCCTCGCCGGCGGTCCCGGCAGCCCACTCGAGCTCGGCATCGCGATCGACGTGTCGGAAAGCGTGACGGCGGAGCGCACCTCGTTCCTCACGGCGGCGGCAAACGCCGCCGCGAAGCTGGCCGCCGTCGGCGACCGCGTATTCCGCGTGGACTTCGGCAACGCGCCCCGCCTCGTCGGCGCGACGCGAGGCGATCCGACGGCGTTGTTCAAGAGCGCCGGGGCTGCGCGGCCGGAGACCACGGCGCTGTTCGACGCCGTGCGCTTCGCGCTCGACCGCTTCGAGAGCCACAGCGACCGGATGGCGCTCGTGGTTTTCACCGACGGGTGCGAGACGGCGGGCACCACGAGCTTCCAGGAGGTCGCCGACGCCGGGCGCCGGCGCGCCGTCCCGATCTTCTTCGTGGTGGCGGACGGCGCGCTGTGCACGATGTCCCGCACGTGGAGCGAGCCGGACCCGATGGTTGCGGCCGGTGTGGTCAGCCGGGGGTGGGGGATCGGCTTCGAGGAGCTCAAGGCCACCAACCACTCGCGGTGGGCGGCGTCGGAGGTCGCGAAGGCGACCGGCGGCCGCGTCTTCAGCCTCAAGAAGGCGACCGCCGCTCCGGACGCCTGGGCGGCGATCGGGGAGGCGCTGGGGCGCCTCTGGGTCGCCGTCTTCGAGCCCTCCTCGCCGGCGGTCGACCCCCATCAGGTCGAGGTCCGCCTCGGCCGCGACCGCGTTCTGCGGCCCTCCGGCTGATAAAAGGTAAGCGCGAGCTGCGCTGTGGTCCCGCACGCCCCTCACCCAGCCCTCTCCCCCCAGAGCCGGACCCCGGCTCTGCGGGACAGGCCCCGCAGGCGGGGAGAAGGGGGCAAGCAAGGTGCGCGCGGGCTGCGCCCGCGCACCGTTTTACCCGTTCTTCTTGACGAACTCCTCCATGAACGCCACCAGCGTCTCGATGTTCGCCACGGTGACGGCGTTGTACATCGAAACCCGGATGCCGCCGATGTCGCGGTAGCCCTTGAGGCCGACCATGCCGGCGACCTTGGCGCCCTTGACGAACGCGTCGGTGAGCTCCTCGGTCGGCAGGAAGAAATCGACGTTCATCAGCGAGCGGTCGGCCGGCACCGTGACGAACGGCCGGTAGAACCCGAGGTGGCGGTCGATGCACCCGTACAGCAGCTCGCCCTTCTTCCGGTTGTTCCTCTCGATCGCCGCCAAGCCGCCGATCTCCTTGTTGTAGGCGAGCACGTTGCGCAGGATGTAGATGCCGAACGTCGGCGGGGTGTTGTACAGCGAGTTCTTCTCCACGTGGATGCGGTAGCGCAGGTAGCTCGGCAGCTCCTTGTCGAGGCACTGCGCGAGCAGGTCGTCGCGGATGATCACCACGGTGACCCCGGACGGCCCGAGGTTCTTCTGCGCGCCGGCGTAGATCAGGCCGAACGGCGCGATGTCGAACGGGCGCCAGAGGAAATCGGACGACATGTCGCACACCAGCGGGACGCCGCCGGTTGAGGGGAAGCGCTGGAACTGCGTCCCCTCGACGGTGTTGTTGCTGGTGAAGTGGACGTACACCGCGTCGGGGTTGACCCTGATCTCCTCGGGGCGAGGCAGGCGCGCGTACTTTTCCTCCTTGGTCGAGGCGACGCAGCGGGCGTCGTCGCCGGCGACGATCCTCGCCTCCTTGTACGCCTTCTCCGCCCACGAGCCGGTGAGGATGTAGTCGGCCTTGCGCCCCTTGTACAGCAGATTCATCGGCAGCATGCCGAACTGCAGGTGGCCGCCGCCCTGGATGAGGATGATCCTGTAACCCTCGGGGACGTTGAGAAGCTCCCGGAGGAGCGCGATCGCCTCGTTGTGCACCGCCTCGTACTCCTTGGAGCGGTGCGAGATCTCCATCACCGACATGCCGGTGCCGGAGAAGTCCAGCAGCTCCGCCTGCGCCCGTTCGAGGGCCGGCAGCGGCAGCCCCGCCGGTCCCGCGTAGAAGTTGATCACTCGCTTGCTCATCTCACCCTCCTCACCACGGTCATCGGGAGCTGACACGGGCTCGGAGCCCGGAGCCCGGAGCCCGGAGCCCTGAGCCCGCATCTCACGCCTTGGTCCACTTCTCCAGCAGCTCCACCACCTCGTCCCCGATGCGCAGCAGGTTCTCCTTCGAGCTGGCGCCGATGTGCGGCGTCATGATCACGTTCGGCGCCGAGAGCAGCGGGCACGACGGGTCCGGCGGGTCGGAGTACCACACGTCGGTCGCGTAGGCGGCTACCTTGCCGCTCTTCAGCGCCTCCGCGAGGTCCTCCTCGTTGACGCACTTGCCGCGGCCGGTGTTGACGATCACCACGCCCTGCTTCATGGCCGCGATCGTGTCCCGGTTGATCATGCCGCGCGTCTCGTCGGTGAGCGGCGTGTGCAGCGACAGATAGTCGGCCTGCTGGAACAGCTCCTTCAGCGTCGGCACCAGGATCGCCGCGTCCGAAGTCTTGACGTACGGGTCGAAGGCGAGCACCCGCATGCCGAACGCCCTCGCCCGCTTGGCGAGCTCCTGCGCGATGCGGCCGATCCCGACAAGCCCGAGCGTCTTGCCCATCAGCTCGGTGCGCTTGATCTCCTTCTTGAGGAACTTGCCTTCGAGCTTCATCGCGGTGTGCGCCTCGATCAGGCGGGAGGGCACCGCGATCATGAGCGCGAACGCCAGCTCGGCGACCGCCACCGAAGAGGCGTTGGGCGTATTGCGCACCTCGATGCCGCGCTCCTTCGCGGCCTTGGCGTCGATGTTGTCGATACCGACGCCGCCGCGGATGATCAGCTTCAGCTTCGGCGCCTGCGCGATCCACTCCGCGGTGCACTTCGTCTTCGAGCGGACCAGCGCCACGTCGGCCTCCGCCAGCCGCGAGACGTCATCGGTCACCTCCCCGAAGCGGGCGAGCCGTTTGGGCAGCGAGGCGTCGAATGCGTCACAGATGACGAACAGCATGGCCACCTTCCTTTCCCCGGGGGACTCCCCGGGCAGCGAGAGCGTTACCAGATGTCCAGGGTGCGAACGAGCAGCCCCGAGCGCAGCTTCGGCTCGAACCAGGTGGACTTCGGCGGCATCACCTCGCCGGCGTCGGCGACCGCCATGAGCTGGTCGAGCGATGTCGGGTGGAGCGCGAACGCGACCGCCCAACCCTCGCGCACGCGGCGCTCGAGCTCGCCCAGGCCGCGGATGCCGCCGATGAAGTCGATGCGCTTTTCGGTGCGCGGGTCGCGGATGTTCAGAAGCGGCGCCAGCAGGTTCTCCTGCAGGATCGCGACGTCGAGGCCGCGCACGGGGTGGTCGGCCGGGTACGTCCCGGGGTTCGCCACGAGTCGGTACCAGCGTCCCTCGAGGTACATCCCGAACTGGCGCGGCGCCGCCGGCCGCGGCGAGTCGGTCGGCGTGATCGTGAAGTTCTCGCTCGCGAGTTGCAGGAAGCGGTTCGGCGGCAGCCCGGCGAGGTCCTTGACCACCCGGTTGTAGTCCATGATGCGGAGCTGGTCGTGGGGGAACAACACCGCCATGAAGTAGTTGTATGGCTCGTCGCCGGTGTGGCGGGGGTTGGCGGCGCGCCGCTCGAGGCCGACCCTGGCCGCCGCCGCCGTGCGGTGGTGGCCGTCGGCGACGTACAGTGCCGGCACGCGGGCGAACGCACGCGTGACCTCGGCGTCGAGCGCCGCCGGGACGATCCACACGGTGTGGCCGATGCCGTCGTCGGTGACGATGTCGTACAGCGGCTCGGTCGCGCGCACCTGCGACAGCAGCGCGTCGATGTCGTCGCGCTGCCTGAACGTGAAGAACACCGGCTCGCCGTTGGCGTTCTGCTCGTGGACGTGGCGGGTGCGGTCGTCCTCCTTGTCCTTGCGGGTGTGCTCGTGGCGCTTGATCAGCCCGTTGGCGTACTCCTCGCACGACGCCGCGCACACCAGGCCGGCCTGCACGTGGTCGCCCATGCGCTGCTGGTAGACGTAGTACGCCGGCCGCGGCTCGCGGATGAACACCCCCTCGGCGATCATCCGGCGCAGGTTGGCGACACCCTTGGCGTACACCCGGTCGTCGTACAGGTCGACCGTCGGCGGCAGGTCGATCTCCGGCTTGCCGACGTGCAGGAAGGAGTACTCGTTGCCGGCCGCCATGGCGCGCGCCTCGTCCGAAGAGATGACGTCGTACGGCGGCGATGCAACCCGTGCGACGAGGTCAGGGCGCGGCCGCAACGCACTGAACGGCTTGATGTCCGACATGAGTGGGCCTCCGGCGCAGGCGGCGCCCGCGCATACTGTGAAATCTATCACATCCGATGCCTGGCGCCTGTCCGTACGGGCAGGCGCAAGGCATCGGAAGGCGAATAGAGGAAGCAGCACCGTTGCCGGGGTGGAGGGGCGGGATGCTGTGGTACAAGGAAGCGGTGCATGGCGGGAAACGTCTTCGTGCGTGGGCGCGGTTGGGGACGTTCGCGGTCGCCTCGTGGCTGGTGGTGGCGCGCGGCGCGCTCGCCCTCGTTGCCGGCTTTCCGCGCCGGTGGGCGCTCTCGTGCCCGCACGTCTCGCGCTGGGCGCGTCTCGGCGCCCGCTGCCTCGGGATCGCGGCACACTCGTCGGGGCCGCTGCCGCCCGCCGGTGCGCTGGTGGTGGCCAATCACCTCGGGTATGCCGACGTCGTGACGATCGGCGGGCTGTTCCCGAGCATCTTCGCAGCGCGCCACGACATGCGCGAATGGCCGCTGTTCGGGGCACTGGCGGCGGCGGGTGCGACGGTCTTCATCAACCGCGACAACCGCCGCGCGGGGTACCGCGGCGTCGCGCAGGCGGCGGCGGCGCTGCGCGCGGGCGCTACCGTGATCGCGTTCCCGGAAGGCACCTCGACCGACGGCGCCGGCCTGTTGCCGTTCCGCACCGGGATCTTCCAGGCCGCGGTCGACGCCGGTGCGCCGGTCGTGCCGGCGGCGATCCGCTACACGGCGATCGACGGCGTGCCGGTGACCGCCGCCACCCGCGACGTCGTCGGCTGGTTCCGCGGCGAGCCGTTCTTGCACCACCTCCTGCGCCTCGCCGCGCGCCGCAAGGTCGAGGCGGAGGTCGTTTTCGGCGAGCCGCTGGCGCCGCCGCACCGCGATCGCCGCGCTCTCGCGGCCGCCGCCGAGGCGGCGCTGCGGGCGCTGCTCGGGCTCGCGGCGGGCGACCGGCCGGCGGTGCACGGCAGGGCGCAGGGCGCGAGACCGGGGGTGACGTGATGGAAACGCTCTTGATCGTGGTGGCGGTGCTCGTCGGCGTGGTGCTGGCGGTGGTGCTGTTCCAGCTCGGCATGGCCCCTCGCCACGAGCGGGCGCTGCGCGCGGAGCTGGCGAGCGTGCGCGCCGAGCTCGCGGCGGCGCAGAACGGCGCCGCGGACCGCGTCGGCGCCGGCCTGCGCGACATCATCGACCGCGTCCACCAGGCGCTCGGCGACCTCGGCCAGCAGGTGCGCGGCGAGCAGTCCGCCACCGGGGAGGCCCTGCAGACGCGCCTCGAAGAGACGCGCAGGACGTTGTCGCAGCAGCTCGAGGGCCTGGTCGGCGCGGTCAACGCGCAGCTCTCCGCCTCGCAGCAGACGTTCGGCCAGCAGTTCGAGGGTGCGACCAAGGTGTTCGGCGAGGTGCGCGGCCAGCTCGGCCAGGTCGCCGAGATGGCCGCCCGCATGGAGGCGCTGGGGCGCGAGATCAACGAACTGCAGGGGATCCTCAAGGCGCCGAAGCTGCGCGGCAACCTCGGCGAGGCGCAGCTCGAGGAGTTCCTGCGGCAGGTGCTGCCGCCGGCGTTCTGGAGCCTCCAGCACCGCTTCGCCGACGGCCAGATCGTCGATGCGGCGATCCGCCTGCGCGATCACCTCGTCCCGGTCGACGCCAAGTTCCCGCTCGAGGCGTTCCAGCGCATGCTCGCGGCGGACGCCGACGACGCCCGCAGGGCGCGGCGCCGGGAGTTCGAGCGGTCGGTCAAGGGCCGCATCGACGAGATCGCCGCGAAGTACATCCGACCGGGCGAAGGCACCTACGAGTTCGCGCTCATGTTCATCCCGGCGGAGAACGTCTACTACGAGGTGATCGTGCGCGACGACGCGCTCGGCAGCGAGGGCTCGCTGCTCAACTACGCGATGGCTCGTCGCGTGGTGCCCGTCTCGCCCAACTCGTTCTACGCGTACCTGCAGACGATCGCGACCGGCCTCAAGGGGATGCAGGTCGAGGCCCAGGCGCGCGAGATCATGGAGGAGCTGGGCAAGCTGCAGAAGGAGTTCTCGCGCTTCGAGAAGGTCTTTCAGCTCGTCGGCACCCATCTCGGCAACGCCGTGAAACAGTACGAGGAGTCGTCCAAGATCGCCGGCAGGGTCGGCGAGCGCCTGGAGGGCATCACCGGCGCCGGCCCCGGCGCGCTCCCAGCGGCGGAGCACGAGGCGCTACCGAAGGGGTAGCACGGGACGGGCGGCCCGGGGCGCCGCCAGCGCTGCCGACGACAGCGTTTGCGACCCGGAACGTACTTGCCAGTCGCTGACCGGCGGCATACTCTGAAGCGAGACACGGCGAATCGGAGTCAAGGCGATGCCGAGGCGCGACAGAGGGGTCCGGCGCCGGGCCGCCGGGATGGTGGTCTGCCGGTGCTCGTGCTCTGCCGCAGCAGGCGGGAGGCGGCGATGCGGAACGCTCCTGTAGCGGTCACGATCCTCGCAGTACTTGCAGCGGCCGTCACGGCCTCGGCCCAGGCGCCCCGGACGAAACCCGCCACGCGACCGCTGCCGGCGCTCGCACAACCGACACCGGCGCCGACGCCGACCCCGCCTGCCGCGGCGGCGCCGGTCGCTTCCGCCAGGGCGGGCGGGCAGGTGGTCAAGCTCGTGCCGACTCCCACGCCGCCCCCCACCCCGTTTGCGGGGATTCCGTGCAAGGTCGACCGCGACTGCGAGAGCGGCGCCTGCTTCGACGGGATCTGCTGCGACCGGAAGTGCGACGGCAACTGCCGCTCCTGCGCGCTGCCCGGGCACGTGGGAATCTGCACCGCGGTGCCCGACGGCCTCGACCCGCGGCGGGCGTGCCAGGTGGCGATCGGCGGTTCTCCGGCGTGCGGCGGCGCCTGCTACGGCGGCCAGTGTGCGTTTCCCGACGTCGGGACGCCGTGCGGGATCTGCGCGGCGTGCGACGGCAACGGACGCTGTACGGCGACGCCGGCCGACGACGAGCGCTGCGGGGTGATCGACTGCAGCGGCCTCGACACCGCCTGCCGGGTCTACCAGGACCTCACCGCCAACCGCTGCGCGGCCCTGGGGGCGTGCAAGTCGGCCAACGACCCCGCAGCCTGCCAAGTGTTCACCAGGCTGAGCCCGAGCTGCCCCTGAGCGCCGGCGCCGTCGCGGCCCGGGGGAGCGCGCAGACGCGGCGCCCCGCCGATCGCAACCCCCGCCCACCGATCCCCGCCCACGGACCACGTATCATCATGGTCATCATGCTCGCTCCCGGCGTCGTCCTCGGGCGCTTCCACCTGCTCTCGCCGCTCGGGCGGGGGGGGATGGGGGAGGTGTGGCGGGCGCACGACCCGCGCCTCGACCGCGACGTCGCGATCAAGGTACTGCCGCAGTGGCTCGAGAGCACCGAGAGCATCGCCCGCTTCGAGCGCGAAGCGCGCGCACTGGCCGCGCTCAACCACCCCAACGTGGCGCAGATCTACGAGGTCGGCGAGGCGCAGCCCTCCCGCGGCGACGGCTCGCCGGCCGCCGGCGCCGCGGTGACCCGCTTCCTGGTGATGGAGCTTGTGGAGGGGGAATCGCTGGCGGCACGGATCAGGCGCGAGCCGCCGGCAGTGCACGAGGGGCTGCACCTCGGTCTCGCCGTCGCACGGGCGGTGGCCGCCGCGCACGCGCGCGGCGTCATCCACCGCGACCTCAAGCCCGCCAACGTGATGCTGACGGCGGAGGGCGTCCCCAAGGTGCTCGACTTCGGCCTCGCCCGCCTGCGGCCGCGCCGCGAGCAGGGCGGCGACGCCGACGTGACGGCGGCGCTGGCCGACTCCGGCGTCGTCGTCGGCACCGCGTCGTACATGTCGCCGGAGCAGGTGCGCGGCGAGGAGTGCGACGAGCGCTGCGACGTCTGGGCCTTTGCCTGCTGCCTCGGCGAGATCCTCGGGGGCGCGCGCCTGTTCGACGCGCCGACCCTGCCGGAGATCGTGGCGCGGGTGCTGTCGGCGGAGCCGGACCTGTCGCATCTCCCGCGTGCGACCCCGAGAGAGGTGATTTCGCTGATCCGCTTCTGCCTGGCCGCGGCCGCACGCTCGCGTCCGGCGATGGACGAGGTGACCCTCCGCATCGAGCGCGCGGTGGCGCGCCTGGAGACGCCGCCGTTCCGGCGCGCGGCGCTGCCGTGGCTGGCGACCTCCGCGGCGGGGCTCGCGCTGGCCGGCGCGCTGGCGTTTCTGGCGATGCGTCTCGGCGGCGGCGACGAGGTGCGCACTGGGCCGGCGCCGCCGCTGCGGGTGACGGTCGAGCCGGCGCGGGCGCCCGCGGACGACGTTGCGGCAGCGCAGCTCGGTCGGCGCGCGGTGGCCTCGCTGCAGGCGGGGCTCGGCACGCGCAGGGGCCTCGAGGTGGTGTCGGGCGGCGACGGCGTCGTGGTCGTGCGCACGACGCTGACCCCGCCGTTTCCGCCCCGCGGCGACGGCGCCGCCATCCACCTCACGGTGGCGGCGGTCAACGCCGCGACCGCCGCCCTCCTCGGCGTGGTCGAGCGCGACGCCCCGGTCGCGGCGCCGGACGGCGCCATCGACGCCGCGGTCGCCGCGGTCGGCGACGCGCTCGAGCTCGAGGCCGCGGTGCGCGAGATGGCGGCCGAAGATCCGCTGCACGGCTACCTGGCGCGGCGGACGCGCTCGGTGGTGGCGGCGCGCGCGTTCCAGCAGGGGCTCGCGGCGTACACGCGCACGCGCTGGCGCGAGGCGCGCTCCGGGTTCGACGCCGCGCTCGCCGCCGACCCCTCGTTCTGGCCGGGCGAGCTCTACAAGGCGATGGTGGCCAAGTCGACCGGCCGCTTCGACGAGTGGCAGGCCCCGCTCGCGGCCGGCCGCGCGCTGCTGGCGCACCCGGAGCCGGCCGAGGCGGCGTTCGCCGACATGGTCGCGGCGATCGTCGCCGAGGACCAGGAACGGGTGCTGCAGGCGATCGAGCAGGCGCGCGCCGCGTTCCCGGGCTCCGGGCAGCTCGCCTACGCGGCGGCGCGCGCCTACCGCCGCCAGGACCGGCCGGAGAAGGCGATCCCGCTGCTCGAGAAACTGATCGCGGCCGGCTGGCAGCCCGACTGGAGCCCGACCCGGGAGGAGCTGGCGTACAACCTGGTGCTGGCAGGACGTTTCGCCGAGGCGCTGGCGGTCGCAGCGGCGGCGGAGGAGCGGTCGCCGAGACGCCACCCGCCGCCGCTGTATCAGGCGCTGGCGCTCGAGCAGCTCGGCCGCGGCGAGGAGGCGCGCGAGGCGCTCGCGCGCGCGGTCCGCAAGCGCCTCGACTTCTCGCCGACCGACCCGCTGGTCGTCCACCAGGCGGCGCAGTGGTGGGCGAGCCTGTTGCGCTGGTCCGAGGAGCAGCGGCGGCAGTGGGAGGCGATCCTCGCCGAGGCGGAGAAGCAGCTCCGCGACGATCCCAGCGACGCTGCGCTGCTGCAGGCGCGCGGCGAGGCGCTCGCCGGGCTCGGCCGCCACGCCGAGGCTGCGGCGGTGCTGGAGCCGCTGGTCGCGGCGACGCCGGAGGAGCCGTACCTGTTCCTCGCGCTCAACCGGGCCCGCCTCGGGACCGGCGATCGCGCCGGAGCGGCTGCTGCGCGCGAGCGGGCGGCCGAGCTGTGGCGGCGCGGCGACGCGCCCGCTCTCGGCACGCTCGCCTACAACATCGCCTGCGCCTGGCTGCTCGCCGACGACCTCGAAGAGGGCACGGCGTGGCTGCTGCGCGCCCGCGACCAGTACGGTTTCGACCGCGTCGACCTCGCGCTCGACCCCGAGCTCGACCCGCTGCGCCGCGCCGGCCGCCTCGCCGATCTGCGGCGATAGGCTCGGCCGCCGAGGGCGCTGCCGCCGGGCGCCACCGCCCGGGGGCGCGCTCGGGGCGGTCAGACCCGCTGGTCGAAGCGCTCGATCGGCGACCCGGAGTGCGGCGTGCGGGCGCTGCGAGAGACCCGTGGCCCGGCCGTCGTCGTCGGAGATCGCTGGACGGCCATGGCGCTCTCCCCGGCGCAGTGCTCCCCACATGTTCCCCACCGAGACGGCATCCACTCCTCAGGACTCTCCACTCCACCGTGCCGATGATGAGTCGCAGGAGGATCGTGACCATGATCTGCACACCCTTCACTCGAACCCGGCACGTCCGCGCTCCCTTGCGTCGGGCGCTCGCGGTCGCCGCAGCGTTCCTCGCGGCCCTGGCCGTGCCACTTGATGCCGCCGGGCCGGCCGACGTGTTCGTCCCGGGGGCGCCGCTGCCCGGCGCGTTCGGCCTGCGCTTCGGCCCGGACGGGATGCTCTACGTCGCCTCGTTCGGGCCCGGAGTCGTCGTGCTCCACCCGGAGACCGGCCAGATGATCGGGCTCCTCGGGCCGGAGCAGGGGGTCGTGGGTCCGGAGGATGTCGGGTTCGGCGCCGACGGCTCGCTGTACTGGAGCGAGATGTTCACCGGCAACGTCGGCCGGCGCAAGCCCGACGGGACCGTCTCGCACCAGATGGTCGCCCCCGGCGTCAACCCGCTGGCGCGCGCCGCCGACGGGCGCCTCTACGTCTCCGTGTGCTGGTGGGCCGACGCGCTGTTCGAGCTCGACCCGGAGCTCGCCGACCCGCCCCGGCCGGTGCTGCAGAACCTCGGATGGCTGAAGGGGATCGAGTTCGGCCCCGACGGGAAGCTGTACGGGGCCAGCGTGCTCGGAGGGCAGATCGTCAGGATCGACGTGACCCGTTCCCCGGCCACCCTCGAGCCGGTGGCGACAGGCTTCGCGGCGCCGTTCACCGCCAAGTTCGACTCCGCCGGCAAGCTGATCGTCAACGACCGGCCGCTCGGCAACCTCTACCGCGTCGATCCCGCGGATGGCAGCCGCGCGCTGATCGCGCACCTCGACTTCGGGATCGACAACGTGGCCATCGGTCCCGGCGACCGGCTGTTCGTGTCGAGCTACTCCGACGGCATCGTCGCCGAGGTGCTGGCTGACGGGACGCTGCGCACGCTGCTCCCGGGGGGGCTGATCATGCCGTCGGCGCCGGCGGTGCTCCAGCGCCCGGGCGGCGAGTCGCTGTTCGTGCCGAACATGCTCGGCATGCGGGAGTACGACACGGCCACCGGCGCGCTGCGCTCGACGCTGCGCTCCCTGTTCATGCCCCCGCCGGCGTTCGGCGGCGCATCGGCGGCGGCCGCCGCCGGGGACAGGCTCGTCACCGCCGTGTTCTTCCCCGCGCCCGCGGTGCAGGTGCTCGACGCGGCCACCGGGGCGGTCGTGGAGGACTACCGCGACTTCAACATGCCGATCAACGCCGTCTCGTTCCAGGGCGACCTCGTCGTCGTCGAGCTGGGCACGGCGGCGGGCGAGGCGAAGGTGACGCGGGCGGGCGCCGGCGGCCGCACCACGCTCGCCGACGCGTCGATGAGCATCTTCGTGCCGGTCGGGTTGGCGGCCACCGCCGACGACCTGTGGGTGAGCGACTGGGCGAGCGGCATGGTGTGGCAGCTCGTCGCGGACGGCGTCCGGCTCGCGCCGCCGCGTCCGGTCGCCGCCGGGCTCGAGGGTCCGGAAGGGATGGCGGTCGACCGCGACGGCACCCTGCTCGTCGTCGAGGCGAGCGCCAGGCGCCTTTCCCGCGTCGACCCGGCCACCGGCGCCGTGCGCGCCGTCGCGTCGGGCCTCGCGCTCGGCATGGCGGGGTTCGGCGTCATGCCGCCGTTCGGGTTCGTCAACGGCGTGGCGGTCGGCCACGACGGCGCGCTCTACGTGACCGCCGAGCTCGCCAACGCCGTCTACCGCTTCGTGCCGCGCACCAGCTACGTGGCAGCGGCGGCGCACCGTACGGGGTTCGGGGGCAGCACGTGGACAACCGAGCTCGGCATCCACAACCCCGGCACGGTGCAGGCGACGTACGTGGTCGAGCTGCTCGAGACCGGCAGGGCGAACACCTCTCCGGCCGCTCGGTCGTTCGCGCTCGAGGGAGGCAGGAGCGCGCGCTACGCGGACGCGCTCGATACGATGTTCGCGTTCGCCGGCACCGGCGCCCTGCGCGTCACGTCGTACGACGGCGACCTGCTGGTGACGGCCTGCACCGCCAACCTGAAGGGCGGCCGCTGGACGGGCCAGCTTGTCGAGGGCCTGGCGGAGAGCGCGGCGCTCGCCGCCGGCCAGGAGGCGAGGATCGTCCACCTCACGAACTCCGGCACGAGGCGCACCAACATCGGCGCCGTCAACGCCGCCGGCGCGCCGATCGAGGTGGCGGTGAGCCTGTTCAAGGGCGACGGCACCCATGTCGGCGACACCACCCTCTCGCTCGCCCCCTACGCGCACGTCCAGGAGAACGACGTGTTCAACCATCTGGCATCGCCGGCGGTGAGCGCCGCCGCGCTGAACGCGATCGACGATGCGTACGCCGTCGTGACGTCGAGCACCCCCGGCGCCCGCTACTTCGCCTACGCCTCGGTGGTCGACAACGCCTCGGGCGGCCCGATCCACATCCCGGCCAGGTAGACGGCGCCCGGCGGTCCGGTCCCGGGGCGGGTTGCCGCCCCGGGGCCGAGGCGCGGGGGTGAGCCATGGCGAGGGTCCCGAACCGTGTCGCGGCAGCGGCGGCGCAGGAGATGCGGGAGCCGGCAGGCGAGGGCCGCGTGCTGCCGTTCCGCCCCTTGACCGGTGCGCACTATACTGCTCTCACGATGCCGCCGGAACTTGCGCCGGATGAACGCGGTGCGAACAGCTTCCAGCTCGGCGAGTGGCTGGTCGAGCCGAGCCTCAACCGCGTTTCGGGGGGCGGTCGCACGGTGCAGCTCGAGCCGCGGACCATGGACGTGCTCGCCTACCTTGCCGCCCGCGCCGGGCGCGTGGTGCCGCGCGAAGAGCTCCTCGAGGCGGTGTGGCGGCGGCAGTTCGTCGCCGACGCGACGCTCTCCCACGCGGTGGCGGAGCTGCGGCGGGTGCTCGGCGACTCGCCGCGGCAGCCGCGCTTCATCGAGACCATCTCCAAGCGCGGGTATCGCGTCGTCGCCCCCGTCGCGCCGGTCGCCGCGGAGCCGGTGCGGGCGGCGCCGCCCCGCCCGGGACAGGCGCTGCTCCCGGCCGCGGTCCCGAGCGTCGCGGTGCTCGCGTTCGCCGACATGAGCGCCGAGGGCGACCAGGAGTACCTGTGCGACGGCATCGCGGAGGAGCTGATCAACGCGCTGGCGCAGCTCGGCGGACTCAAGGTGGCGGCGCGCACCTCGTCGTTCGCGTTCAAGGGAAGGCGCGAGGACGTGCGGGAGATCGGCCGCCGTCTCGGCGTCGGCGCGGTGCTCGAAGGGAGCGTCCGCAAGGCCGCGGGGCGCCTGCGCGTCACCGCGCAGCTCGTCGACGTCGCGGACGGGATGCACCTGTGGTCCGAGCGCTTCGACCGCGCCGACGAGGACGTCTTCGCCATCCAGGACGCGATCGCCGAGGCGGTGGTGAGGAACCTGAAGGTCCGCCTTCTCGACGGCGAGGCGACGCGTCTCGCCGGCAGCGGCACGGCGAGCCGCGAGGCGTACGACCACTACCTGCGCGGCCGGCATCTTCTCAATCGCCGGCGTCCGGGCGAGCTGCAGGCGGCAGTGGCGCACCTCGAGCGGGCGATCGCTCTCGACGCGCGGTACGCCGAGCCGCACGCGGCGATCGCGGAGACGTTCGGCGTCATGGGGCTGTGGGGAATGGTGCCGGTCACGCCGGGCCTCGCCCGGGCACGGGCGGCTGCCGAGCGTGCGGTGCAGCTCGACGACACGCTGGCCGGGGCACACGCCTGGCTCGGCCTCCTGCTGTACTACACCGAATGGGGCTGGGAGCGCGGCAACCGCCACTTCGAGCGGGCGCTCGCGTTGCCGCGCCCGAGCTGGACGAGCGGCTTCGGGTTCGGTGTCCACCACCTCGCCATGGGACGCCGCCGCCGCGTGGAGGAGGCGGCGCGGCACCTGGTCGCGGAGGAGCCGCTGTCCGCAATCGCGCACACCCAGGCGGCCGGCCTGTACGTCGGCATCGAGGCGTTCGACGCCGCGGTCGCGGTGCTCGAACGTGCGCTCGAGCTCGACCCGGACCTGCCGATGGCGAACTTCTGGATGGGATGCTCGCTCGGCATGCTCGGCCGTGTCGATGCCGCCGCAGAGCTCCTCCGACGTTCCCTCGGCGCGGGGATGGCGGCGAGCGTGCTGGCGCTCCCTGCCGTGCTGGTGCGCGCCGGCCGCGAGGAGGCGGCGCGGGAGGTGCTCGCCGGCGCCGAGCGCCTCGCCGGGGAACGCTACGTGGCGCCGTTCGCTCTGGCGCTCGGGTGGGCGGCGGTCGGTGAGCGCGACAGGGCGATGGCGCTCCTGTCCGAGGCCGAACGCGAGCGGTCGCCGCTCCTCACGATGTCGCTCATGGGTCCCGGGTACCTGCGGCTCGCGCCGGCGTGGGTCGCGGAACGGGTTTCCGCCGTGCGCGCGCGCGCCGGTCTCGACGCGCTGCGCCTCGCGGCCGCCGGCGGCCGTTCTTGACCCCGCGCATCGACACCGTGCACGCCGGCGTCACCAGCACCTACCTCGTGCGCGAGCGGGGGGCGATCCTCGTCGATCCGGGCGGCGTGCGGCAGGGGCCGACCGTGGTTCGGAAGCTGCGCCGCCTGCTCGGCGACCGCCCCGAGGTCGGCCTGATCATCGCGACCCACGGCCACTTCGACCACGTCGGAGCGGCCGGAACGGTGCGCGCCGCGTTCGCGGGCGCTCTCGCGGTGCACCGCGGCGACGCGGAGTGGGTCCGCACGGGGACCTGGGTCTGGCCGCAGGCGTCGACACGGTGGGGCCGGTTCCTGCGGTGGGCGCTGGCGCCGCTGCTCTCGCGGACGGCGCGGTTCGCACCGACGGAGCCCGACGTCGTGATCGACGACGCGGGCCTCGACCTCGCCCCCTACGGCGTGGCGGGACGCATCGTTCCCACGCCGGGGCACTCGCCGGGGTCGGTGTCGGTGCTGCTCGCCGGCGGCGAGGCTTTCGTCGGCGACCTCGCGATGAACGGCCCGCCGATGTGCCTGCGGCCCTCGTTCGGGATCTTCGCGCACCAGCCCGAGCTCGTCGCAGCGAGCTGGCGGCGCCTGCTGGATCTCGGCGCCCGCGTCGTCTTTCCGGCGCACGGCCGCCCCTTCGCCGCCGAGCGCCTGGCGCCGGCCGGATGGCCGGCGCCAGGCGTGCGGGTCACTCGGGGAGCTGACGGCGCCTGAGGAACAGGCGGGCGAGGGCGGGGAGGAGGACGATGGCGCCGATCATGTTCAGGAGGAACATGAACGTGAGCAGGATGCCCATGTCAGCCTGGAACTTCAACGGCGAGAAGATCCACGTGGCGACGCCGGTGGCGAGCGTCAGGCCGGTGAACAGGACGCCGTTGCCGGTGATCGTGAACGTCTCGCGGAACGACTCGACGAGCCGCGAGCCGGCGGTGCGGATGGTGATCATCCGGCCCCAGATGTAGACGCCGTAGTCGACGCCGATGCCGACCCCGAGCGCGACCACGGGCAGCGTCGAGGTCTTCAGGCCGATCTCGAGGAACGCCATGAGAGCGTACGAGAGCAGCGACACCAGCCCGAGCGGCAGGATCACGCACAGCGTCCCCGCGACCGAGCGGAACGACACCAGGCAGAGCACGATCACCGCCGCCCACACCCAGGCGAGCATCGGGTACTGCGCCGCCGCGACCACCTCGTTGGTCGCCGCCATGACGCCGACGTTGCCGGTGGCGAGCTGGAAGCGCAGCGTGTCGGAGCCGTGCCGCGAGCGGAACTCCTTCACTGCCGCGACCACGCGGTCGATGGTCTCGGCCTTGTGGTCCGCTGTGAAGATCATCACCGGCATGACCGAGCAGTCGCCGTTCAGCAGTCCGGTCGAGGTGTCGATGTAGGTCACCGCCTGCGACATCGCCGAGTGGTTGCGGGGCAGCACCCGCCACTTCGGATTGCCCTCGTTCCACCCCGCGTTGATCATCTTTGCGACCGTCGGCAGGCCGAGCACCGACTGGACCCCGTCGACGTTGCGCATGTGCCACTCGAAGGCGTCGATCGTGGTCATCGCGTTCCAGTCGGTGCACGCCTGCGGCGCCGCCTCCACGATCACGGTGAGCACGTCGACTCCGATCGAGAAGTGGCCGGTGATGACGTCGGTGTCGATGTTGTACACCGAGTCGGCGTGCAGCTCGGGGACGCCGCGGTGGAGGTCGCCGACGCGCACCTGCCGAGCCTTCCATAGGCCGGCGGCGGCGAGCACGGCGGCGACGGCGACGATCACCGCCGCGTTGCGCGGCTCGGCGGCGCGCGACAGCCGGCGCCACAGGCCGTCCATGTGAGCGTGGCGGCGCTTGAGCTTGAGCGGGTAGATCGGGTCGTGGCGGACGTAGGAGAGCAGCACCGGCGTAAGGACGAGGTCGGTGAAAATGATCGCCCCGACGCCGAGCGAGGCGGTGATCGCCATCTCCTGGATCATCCGGATCTCGATCAGCATGATCGTGACGAACCCGATGGTATCGGTCAGCAGCGCCACGCCGCCGGGCAGCAGCAGCCTGCGGAACGCGCCGCGGGCGGCCTGCTCGGAGGTGGCGCCGGCGTAGACCTCGGCGCCGTGGGCGCTCACCATCTGGACGCCGTGGCTGACCGAGATGGCGAACACCAGGAACGGCACGAGGATCGACATCGGGTCGATCCCGTAGCCGAGCACGACGAGGAGGCCGAGCTGCCAGACCACGGCGATCAGTGAGCAGGCGAGCGGGATGAGCGTGAGCTGGATCGACTGCGAGTAGGCGTAGACGAACACCGCCGTGACGAGGAAGGCGATCAGGAAGAACAGCACGACGCGCGCGGCGCCGGCCGAGATGTCTCCGATCACCTTGGCGAAGCCGATGATGTGGTAGTCGTACTGGACGCCGACCTCGTGCCCCGAGTACTTGGCGCGCACCGCCTCGAGCTGGCGCGCGACGTCGATGTAGTCCAGCCGTTCCCCGGTGTTCGGGTTCACCTCGAGCAGCTCGGCGGAGATCATCGCCGCCGAGAAGTCGTTGGCCACGAGGCGGCCGACGATTCCCGACTTGAGCACGTTCTTGCGGACCTGCGCGATCCCCTCCGGGGTCGGCTCGAAGTCGTCGGGGATCACGTTGCCGCCGGAGATGCCGTCCTCCACGACCTCGGTGAAGCGGACGTTGGGAGTGAACAGCGAGCTGACGCGCGTGCGGTCGACGCCCGGGATGAAGAACACGTCGTCGGTGGCCGCGCGCAGGACCTCGAGGAACTGCGGCGTGAAGATGTCGCCCTCGCGGGCGCGCAGCGCGATGAGCACCCGGTTGGCGCCGCCGAACTCGTCGCGGTACTTCATGTACGTCTTCATGTACTCGTGCTTCAGCGGCAGCAGCTTGGCGAAGCCCGCGTCGATGCGCAGGTGCGAGGCCTGGAAGGCCATGAAGGCGGTGATCGCGATGAACGCCGCAATGACCAGGCGTCGGTGGGAGAAGATGATCCGCTCGAGGAGGGCGGTCATGGGCGGCTCCCTTCCGGCGCACCCGCGCCCTTCCCGGCGAGGTCCGACGCCGCGAGCCGGCGCACGCCGGACTCGCCGGCGGTCACGAGCGTGCCGTCGGCCGCCGCCGCGATCGCGACGTTGCCGAGGCGAGCGGCCTGCTGGCGCAGCGCGAACGTGCGCCCGCCGTCGTCGCTGACCAGCAGCACCCCGGCCAGGCCGGTGATGACGACGCGGCCGCCGGCGAGCGCGATGCCGTCGGTGAGCATCGCCTCGGTGCCGGTCGGGATCGCCGCCCACCGCCGGCCGCCGTCGTCGGAGCGGTACAGGTGGCCGCGCAGGCCGAGCGCGAGCAGCGAATCCCCGCCAAGGGGGACGGTGGCGAAGAAGGAGCCGTCGTACGGTGCGTCGAGCTCCCGCCAGCTTTCGCCGCCGTCGTCCGACCGGAACAGCGAGCCGGACTCGGCCGCGATATAGAGCGTCCCCGACGGGGCCCTCGCGACATGATGGAGGTGCACGTCGAGGTCGCTGATCGGGCGCTCCTCCCAGGTGGCGCCGCCGTTCGCGGTGACCAGGAAGGCGCCGTAGGCGCCGACCGCGAGGCCGTGCGCGGCATCCGCGAAGTGGATGTCGAACAGGGGGCGCTCCTCTTCGGGCGCGCTGCGCTGCAGCTCCCAGGTGCGGCCGCCGTCGGTCGTGCGCAGCACGACGGCGTCGTGGCCGACCGCCCAGCCGGTGCTGCGGTCGAGGAGGAAGACGCCGGTCAGCGTCACGTTGGTCGGCACGTCCGCCTGCGTCCACGTGGCGCCGCTGTCGTCCGACCACAGGATGTGGCCGCGCTCGCCCACCGCGACCAGCCGGTCGCCGGCTGCGGCGACGTCGAGCAGCAGCGAGCGCGCCGCCAGCCTCGCCCTGACGGCGGGTGCGACGGCGACGTCGGCGGCCGCAGCGGAGCCCGGCAGCGCGGCGGCGATGACCAGTGCGGCCAGCGCCGCCACGGCGGCGGCGCGCGCCGCCCCTCCCGCGGCGCGTGGTCGCTGGCGTCGGGTTTGTCGGCGGCAGGCGCCGCCGGCCGTCCGTTCCTCGGAAGCCGGCGGGCGCCCTGCGTGCAGAGAAGTCGTCATCGGATCCCCCGCGGGGCGTGCCGAAGAGGAGGGCCGGGCCGCTGTGGCGGTCCGGCCCCCTGCGCGGCAGCCGTTCTCTACCGCGTTCCCTCGCGCCGCAGGGCGCCCGGGGTGAAGTCCTCGGCGGTTCGCTTGATCGCGAAGTCGTACATCGTGCTCTCGTTGTCGAGTCCATTGGCGAGGTAGCGGCCGGCCTGCAGGTCGGTGTGCACCTCGAGCGTGGTCCACAGCGTCGGCTGATCGTAGTAGTTGATGACGTGGCCCTCGGAGACCCGCCAGAGCTGGCCGCGGTTGTCGTACTGGTCGACGTGCAGGATCTGCCACGAGTCCTCGTCGAAGTAGAACGTGCGGCGCTGGTAGATGTGGCGCTCGCCCGGCTTGAGCGTCGCGTCGACCACCCAGACGCGGTGCAGCTCGTACCGGCAGTGCTCCGGGTTGATGTGTAGGGGCGTCAGGATGTCCTTGTACCTGAGCGATTTGGAGTGGAGCTTGTAGCTGTTGTACGGGACGTAGATCTCCTTCTTGCCGATCAGCTTCCACTCGTACTTGTCCGGCGCGCCGTTGAACATGTCGAGCTGGTCCGACGTCCGCATGCCGTCGGAGGCGGTGCCGGGGTTGTCGTACGCGATGTTCGGCGCGCGGCGGACGCGGCGCTGGCCGGGGTTGTACACCCAGGCGCTGCGGTGCTCCTTCACCTGGTCGAGCGTCTCGTGGACGAGCAGGATGCCGCCGGCCAGGCGCGCCGGCGCCAACACCTCCTGCTTGAAGAACAGGATCTTGTTGCCGATCGACTGCTCGGTGGCGCCCTCCTGGCTGTAGAGGAACGAGAACTCCTCGGTGAAGTCCACCAGCGTGTAGCTGCCGCCGCGCGTCGGCGCGGCCTGGCTGACGCGGCGCGAGGCGGTCTCGCCGCGGTAACGGAGCAGGTGGTTCCAGATCACCTCGAGACCGTTCTTGGGGATCGGGAACGGGTAGCCGATGATGGCGCCCGTGACCCCGTTGCCGCCCTCGGCCAGCTTCGCCGTGGCTGCCACCTTCACGGTCATGTCGTAGATGCGCTTCGGGTACGAGGCGCTGCGGTGCGTCGGGTAGACAATCATCTTGAACGACGGGTAGGCTTTCAGCATCGCCTGGTGCCCGGCGGTCAGCTTGTCGGCGTACGTTGCCATGTTGGCCGCCGTGATCGTCACCGTGACCGCATCGGCGGCGTAGGGATCGGGGTGGTGGTCGCCGGGCTTGTACCCGGGAGGCGGCGTCTTGATCCCCCCGTCCCAGGGAGGGATCGTGCCTGCGGCGTTGCCGGCCTTCTCGGCTCCGAGGGGAGTGAGGTCGGCGCCGAGCCGTGCGATCTCGGCGGGCGTGAGCTCCGCGACCGCGACCCACGCCGCGCACACCGCGACGAGTGCGAGGCCGAGCGTGACTGCGAGCGTCCTTCGTGACATGAGCGGTCCTCCCTTCCCCTAGAAGGCGAGCTTCACGGTCAGCGCCATGAAGTCTCTGTCGTTGATCAGGTTGTAGCGGCCTGCACCGGCATACTCCGTGAACGACAGGTCCACCTCCCAGGTGTTCTGGAAGGTGCCGGTCAAACCCACCGTCAGCGCCTCGGTCCCGTCCACGAAGTTGCCGCCGGGGCCCGGCGAGACTCCGTTCACATCGTGCGACCAGGCGATGCGCGGGATCAGGTTGATGGCGCCGATCGCGTTGTTGTACTCGAGTCTGCCCGCGATGCGGTACCCCCACGAGCTGGCGTCGGCGAAGTGGCTGTCGTCCTCGTACGGCTTGCCGGCGTGTGCTCCCCCCGTTCCGGCGTGGATCGGGTTGCCGCTGGTGTAGGTGCCGGGCCCCTCGAGGCGCAGCACCTTCTGGCTGGGCATGTCGAACACGTGGGTTATCCCGGCCTCCGCCACGACGACGGTCTGGTCGGCGCGCAGGAACCCGGGCCCGAAGACCTTCGTCGCGGTCGCCTGCACCTGGCCGACCGGCCGCCTGATGTACCCGTCGATGTTGGTGTTCAACGGGACGCCGCCGGGCTTCACCTGGTTGGTCGCCGCCAGACCGGCCGAGATCGGCGACAGCGCGGCGAACAGGAGCTCGACGTCGTCCACCAGGAGCGGCGCGTTCTCGCGGTACGAGGCTTCTCCCTGCAGGGCGATCCCCGAGGTGCCGAGCTGGGTGTTGAAGCTGACGCCGTACAGCTTGATGTCCTGGGGATAGGAGAGGAAGTAGCGCGCGGTCGAGGCGTAGGCGTCGGTCGCCGCCGCCGAGGCCGCCTGCTGGGCGATCGCGTCGACCTGCGGGCTGGCGCCGGGCGGCACGCCGAAGTACGCGTAGACCCGTCCCGCCGCGCGCTGGCCGGCGGGCTGCGCCGCCAGCGCGCCCTGGAGCGTGCCGGTGCGGCCGTTCACCACCGGGAGCCGCGAGTGGTAGTTGATGAAGAAGAAGCCCAGCTCGGTGTTGTTCAACGCCGGCACCAGCCAGCGCAGCGACACGCCGTACTGGCCGCTGTCATCGGGCTCGACGGTGGCGGCGCGCGGCACGCCGAGGAACGGGCGGCCGAGGTCGGGATCGGCGAAGAACGGCGGCGCCGCGATGTCGCCGAAGCTGCCGAAGGCGAGGAAGACGTGCGTGCCGCCGACGCCGGCGAAGTCGTTGGTGGAGAAGTACGAGCCCGGCGGGTCGATCCAGGTCTGCTCCCATGCGAGCTGGTAGAACGCCTCCAGCGTCGTGTTCTCGCTGGTTCCAAGCGAGAAGGAGACCATCGGGACGCCGAGGAGGGCGTTGCGCAGCTCGGCGCCGGGCACCCGCAGCGCGCTCACGTCCACCGGGTTGATGACGTTGATGCTGTTCTGGATGAACGTGCTCTCGCCCCAGCTCAGCACCTGCTTGCCGGCGCGGATCTCGAGGGGCAGGTTCATGACGTTGAGCTTCAGCCAGGCGAAGGCGTCGAGGAGCTCCGCGCGGCTGCCCACGCGCTCGAGCGCGTCGTCGCCGAGCTGGGTGCGCTCGCGGTCCTCCTGTTCCATCTCGTAGTCGTAGAACCCGCGCCCGCGGACGAAGGCGCCGACGTTCTTGTACGACATCTCGACCTCGACCGTGAGACCCATGGTGTTGCTGTAGATGCCCTTCTCGAAGTTGAGGTTGCCGTCGTCGCCGTTGACCGAGTAGGCCGTGCCTCCGTTCGCGAGACCGATGAGCCGCATGTCGCGGCTCGAGGTGCGGTAGGCCGCGCCCCAGGTCACCGTCGTGTCGAGGTTGAGGCGAAACTCGCCGGACGAGAGGTCGACGGCCCGCGCCTGCGGGGCGAGAAGCGCCGCACACAAAGCGCCGCCCAGGCACACCAGCCGCACCCCCCACGATGAACCCGCATCACCGACTCTCCTTCGCATGGTTCCCCCTTCTCCTGCCTGCCCGTTGCTGTCCCCCCCTGCGAGCCGCCGACTCGACCCCCCTCGGCGCGAGGCCGAGCGCTTCCTGCACCGGCGTGTCACTCGAGCGGGTCTGCCCCTGCCCGGTGGAAACGGATGACTTGTCCTCGATGATAGAGGCGAAAGAAGGAGTGTCAAGAGCCCGCCGCGTTTCGCGATTCCGAGATCCTGCGCGCCAGATTCCTGATGCTCGCCCGGCCGCTGCGAGCCGCGCCGCGGGCGGGCCGAGGCGGGCCAGTAGGACGTCGTCGCATGCCGCGCCGACCTGCTGTGGCGGCGGCGCCCCGGCGGCCGGGCAAGGCTGCCGGCGCTCCAGGGGGGAGGGGCCGGAGGCACGCCGGCGCCCGCGGCGGCCGCGAGACCGCTCCTCCGAACCACTCCATTAGAACGCCGCCGCGGCGCGCGCCGGGGCCGGCAGCGAGGACACCGATTCAGACTCATGCTCATCGTCCGATCCCGGTTGTCCTTGCCTCTTTCCGCCCCCGAGTGGTACGATCGCTCCATGCCAAGGAGGAACCAGAAATGCGCAAGCTCGTGTACGCCGTCGCGCTCCTTCTAGCGGTCTCCGCGTTCGCCGAGGAGCTCACCATCGACAAGATCATCGCCGCGCACAGCTTCGGTGCGCCTCCGGAGAAGATCGTCGAGAAGATCAACGACCCCGCCAACACCGTGGCGCCGATTCCGCCCGGCGGCATCGAGAAGCTGCGCGCCGCCGGCATTCCCGAGACGGTGATCACGGCGCTGCAGGCGAAGGCGCTGCCGGCGCCGCTGCCGCTGCAGCCCGACAACCCGAACCTGACGAAGGTCGTGAAGCTGGTGCAGAGCGGCGTGACCGAGTCGCTGCTGATCGACCTCATCAAGCAGAGTCCGGATGTCAAACCGCTGTCGCCGAACGACCTCATCTACCTCAAGGAGAACCGGGTGCCCGACGCCGTCGTCGCCGCCTGGATGTCCACGGCCGCGGCGGGCGGCGCGGCGACGGCCGCCGCCGCCGGCGCCGTGCCGGCAGGGGCCGCAGCCCCGCCCAAGGCCGCCACGGACGCCGTGATCGACGGCCTGCTCCTGATGCGCGGCACCTTCCTGTCGAAGGACCATCAGGGCAAGCTCACCTTCAAGGGCGACGATCTGATCTGGGCGAGCGCCACCGACGCCAAGTCCAACTTCACGGCCAAGGTGACCGCTCTCGAGCGCGCATGGCTGAAGTGCCAGCCGCTGCCGGGCGGCAGCTTCTGCTTCGAGATCGGCTTCAAGATCTTCAAGGGCAAGGACTACGCGTTCCGCGACGTGGGCTCCGACACGGGCAGCAACGACAATGTGAAGAAGGTGCGCGAGGTGCTGCAGGCGCGCTTCCCCAACCTGGTGTTCGAGGAGAAGATCCAGAAGTAGCCGCAGCGCGAGCCGGTTCTCGGGCCCCGGCGCGGCGTTCGGCGTGCGCCGGGGCCCGACGTCCATGCGGCGGCCAAGCGCCCGTGTGAGGACGGCGGTTCTCGCCGGCGGCGCAGGCTGCTACCGTGGCAGCGTGAGAGGCTGGGTGGCGATGCGTTGGCGCGGCGCCTTCCGGGCGATGCGCCACCGGCCGTTCCGCGTGTACTGGGCCGGCCAGGCGATCTCGGTGACCGGCGGCTGGATGCAGACGCTGGCGCAGGGGTGGCTGCTCTACCGCCTCACCGACTCGCCGCTCGCGCTCGGGATGCTGTCGGCGGCGCGCTTCGGGCCGTCGCTGCTCGGAGCGCTGGTCGCCGGGGTGGTCACCGACCGGTTGCCGCGGCGGCCGCTCGTGCTGGCGACGCAGGCGCTCGGGATGCTGCAGGCGGCGGCGCTCGCCGCGCTCACCCTCTCCGGGCACGTCCAGGCCTGGCACATCCTGGCCGTCGCGCTCGTCCAGGGAGCGGTCGACACCTTCGACATGCCGGCGCGCCAGATCCTCCAGGTCGACATGGTCGGCATCGACGACCTGCAGAGCGCGGTATCGCTCAACGCCTCGGCGTTCAACGCGGCCCGCATCGTCGGGCCGGCGGTCGCGGGACTCGTGGTCGCTGCCTGGGGAGAGGGCGTCTGCTTCGCAGTCAACGCCGTGAGCTATGGCGCGGTGCTGGCGGCCCTGCTCACGCTGCCGCCCGGGGAGCGGCCAGAGCGCGCCGCCACCTCGTGGCGCGACGAGCTCGCCGCCGGGGTGCGCTTCGCCTTCTCGGCGCCGGCGGTGCGCGCGATGCTGCTGGTGGTGGCCGTGACGTCGACCGTCGGCCTCTCGTACTCGACGCTCCTGCCGGTGGTGGCGCGCGACGTGCTCCGAGGCGGCGTGCACGCGTACGGACTGCTCCTCGCCGGCGCGGGGATCGGCGCCATCCTCGGCGCGCTGCGGGCGGCGGCCGGGAGCGGCACGCCCGCCGCGCCGCTGCGCGTCCTCGCCGGGCAGGGGACGCTCGGCGCCGGCCTGGTCGCCCTCGCGCTGATGCGCGACCTCCGGCCCGCCGTGCTCGTCATGGTGGTGATCGGATTCGCCGTGGCGTTGCAGCTCTCGACCACCAACGGGTTCCTGCAGGCCAGCGCGCCGCCGGCGCTGCGCGGCCGCGTCATGTCGATCTACTTCTGGATCTTCGTGGGGATGTCGCCGGTCGGCGGCATCGCGGCGGGCTGGCTGGCGGAACGGGCGGGCGCCCCGGCCACGGCGGCCGCGGCCGGCGTGTTCTGCATGGCCGCCGCGGCAGCCGGCGCGCTGCGGCACGGGGCGCGTGCGGCGGGACCGGCGTAGACTCCCGGGTGCTGGAGGGTGCGGATGCGTGTCGAGATCACCTACTGCGTGACCTGAAACTACGAACCGCGGGCCGCCGGTCTGGCGGCCGAGCTGAAGCAGGCCTACGGAGCCGAGGTGAAGCTGCTGCGCGGGTCGGGCGGCATCTTCGACGTGCGTGCCGACGGCCGGCTGGTGTTCTCGAAGCACCAGGCCGGACGCTTCCCGGAGTCCGGCGAGGTGGTCCGGCTGCTCGCCGGGCGATGACCGCGGGGCGCCGCGCCGGCGCCGCCGCCGCGGCGCCGGCCGCGAGTAGAATTGCGCGATGGATCGAGCCGCTCACCTCGCCCCACCGCAGCGTGTCGGCGTCGTCGTCAAGACTTCGAACCCCGCCGCCGTGGCGCTCGGGCGGCGCGTGCTCGCCGAGCTGGCGGCGCGCGGCGTGGCCGGCGTCGCCGACAGCGAGTCGGCGCCGGCCCTGGGCGTGCCGTCGGGCCCGCCGCGCGCGCTGCTCGGCCGCGAGGTCGACGCCGTCGTCGTCCTCGGGGGCGACGGCACGTTCCTCTCGGTGACGCGCGGCTGCCCGGCCTCGGTGCCGGTCGGCGGCGTCAACCTCGGCACGCTCGGCTTCCTGACCGAGCACGCGCCGGAACGCACCTTCGAGCTGCTCGACGACCTGCTCGCCGGCCGCGCCGAGGTGGAGCGCCGGCAGAGGCTGCAGGTCGAGGTCGCCGGGGGCAACGGCGAGCGCTCCTACCAGGTGCTCAACGACGTCGTGATCACCAAGGCGGCGCTTGCGCGCATCGTCTCGATCGCCGTCGACGTCGACGGCGAGTTCCTCACGCGCTACCGGGGAGACGGGCTGATACTGGCCACGCCGACCGGCTCGACCGCCTACAACCTGTCGGCCGGCGGTCCGATCGTGCACCCGGCGCTGTCGGCGCTGCTGATCACTCCGATCTGCTCGCACACGCTGACCGACCGCCCGCTGGTGGTGCCGCCGGCGTCGCGCGTGCGCGCCTACCTGGAAGCCGGCGAGGCCGAGGTCTACCTCACGCTCGACGGCCAGCGCGGGTTTCCGTTCACCCCGGGGATGTCGGTCGCAGTGAGCCGGTCGGCCGAGCCTCTCTCGCTTGTCCGCGAACGCTCATCGGGCTTCTTCTCGATCCTCCACAAGAAGCTCAAGTGGGGCGAGCGGGAGGGGTGAGGTTGTCGCCGCGGAGGCCCCACGTCACCCGCACGGCGGCGGCGGTGCTGCTGGCGATCGCCTGCTGGCTCGCACTCGGCACCGTGCTGCTGCGCCTGGCGCAACGGCCGGCGGCGCGGGCCTGGATCGCCAGGAACCTCGGCGCCCGGCTCACACTGGTGCTGCGCCAACCGGTGTCGATCGCCGATGCCCGGGTGACGCTGCTGCCGCCGCGCCTGACGCTGCGCGAGGTCGAGCTGGGCGCTCCCGGCCGCGTGGTCGGACGGGCGGAAGCGGTCGAGGTGGGGCTGAGCCAGGTGCGTCTCGGCGAGCGTGAGGTCGTCCTCAGCCAGCTCCGCCTGCGCGGCGTGCGGATCTCGGCGTCCGTCGAGCGCGCCGGCCGCGGCGGCGAGACGCGCGAGCCGTGGATCGGCGTCACCGTCCGCCAGCTCGCCGTGGAGGACCTCACGCTCGATCGCCTCGACCTGCCCGGTGGGATCTCGCTGGAGGCCAGCGATGTCCAGGTGCGCTGGGCGGGCAGCGGGCGCCGGCCGATGACGGCGGTCGTCGCGCAGGCCGGCCGCCTGGAGGTGCGCGTCCCCGGGATCGAGCCGATCGCCGCCGCCTTCTCGGCGTGGGGCCGCCGGACCGAAACGGGGTGGGAGGTGCGCCGGTTGCGCGCGACCGGCGGGTGGTGGGAAGCCGACCTGCGCGGCGGGATCGCCGCGGGGGCGGCGAGCGCGGCGGGCACGCTGCGCGCCGACCTCGCGGCGCTCGACCGCGCGCTGCGGATCGGCGCCGGACTCGCCGGCGAGGCGTCGGCGCGCGTCACGGCCGCGATGGCGGCGGGGGAGCTGCGGCTCGACGCCGAGGTGACAGCGCCGCGCGCCCGCGTGCTGTCGTTCGAGCTGACCGACGCCGAGGGCGAGGTGCACGTCACGCGCGACGGCGTCGAAGCGTCGCTGGCGCATGCCACCTTCGCGGGGGGTACCGTCGAGGGCTCGTACGCCCTCGCCCCGCTCGGCCCGCCGTGGTCGCACCGTATTGCGGCGCGCGGCGACGGCGTGTCGGCGGCCGGGTTCCTGCAGGCGCTCGGCGTCGATCCCGCCGGGCTCGCCGCCGGCGTGCGCTTCACCGCCGACGTCGGGTGGGAGGGCGCACGCATCAAGGAGGGCTTGGGCACCGGCATCGCCCAGCTCGCGGCGCGCCCGGGCGAGGTCCCGATCGCCGGCCAGATCGTGGTTTCCCTCGCGCGCGACGGCGCCCTGGCGATCGCGAGCGAGCGCGCCGCGATCGCCGGCGCGTCGCTGCGCTGGGAGGGACGCCTGGCGATCGGGTCGTGGGTCCCGTCGTGGTCGGTGCAGGTGGACCGAGTTCCGGTGGCGACGGTTGCGCGGCTGCTGCGCGGCTGGGTGGGCGAGGACGTCCTGCCGTCGCCGCTGGTCGGCGAGGCGTCGCTCGACCTCAGGCTGCGCGGCCCGTTCCACGACCTCGCGGTGGTCGGCGACGTGGCGGTGGCGCCGGTGTCGTTCGGGCCGATGGCGGCGGACGGTCTGGAGGGGTTGCTGCGCATCGGCGGCGGCGTGGTGAACGTCGAAAGCGGCGAGGTGCTGGTCGGTTCCGGCCGGGTGGCGTGCGAGGGATCGCTCGACTTCGCCCACGGCAACGAGCTGGCGCTGGCGCTGCGCGGGCGGGACGTGCCGCTCGAGCGGCTGGCGGCGTGGGGCGGCGTGCCGGCGCCGGTGCGCGGGCGGGTGGATTTCACCGGGCGGGTGTGGGGGCCGCTGGCGTCGCCGGGCGCGGAGGCGGCGCTGCGCCTGCGCTCGGTGTCGCTCGCCGGGGCGCCGTTCGGCGACGGCGCCGGCCGCATCGACGTCGCCTCGGGCGTCGTTGCGGTCAGCGACCTGAAGGTGGGGCCGTTCTCCGCCGGCGTCCTCGTCGATTTCGCGGCGGGCACAGCGCGTATCGACGCGCGCCTCGCGTCGTTCGGTCTCGACGCGGTCTCGCCGCCGCTCGCCCGCCTCGTCGGCGGCGCCCTCGACTGCTCGTTCCACGGCGAGTTCCCCTTCGACAGCCCGGCGGGGACGCTGCAGGTCGCCAGCGCCGGGGGGGCCGCCGGCCACGTCGACCTCGACCGCCGCGGCCTGGTGGTCGCGCTCGAACGCCCCGGCGTGTGGCGCGTCGGCGGCACGCTGCGCGAGTCGGCGGGAGGCTTCGGCGGCGCTCTCGACTTCGCCGTGGCGTCGTGGCGGCTGGCGGCCGGGGACCTGCTCGGAGGCGAGTTGCCGGTCGACGGCGAGCTGGAAGGGCGGGCACAGCTCACCTTCGCGCGCGGCCGCGAGCCGCACGTCGAGGGGGAGATCCGCGCGCTGGCGCTCGAGGTCGAGGGCGAGCGCGCGACGCTGGCGCAGCCGGCTCGGTTCACGGTGGCCGGCGCCGAGGTCACGCTCGACGGCGTGCGCCTGGCCGGACCGCGCTCATCGCTGTTCGTACGCGGCACGCGCCGCGCCGACGGCACGCTGGCCGGCAACGTCGCCGGCGAGCTCCCGGCGGCGCTGCTCGGGCTGGTGTTCCGCGGCGGCAACCCGCGCGGCCGGGTGGAGCTGCTCGGCGAGGTGCTCGGCACCGACGCGGCGCCGCGTTTCGAGGGCGTGGCGCGGGTCGAGAACGGGTCGCTCACGCTTCCTGGCCTGCCCGCGCCGCTGACGGGCATCAACGGCGTGTTCGAGTTCGTGCCCGAGGTCATCGCGCTGTCCGGCGTCGAGTTCCAGCTCGGGGGCGGGGAAGGGACGTGCGACGGCCGGGTGGTCGTCACCCCGGAGGTCGAGCTCGACCTGGCGGTTCATGCCCGCCGGGTACGGTGGCCGCTGATCCCCGGCCTCACTCCCGTGCTCGCTGGCGAGCTGCGGATCGTCGGACCGCTCGACCGCCTCTCGGTGAGCGGCGACACCACGCTGCTGCGCACCGTCTACCGGCGCGAGCTGTCCCTGCACAAGCTGATCCTCGAGGAGATGATGGCGCCGGTCCGCAGCGCGGCCGAGGAGGGGGCGGTGCGGTTGAACCTGCGCGTCGAGGTGCCCGGCACGTTCGAGGTCAACATGCCGCTGGCCCGGTTGGCGGCGCGCGGGGAGCTGCGCATCGTCGGCACCTCGGCGCACCCCGGCGTGCTCGGCCGCCTCGAGATGCTCCCCGGCGGCGAGCTCGAGATGTCCGGCGTCCGCTACGAGCTCGACCGCGCGGTCGTCACCTTCACCCGCCCCGACGCGATCGACCCCTTCCTCGACATCGTCGGGCACACGACGGTCCAGAGCTGGGACATCGGCGTCGCCGTCACCGGCACCCTTGAACGCCTGACGCCGACGTTCTCGTCGACGCCGCCGCTGCCCGAGATGGACATCATCGCGCTGCTGTCGGTCGGCCGCCGCGTCGACGAGGTCGGCCAGGTGCAGGCCGGCGCCGCGGCGTCGACGTTCCTCACCGAGCAGCTTACCGGCGCGGTCACCAGCCGCGCCCGCTCGCTCCTCTCGCTCGACCAGCTCCGCGTCGACCCGGTGACCGCGGGCGAGACCGGCAACCCGACGGCCCGGCTCACGGTCGCCAAGCAGATCACCCGCGACTGGTCGGTGACGCTGTCGACCACCCTCGACTCCAACCGGCAGGAAGTGATCGTGAGCCGCTGGCGCCTCGGCCCCGGCCTGTTCCTCGAGGCGACCCGCGACACCGACTCGTCGGTGTCGCTGGAGGTGAAGTGGCTGCGCCGCTACTGAGCTGCGCGCTGGCGGCAGCGTTCGCCTGGGGACCGGCCGAGGTCGTCTCCGTGACGTTCGCTCCGCCCCACGCCGCGGCGCTCGCCGACCTCGGCCGCGCGTTCGGCGTCGCGCCCGGCGACCCGCTGTCGCGCGCGGCGATCCGGCGCGGCGTACAGGCCCTGATCGCCTCGCGCGCCGTCGAGGACGTCACGGTTCACGTGCGCGAGGCTCCCAGCGGCGCGGCGCTCGACGTGCGCCTGCAGCTCGCCTCGCGGGTGACCGAGATTGCGCTTGCCGGCGTGCCGCGGCGGGAGCGCGCGCCGGTCCTCGCGGACCTCGGGGTCAGGGAGGGCGATCTGCTGCGCGTGGCCGCGTTCGAGGAGGGGGTCGAGCGGGCGCGCGCAGGGCTGCGCGCGCGCGGGTTCCTGGACGCCGCGATCGATCCCGGGCTCGAGTTCGACGTGGCGCGCGGCGCGGTGCGCGTCTCGCTCGCGGTGCGGCTCGGCGAGGAGCTCACGGTGCGCTCGCTGGCGGCGACGGGCGCGGCGATGCCCGAGGAGGAGCTCTGGAGGCGCACGGGGCTCGATCAGGGAGAGCGGGCGAGCGAGGCGCGGCTGGAGCGGGCCCGGCGCCGGCTGCTGGTCTCGCTGCGCCGCGACGGCTTCTGGGAGTCCGACGTCGACGCCCCGTCGGTGGCGGCCGGCGCCGGCGGCGCGGCGGTGTCGTTCGCAGTGCGGCTCGGAGAGCACTGGCGCCTGGAGCTCGAGGGGATCGAGCACAGCAAGGCGCTCGAGCAGGAGGCGCTCGTGTTCCTGCGCGGCGAGGAGCCGTTCAGCGAGGCGGCGCTCGACCTCGCGGTGGCGCGTGTCCAGTCGTTCCTGCAGCGGCGGGGGAGCCTGCTCGCACAGGTGAGCGGCGAGATCGGCGGCGGCGACGGGCAGCGGACGCTGCGGATCCTGGTCCGCGAGGGAGACCGGCGTGCGATCCGCGAGGTGCGGTTCCCCGGGCTTGCGGCGATCGACGCGGCGACGCTGCGCGAGCGCATCGGCGCCCGCCGCGGCCACCCCTGGTGGTGGGGGCGCGAGCCGATCGATGCCGCGTCGCTCGCCGCGGACGCCGAGTCGCTGCGGTCGACGCTGCGCGAGGAAGGGTTCGCGGACGCCGAGGTGGGCGCCCCGCGGCTGCTCGCCGAGGACGGCGGCGTCGTGATCGAGTTGCCCGTGGCGCAGGGCGAGCGGCGCACCGTCGCGGCGATCGCCGTCGGGGGCGTGCCGGCCGGGATCGCGCTCGGCGAGCTGCCGCTGGCGGCCGGCGGGCCGTGGAGTTCCGAGCGGGAAGCGCGCACCCGGGCCGCGGTGCTTCTGGCGCTGCAGGATGCCGGCTGGGCCGACGCGCGCGTCGAGGTGGCGAGCGAGTGCAGCGCCGGCGCCTGCGCGGTACGCGTCGCCGCCGATCCCGGCGCCCCGGTGCGGGTAGGCAACCTGGTCGTCGCGGGCCTGGGCAGGACGCGGCCCTCGGTGGTCGAGAGGGTTGCGCGCGTCGCGCCCGGGATGCCGCTCGGTCCGAGCGAGCAGCTCGCGGTGCAACGGCGTCTGCTCGGCCTGGGCGTGTTCGAACGGGCGGCGCTGCGACCCATCCCCGGCCAGGACGCCGGCGCGTCCCGCGGTTGGGTCCTCGACCTCGCCGAGGCGCCGACCGGTGCGTTCGGTTTCGGCCTCGGCTGGGACACCGTCGAACGCCTGCGGCTGTCGGCGTCGTGGTCGGAGACCAACGTCCTGGGGCGGGCTGGCATCGTTGCGTTCCAGGGGCGCCTCTCCGACCGCCAGCGCATGGTCGAGGTCTCTTACCGCGAGACCGGCAAGGTGGGGCTGATCGGGTTTCCCAACTGGACCACGGTCTACCGGACCGAGGAGTACTACCCGAGCTTCGACCTGCTCCGCCGCGGCATGTGGGTGCAGGCCGGCGACGTCCAGGCGCGGCCGTGGCGGCGGCTGCTGCGCTACGACTACCAGATCGTCGATTCGAACGCCCCCGACGAGATCCTCTCCGAGCTCGAGCGCGACCAGCAGGACGTGCGCCTGACGTCGATCACCCCGATCCTGGAGTGGGACACGCGCGACGACGTCTTCACCCCGCGGCGCGGCACCTTCGCCAGCGCCCAGCTCCAGCTCGCCTTCAAGTGGTTCCTCGGCGAGGCCGAGTTCGAGAAGCTGTCGGTGTCCGTCGCCCGCTTCGTGCCAGTCCTCGGCGGCGTCGCCGCGGGAAGCCTGCGCGGCGGCGTCATCTGGCCGCGGCCGGCGGTCGACGGGCCGTGCGACGTCGAGGACTCACCGTCGGGGTGCGACAACCTCGCGGTGCCGATCGCAGTGCGCTACTTCGGCGGCGGCCGCATCTCGCACCGCGCCTTCGCCACCGACCTGCTCGGCATTCCCGGCAAGACCCTGATCTGCCCCGCCGAGCAGCCCGACTGCCTGCCCAGCGAGTTCGACCCCGTCGGCGGCGCCGCGATCGCGCTGGGCAGCGTCGAGTGGCGCTTCCCGATCTACGGCGCCTTCGGCGGCGGCGTGTTCGTCGACGCCGGCAACGTCTGGGCGTCGCGCGGCGACGTGCGCGCCGCCGACCTGCGCTGGGGCGCCGGCTTCGGACTGCGCGTGGAGACGCCGGTCGGCCCGATTCGCCTCGAGTACGGCTGGAAGCTCGACCGCGAGCCGGGCGAGAGCCGCGGCGAGCTGTTCCTGGCGCTCGGCAATCCCTTCTGAGGCACGAGGCGTGGAGCCATGGACACGTGAGAGCACTCCGGCCGGTCTTGTGTTTTCCTTCACAACCAAGCCGCGCTGCCTCAGCCACTTGTGCCGCGGTGTGCGGAAGGCGCCGCTTAACTTGTTCCCTGTCAACTCCCTCGCGGCGGCGGTGAGACCGCCGCTGTGAGGGAGTTGGAGTATCATTGCGCGGCCCCGGCGGCGACCGCGCGGGGCGGAAACGAGGAGCATTCCATGCGTTTCGTATCCCTTCCCTTCGCCCTGGCGGCATGGGCCGCCGCGACCGTGGCGGGCGCCCAGCTCTCACCGGAGCTCAGCGCCTTCCCTGAAACGCCGGCCGGCTTCCTGATGACGAAGGCCGAGCACAAGGCCTACGAGCAGATCAGGACCGATGCCGAGGCGAAGGCGTTCATCGAGCTGTTCTGGGCCAAACGCGACCCCGACCTGGCAACGCCGCGCAACGAGTTCAAATCCGACTTCGACATGCGGGTCGAGGCGGCCGACAAGCACTTCTCCTTCGGCTCGACCAGGGGCTCGCTGTCGGACCGCGGCCGTGTGCTGATCCTGCTCGGCAAGTACTCGCAGCGCCAGACGTACCGTCCCGGGGAGCTCGCTGCGCTCACCGGCGAGCGCAGCGGACGCGGCGAGGGCGCCGGCATGAACGAGGTGTGGAAGTACGAGAAGGCGCTGCTGCCCAAGGATTACAAGGGGAACGAGGCGACCTTCGTGTTCACCGAGACGAACCCCGGCGACGGCGATTTCATCCTCGACCGCACGGACCGCCGCAACGCCGGCGCCATCAAGCTGCTCGCAATGCTGCCCGAGGCGCTGGTGCTCAACCCCAAGCTCACCGAGGTGCCGCGCCTCGGGATGCTGCCCGGCTCGAAGGTGGCGAGCCCGCAGCAGCTCGCGGTGCTCGAGACGCAGCCGCGCCCTTGGCCGGAGGGGAGCGTCGTCCGCGGCTACGCCGGCGTGCTCACCGAGTCGCTCCACCCGCTGTGGCTGTTCGTGCAGCTCCCGTCCTCGGCCCCTCAGGCGACGCAGGTGATCGGCCGCGTCATCAACGCCGCATCCGGAGAGCAGGCGGGGTCGTTCGCCGTCGCGGCCAAGCCGGTGTCGGTCGCCGACGGAACCGCGTACGAGTTCGCGTTCCCGCTCGACAGCGGCAGGTGGAAGGTCGAGCTGGCGCTGCTCAACGAGGCCGGGCCGATCGCCGTCGCCGTGTACGAGGGCGAGACGGAGTCGGTGCCGAAGGAAGGGACCTACATGTCCCCGATGTACTGGGGCGTCGACATCCGTCAGGAGGCGCAGGCGCATCTCGGCGACCCGCTCAACATCGGCGGCTGGCACGTCGTGCCGCGCGTGAGCGACACCTACTCGCCGCGCGAGCAGCTCTCCTACTTCTGCTTCGTGATCCGCCCCGGGATCCCCGCGGCGCCGGAGACCGCCGATGCTCCTGCGGCGGCGCCGCCCGCCGAGGCGAAGCCGAAGCTCGAGATCTCGCTCGCGCTGTTCGCCGGCGAGAAGAAGCTCAGCGAGGTGCCGGCGACGCCGGTCAACGTGTCGAAGATCAGCGGCGACCTGTGGATGTTCGGCAACGGGCTGCCGCTCGAAGGGTTCCGCAAGGCCGGCACGTATCGGCTCGAGCTCACGCTGCGCGACACCGTGACGAACGCCAGCCGCACCACGGCGATCCCGTTGACGATCCCGGAAGCGCCGCCCGCGCCGGCAACGGGGAGCTGATGGCGGCTCCCTTGGGCGACGGCGGCGGCGCTCGCAGCGTCTTCCTCTCCGTCGAGGCGGCCGCGGAGGAGATCCGCCGCGGCCGCTTCGTGATCATCGTCGACGACGAGGACCGCGAGAACGAGGGCGACCTGGTGATCGCCGCGGAGAAGGTGACGCCCGACGCCATCAACTTCCTCGCCACCCACGCCCGCGGCCTGATCTGCCTCGCGCTGACGGCCGAGCGCTGCGACGAGCTCGAGCTGCCGCCGATGGTTGAGCACAACACCTCGCCGCACCAGACCGCGTTCTGCGTCTCGATCGAGGCGCGCAACCGCACCACCACCGGAATCAGCGCCGCCGACCGCGCGGTCACCGTCCTGACCGCGATCGACCCGGCGACGCGGCCCGCCGACCTCATCCGGCCGGGCCACACCTTTCCGCTGCGCGCGCGCGACGGCGGGGTCCTCAACCGCGCGGGGCACACGGAGGCGTCGGTCGACCTCGCCCGCATCGCCGGCCTCTACCCGGCGGCGGTGATCTGCGAGGTGATGGACGCCGACGGCTCCATGGCGCGCCTGCCGCGGCTGGTCGAGGTGGCGCAGGAGCACGGCATCGGCGTGATCACGGTCCGCGACGTCATCGCCTACCGGATGGGCACCGAGCGGCTGGTCGAGCGCGTCGCCTCGCCGGCGCTGCCGACCCGCTACGGCGACTTCCGCGCCTTCGTGTTCCGCTCCACGGTGACGGGCGAGGAGCACGTCGCGCTGGTCACCGGCGACGTCACGACCCCCGACCCGGTGCTCGTCCGCGTCCATTCGCAATGCCTGACCGGAGACGTCTTCGGCTCCAGCCGCTGCGACTGCGGCGCCCAGCTCGAGACCGCGCTCGAGCGCATCGCCGCCGAGCGGCGCGGCGTGCTGCTCTATCTGCTGCAGGAGGGGCGCGGCATCGGGCTCGCCAACAAGCTGCGCGCCTACGAGCTCCAGGACGCCGGCGCCGACACCGTCGAGGCGAACCAGCGCCTGGGGTTCCGCCCCGACCAGCGCGACTACGGGGTCGGCGCGCAGATCCTGCGCGCGCTCGGCGTCCACCGCATGCGGCTGATGACCAACAACCCTTCGAAGTACGTCGCACTCGGCGGCTACGGCCTGGAGATCGTCGAGCGCGTCCCGCTCGAGGTGCCGCCCACCGAGCACACCCGCCGCTACCTCGAGGTAAAGAAGAACAAGATGGGCCACCTGCTCAAGATGGTCTGATCAACTGGCCAGCAGACCGCGGCGGCACCGTGATCCGCCGGCTATTTCCTTGCTCGTACGGCGATCGTGCACCGCGACACGCACACCAGCTCGCCGTCCTCGTCGGTGATGTCGATGGCGTACACGTGCGTCGTGCGGCCGCGGAATGCGGGGCGGGCGGTAGCGCGCAGCGTACCGGCGCGCTTCGCCTTGACGTGGGTGGCGTTGAGGTCGACGCCGGCGACGATGTGGTGCGCCATGTCGACGCTGGCCGCCGCGGCGAGCGAGGCCGCCGACTCGGCGAGCAGCGCCGAGATCCCGCCGTGCAGCATGCCGAGGTGCTGGCGGTGGCGGTCGTCGATGTCGAGCGCGACCACCATCTCGTCCGGGTCGCAGCGCTCGATGCGGATGCCGAGCGGCGCGAACACCGTGCGCGGGTTGGCGCGCTCGACGTAGGCCAGAAACTCGTCGCGGGCGAAACCGATGCGGTCAGCCACGGGCCACCAGCAGGGCCGCCTTGAGCTCGGCGCGGATCATCAGGAGCCCGACGAACGCGAACGCCAGCGGTACGAGCAGCAGCACCCCCTGCTTGACCCGGTCCTGGTGCGAGGCGGCGATCAACAGCGCGAGGAAGGGCAGCGGCATCAGCGCCCGCGTGTAGCCGTAGACGTCCACGTACACGGCGAACGACAGCGTCCACGCCAGCACGATGAACAGCAGGAACAGCGCCTCCTCGGTCGAAAAGCGCGTCTCAACGCGCCCGAATGCGGCGAGCGCCGAGATCGCGACGATCAGCGCCAGGAAACCCCACAGCTCGATCGAGGTGATCCTGATGCTGGCGGCCAGCATCTGGTCGATCTTCTGCAGCACCCAGGCGAACGGCACGCCGTAGCTGCCGCCGAGCAGCGCGCCGCGCCCGATCGTGACGAGGCGGAGGAGCATCGTGCCGATGAGCGCGGCGGCGGGGATCGCGACGAGGCGCACGGCGCGCCGTCCGCGGCCGGCGGCCCACTCGCTGTAGCCGATCGCGACGGCGGCCAGCACCGCGGTCTCGCGCGCCAAAGCCGCGGCGATCAGGGCGGCGACCGTGAGGCCGAGGCGCCCGCGCCGGTAACACCACAGCGCGGCGAGCACCAGCGCCATCGCCGCCGCGTCCGGCGTCGTGCGCATCACGGAGGTGGCGAGCCCGGCGTTGGGCACCAGCAACAGCGCCCACCACGGCGACCGGCCGTGCTCGCGCAGCCAGTCGGCCGCGAGCCAGATCGCGGCCAGCGCGAGCGCCCAGCACAGCGCCTGGTAGGTGCGCACCGCGAGCGCCGGCGAGGTCCCCGCGAGCACCCACGCGGCGAGCGGCACGGCGACGTGCAGCGAGCGATAGCGCGGGGCGTCGAGGAAGCGCTCGCTGTCGTCACGCAGCAGCAGCGGGTCGGTGGCGAGCGCGGAGTAGAACTGGCCGTCGTAGCCAGCGGCGCCGTAGCGCGGCGTGGTCGCGTGCGCCGGCGGGTGCTGGAAGTCGGCGCCGAGGAACAGGAGGCCGCGCACGTCGCCGTCGAAGCGCAGCGAGGCGATCGTGGCGATCACGGCCGCCCACGCGACCACGGCCGCGGCGGTGACGAGAAGGACCTGCAGGGAGCCGGGTTTCCGCATGGCGCCCGGATGCTACGGTGCGGCGTCCGACCTGTCAACGAAGTTCCGAACCTTCCTCGTGAGCCGACGTACAATCCGACGATGCGTCTCGACTGGAACGACGTCGGGATCCTGTACCTGCGCGAGGCGCGCGCCGCGCTGCGCGAACGCACCATCGTCACCAACTCCATCCTCATGCCGATCCTGCTGTACCCCTTCATGCTGTGGGCGATGTTCACCGGCATCACCTACGTGATGGGGCAGACGGAGGCGTTCGTCAGCCGAATCGCGCTGGTCGGCGTGCCGGCGGAGCACGCGGCGCTGGCCAACCGCTTCGCCTCCGATGAGAAGGTCGAGCTGGCGAAGGACATCACCGTCGCCGACGCTGCCGCGCGTGTCGAGCGCGGCGAGCTCGACGCGCTCGTCGAGGTGCTGCCTGCGGAGCCGGACGGCGCGGCGCTGCCGGGGAACTTCCGCCTGCGGGTCACCGCCGATACGTCGAAGGAGCGCAGCCAGAAGGCGCTCGATCGCGCCCGCGCGGTGGTCGACCGCTACCGCGACGAGTGGCTGAAGAAGCACGCCGCCGGGCTCGGCGTCGGCGAGGCGGAGTGGCAGGTGTTCACGCTCGCTCGCAGCAACGTGGCCTCCGAGCGCGAGATGGGCGCGTTCCTGCTCGGCCTGATGCTGCCGCTGTTCTTCGTCATCATGGTGGCGGTCGGGTGCTTCTACCCGGCGGTCGATGCGACCGCGGGCGAGCGCGAGCGCAACACCTGGGAGACGCTCGCCACGGTGGCCGCCTCGCGACTCTCGGTGGTCACCGCGAAGTACCTCTACGTCGCGAGCTTCGGCTTCCTCGCCGGGGCGCTCAACCTGGCCTCGATGACGCTGTCGATGCGCATGGTCGTTGCGCCGCTGCTCGCCGGCAGCGGCGAGACGATCGAGTTCAAGGTGCCGCCGGCGGCGATCCCGGTGATGGCGCTCGGCGCCGCGCTGCTGGCGCTGTTCGTCGCGGCCGGGATGATGATCTTCGCCTCGTTCGCGCGCACGTTCAAGGACGGGCAGGCGATGATCACGCCGTTCTACATGATCGTGATGCTGCCGGTGATGTTCCTGCAGGTGCCCGGCCTCGAGTTCTCGCTGCCGCTCGCCTTCATCCCCATCGTCAACGTGACGATGATGGTGCGCGAGGCGATCGGCGGCGTGTTCCACTGGGTGCAGATCGGCATCACCGTCGTCGTCGAGCTCGTCACGGTGGCGGCGTGCCTGTGGCTCGCCGCCGCGATCCTGCGCTTCGAGGACGTGATGATCGGCTCGTACAGCGGCAACCTCGGCACCTTCGTCAAGCAGCGCCTGATGCCGCGCCGCACCGCGAAGGTGCCGCCGGCGGGGAGCGCGCGTTGAGCGCCTCCGCGGCCCGGTGGCGATCCGGCGGCCCGGCAGGGCCGCCGGCGCGGAGGGGTGAAGGCGCCGGATTCACTCCGGCGCCGAGGGGACGTCGCGAGACCTCCCCTCAGTCGGGAGTGACTCGATGAGTGCTACGGTGGTGGTGAGCGGCTTGAAGAAAACGTTCTTCGACGAGAGCCGGGGCGAGGTGCAGGCAGTCGCCGGCATCGACTTCGAGTGCCGCCAGGGTGAGATCTTCGGCCTGCTCGGCGCCAACGGGGCGGGGAAGACCACCACGCTGCGCATGCTGGCGACGATCCTGGCGCCCTCCGCCGGTACCGCCACCGTACTCGGACACGAGGTCGCCGCCGCCCCCGAGGACGTCCGCCGCTCGCTCGGGTTCTACTCGGCGTCGACCGCGCTCTACCCGCGCCTCACCGCTCGCGAGACGCTCGAGTTCTTTGCCCGTATCAACCGTTACCCGGCCGAGCGCGTGGCCTTGCGCGTCGACCAGCTCATTGACCGCTTCGGCATCCGCGAGTACGCCGGGGCGCGCGTCGACAAGCTGTCGAGCGGCATGAAGCAGAAGGTGTCGATTGCGCGCACCGTCGCGCACGACCCGCCGGTGCTCATCTTCGACGAGCCGACGGTCGGCCTCGACGTGCTCAACGCGATCGAGATGCAGAAGATCATCCGCGAGTTCCGCGGCGAGGGGAAGACGATCATCTTCTCGACGCACATCATGAGCGAGGCCGAGAAGCTGTGCGACCGCATCGCGATCATCCACCGCGGCCGCATCCACGCCTGCGACACCCTCGATGCGCTGCGCGCCGCCACAGGCGAGCGCTACCTCGAGGAGATCTTCGTCCACTACGTGCAGCAGGCCGAGGCGGGCGCCGCGGCATGAAGCTCGACCGCGCCACCGTCGTTACGCTGTTCGCGGCCGAGCTGCGCACCGTGCTGCGCGACCGGCGCACGGTGATCATGTCGATCGTCCTGCCGCTGCTGGTGATGCCGCTGATGCTCTACGCCGGGCGGTGGAGCGAGCAGCGGCGCGCCGCCAAGCTCAAGGCCACCGAGTACACCTACGCGGTGGTCGGGACGCACGCCGAGGCGGCGCGCGCAGCGGTGGCGGCGGCGCCGGCCGCGGCGGAGGAGCGGGTGGGGGACGGCGGGTTGCGCGAGCCGAACGCCCAGCGCTTCAAGGAGGTGGAGGTCGCCGACGCCGCCGAGGCGCTCGAGGAGGACGAGATCCACTTCTACCTCGACACCGCGAGCGGCGAGGATGCGGCGGCCGCCGCGGCCGCCGAGCGCGAGAAGAAGGCCAGGGAGCGCGAGGCGGAGGGCGCGACTCCCTCAAAGGGCGGGGAGGAGCGCAACGGCGGCGAGAACCGGGGCTCCGACGAGGAGCGCGACGGCAGCGACATGGACACCGGCGGCGAGGACCCGCGCCCCGGCGTCCCCGCGATCACCGTCGTCTACCGCGCCGACCGCGACGCCTCCGAGACCGGCGCCCGCACCATGCGCGACCGCCTGCGCGATGCGCGCAGGAGCTTGCGCGACGTCACCCTGCGCGAGCGCGGGCTGGCGGTCGCGCCGGACACGGTCGGCGTCGTCGCGACCGCCGATGTCGCCACGGCCGCCGAGGTCACCGGCCTCAAGCTCGGCCGCTTCCTGACGCTGTTCCTGCTGCTGTTCGTCCTCTCCGGCGGCTCGGTGGTCGCCACCGACACGCTCGCCGGCGAGAAGGAGCGCGCCACGCTCGAGACGCTGCTCACCACCGCGGTGAGCCGGCGCGAGGTGATCGTCGCCAAGCTGCTGCTGATCCTTGCCGTGGCGCTCATGATCACGCTCATCCAGGTGGCGAACCTGCTCGTCTACGTCGGTTTCAGGCTCATCCCGGCGCCGGAGAACTTCGCCGCCGCGGTCACGCCCGCACGCGCCCTGCTCCTGCTCGGGCTCTACCTGCCGATGATCGCGCTGGCGTCGAGCGTGCTGCTCCTCACCTCCGGCCGCGCGAAGACCTACAAGGAGGCGCAGCTCTACTTCTTCCCCGTCTTCCTGCTCGGGCTGATCCCGGCGCTCGCGCCGATGCTGCCGGGCGTCAAGCTGCGCTCGGTGATCGCGCTCGTGCCCATCGCCAACCTCGCGGTCGCGGCCAAGGAGGTCCTGGTCGGCATGCCCGACTGGCCGATGATCGCGGTCGCCTGGCTGGTCACCGCCGCCGCCGCCGTCTGGGTTGCGGTGCTCGCCGAGCGGACGCTGTCCACCGAGCGGCTGATCACCGCCGCCGACGTCGGCGCCGAGGAGCTGCGCGGCGGGCCGGCGCTGTTCCCGCGGCACGTGCTGCGGGCCTTCGCCGTCATGTGGGCGATCATGTTCATCGCGGCCAACAACATGGGCGAGGGTGCCGACCTTCGCGTGCAGCTCGCCTTCAACCTCGGCGTGCTCTTCCTCGGCGGCTCGTTCCTGATGATCCGCCGCTACCGTCTCGACGTGCGCGAGGCGCTGGCGCTGCGTGCGCCGCGGCCCGCCGTGTGGCTCGCGGTGCTCGTCGGCGCCCCGGCGGGGTTGCTCACCGCCACCGGCGTGTTCGTCCTCGCCAACCGCGTTTTCCCGGTGCCGCAGAAGATGCTGGAGGCGTTCGGGCAGGGGCTGCTGCCCGACTCGGTCCCGTTCTGGCAGCTCCTGCTGCTGCTCACCGTGGCGCCCGGGATCTGCGAGGAGATCGCCTTCCGCGGTGTGCTCCTGCACGGCCTCAGGCGGCGGTTCTCGCCGGTGATGCTGGCGCTGGTCACCGGCGCGATCTTCGGCTTCTTCCACACCAGCCTGTTCCGCATCGTGCCGACGGCGTTCCTCGGCGTGCTGCTCGCCGCCGTGACGCTGCTCACGGGGTCGATCTTGCCGGCGATGCTGTGGCACGCGCTCAACAACGCCCTCGGCGTCCTCGGCGGCCACTACGGCATCGCGCTCTACGACCTCGACCCCTGGCTCTACCTCGCCGGCGCCGCCGTCCTCGCCCTCGCCTTCTGGATCGTCTGGCGCAACCGCACCCCGTATCCCGACCTGCGCCCGCCGCGACGGAAGTAGCGCCACGGCGTGCTCAGAGCCTTCACCCCCGCCCGGCGGCGGCAGGTGCTCTGTGCAATTATGTTGCCTTGACATTATTATGCTCGCACATAATAATGTTACGGAACGAAGAGGCGCTGGATGAGATTGCCGTTTCTCGACCGCGAGGAGGAGCTGGGCCGGCTGCGGCGCTTCCTGTCGCGCGGGGGCGGGCTGGCGGTGCTGTACGGGCGCCGGCGCTGCGGCAAGTCGCGTCTGCTGCTCGAGGCGATACCCGCCGGCCGGTCCGCGCATTTCGTTGCCGACGACCGGGTTGGGCCGCTCCAGCGCCAGGCGATGGCTGTGGAGCTCGGCCGGCTGATTCCCGGGTTCGCCGAGGTCTCCTATGCCGACTGGGACGCGCTCCTGGCGCGGCTCTGGCGCGAGGCGCCGGCCGGGAGCGTCGTGGTCATCGACGAGTTCCCGTCGCTCGTATCGGTGGCCCGCGAGCTGCCGAGCTTGCTTGCGAAGCGCCTCGACGTGGCGCCCGACAGACTCCATCTCGTGGTCGCCGGGTCGTCACAACGCATGATGCAGGGGCTCGTGCTGGACGGCAACGCTCCGCTCTACGGGCGTGCCAGCGAGATTCTCCCCATCGGTCCGCTGGGCTGCGGCTGGCTGCCGCAGGCGCTCGGCACGCGGTCGGCCGCGGCGGCGGTCGACGCCTTCGCAGCCTGGGGTGGCGTGCCGCGCTACTGGGAGCTGGCCGCCGGGTACGCCTCGCTGCGAGCCGCGATACGCGACCTCGTCCTGAGCCCCCTTGGGGTCCTCCACGAGGAGCCGACGCGACTGCTGCTCGACGACGTGCGGGACGTCACGCAGGCGGCGTCGATACTGGCGCTGGTCGGACGCGGCTGCCACCGCCTCTCCGAGATCGCCGGCGGGCTGGGCAAGCCGGCGACGTCGCTGTCGCGTCCGATGGAGCGCCTGCTGGAGCTCGGCGTGGTGCGGCGCGACCAGCCGTTCGGCGCCTCCGTGCGCGACAGCAAGCGTTCCCTCTACCGCATCTCCGATCCGTTTCTGCGGTTCTGGTTCCGCTTCGTCGAGACCAACCGCTCGCGCCTGGAGGCGCGGCAGGAGCGCGCCGTGCTGCGCGAGATGGTCTCCGAATGGCCGGCACACGCCGGCAGTGTCTGGGAGGACCTGGTCCGCGCCAGCGTGCCGCGCCGTTCCTACCTGGGAACGCGCTGGGGCGAGGCGTCGTCGTGGTGGGGTCCGGGGGCGGACCGCTCGCCAATGGAGGTCGACGTGGTGGCGGAGAGCGCCGACGGCGCGACGGTGCTGGTCGGCGAGGTCGACTGGTCGGCCCGCCCGGATGCCCGCGGCCTGCTCGCCGAGGCGCGCCGCAAGGCCGCCAACCTCCCGCTCGTCCGCGGGCGCCCGGTCGTCGTCGGCGCATGGACCCGCGCGGGGCGCGGACGCGGTGGCCACTTCGGCCCGCCGGACGTTCTGCGCGCGCTTCGCTGACCGCAGTCCGCCCGGCGCATGCGGCAGGCGCTGGCACGGTCAAGGCGTCACCCGCGACGGCAGCGGTCGAGTGCAGCTCTGGTGCTCCATTCACGGCGGAGGATGAGCATGCCCGCGAAGAGCCCGAGGATCTCGGCGGTGGTCGACGCTTCCGTGATGTCGTGGCTGACGCGCCGCGCGCGCGCCGAGGGGATCTCGGTGTCGCTCGTCGTCCGCGACATGCTGCTGCGGTTGCGCGAGGAGGACGAGGAGGCGTACTGGGCCGCGGCGGGCGAGCGCCGCCTCGCGTCGTTCGTGCGTGAGGACGCGGTGCCCCACCACCGCGCCTGGGAGTGAATGCGCCGGCCCATGCCCGGGCACGGCATCGTCTATCACCGCAAGGTCGTGAGCGAGGACATAGCGGCGCTCGACGCGGTCGTCCGGCGCCGGATCAAAGCGGCGATCGAGGCCAAGCTCACGCTGCATCCGGAGCGGCATGCGAAGCCGCTGGCGCATACCACGCAGCGCCTCTGGCCGCTTCGCGTCGGAGATCGGCGGGTGGTGTTCGCGATGCGCGAGAGCGAGCTATGGGCGCTCAGGATCGGCCGCCGCGGCGAGGTCTACGAGCACCTCGCGGGCCGCACGGCGCTGTTACCATCGCGGCGGTCTCGGGTGCGGGGAGGAAGCCATGCGTGATGACGGCGGCGCGACGACGCTGAAGGTCCAGGTGGAGCTGAGTCCGGCCGAGCACGCGGCGCTCGGCGCGGCGGCGGCGCAGCTCGGGATGGGCGCGGCGGCGCTGGCGCGAGCACTGATTGTCCACAGCCTCGACCGCCTGGCGCGCGGCGACGCCGAGCTGCAGCGCGCCGTCAAGGGCAGCCGCGACGCCGGCTGCCGCTGAAGCCCGGTTACTCCTGCGCCGGCATGCCGTAGGCGGCCCACTCCTCGCGCGCCGGGCCGTACACGCCTGGCACCGGGAGGCCGGCCTGGCGCATCAGCACGGTGATCTGGCCGCGGTGGTGCGCCTCGTGGCGGATCAGCGCGGAGAGCACGCGGCCGCGCTTCCACGACTCGCCGTAAAGAGGGATCTCGCCGTCGAGGTCGGCGTCGCTCCAGCCCGCGGACACGGCGGCGCGGGCGGCGGCCGCGCCGCGCTCGTACGCGGAGGCGATCTCCGCGGCCGTAGCCGGTACGGGCGCCTCGGCGTCCGCGGCGGCTGTGGCCAGGCCGGCGGAAGCCGGCATCTCGTGCAGCGTGCCGACGAGATGCCACGCGAGCCGGCCGATGGAGCGACCGTCGGGCGTCACGCGCTGTCCGAGCGCCTCGTCGGTTAGCGCGTTGATCACCTTGAGCGTGGCCTGGTTCTCGGCAGCGAAGTCCTCCAGGAAATCGGCGATGCGTCGGTACATGGGAGCCTCCAGCGACATTTTACGTGCGCCGCTTGACGGCGCGCGCGGAGCGCGCGCCCCACATCGGGTCTTGCAGGTAGTGCGGATGTGGGGCCGGCGCTCCGCGCCGGCTCTCCGACAGGATGGGCCTACCAGCGCGGCCGGGCGGCCGCAGCGAGCACGTCGAGCAGGGCCGTGGCGGTCTCGAGCAGCCGCACGGCGTCGGCCGGGGGCACCCGGCGCACGTGCTGGAGCTGGACGACGTCGCCGCCGGCCTCCACCTCGAACGCGCGGCCGAGGCCGAGCATCTGCTGCCGCACCTCGAGCCCGAACACCCGCCTGACTGCGTCCTCGTCCCCGGTCTGGAGCACGAAGGCGCGCGAGAACGCAGCGTCCTCGGCGAAGTCGAGGTCCTTCCCGCCGGCCATCTTGCCGATGGCGTCGAACAGCGGGATCTGCGGGCGCATGAAGAACGCCGGCAAGGCCAGACCGGGCCTGTGCAGCACCACGAGCGAGCGCCGGTGGCGGGAGCTGTTCTTGCCGCCGCCGGTGACGTAGTGGTGGTCGACGAGCAGCACCTCGGTGTCGCCGCGCCGCCCGCGCAGCGCGTTGTGGAAGGAGTGCGAGCGGCCGCGCGAAAGGGTGCGCATGCCTGCCGGGGCGACCTCGTGCGCCTGCAGCTTCGGGAGGAACTCGAGCCCGAGCCCGAGCGCCGCGGCCGCCAGCGCGTCGCGCCGGCGGGCGGCCAGGTGCCGGGAGATCAGCACCGCCGCCGCCGCGGCGACGACGGCCACGACGATGAACGCGATCAGGATGTGCGATTCCATGATGGGTGGAAGTGTAGTCGAGGCGCGCTCACACCCTGCCGGGCGAGCCGAGCAGGCGGGCGGGCAGCGTGATGATCGCCCTGAGCAGGTCGAGCGCGCCGCCGACCGCGATCCCGAGGATGCGGAACGGCAGCAGCAGCAGCCAGACGAGCGGGTAGAGCACCAGCGCCAGCAGTGCGAGCGGCCAGCACACGACCAGCAGGATCAGCCAGAGCAGGAACGTCGCCATCGGCGCGGGTCCTCCACGGCGGATCATACGTGCGGCAGGCCGGCCGGTTCGCTGCCGGCGGACACGCCCGCGCCCCGCGGGCGGCCGCGGGACGCCGCGCGGGACGGGCCTGCCTTCTGTATACTCCGTCGCAGCATGCTCAACCCTGCCGCGTTCCGGGGCGCTCTCGCGTGCGCGGTGCTGTGGGCCGGCGCGGCCGCCGCGGCCGAGGCGCCGGTGCGCATGATGTCGCTGTCGGACGCGGTGCGGGCGGCGGTGGAGAACAGCCGCGCGATCCGCGACGCCCGCCTCGGGCGCGCCGCCGACACGCTCGACCTGCGCCTGGCGAAGGACCAGTTCCGCCCGGACCTGATCGTGGCTGCGGGCGCATCAGCGGCGCAGACGTGGACGAACCCGCGCAACGGCGACGACACCATGGCGGCGACGAGCGGCGGCAGCGCGAGCGCGACGGTGCGGATGGCGATCCCGACCGGCGGCGAGGTGCGCTTCGTGTGGGACCTCGCGTCGTCGTACGACCGCGAGCGCGGCGGCGCGGCCACCGACGCGGCGCACGCGCGCGGGTGGCAGGCGGAGCTGGTGCAGCCGCTGCTGCGGGGCGGCGGCATGACGGCGGGCATGGCCGCGCTGTCGACGGCGCGCCTGGCCGACCGCCAAAGCGCGCTCGCCCTCTCCGAGCGCCTGATGGACGTGGTGACGAGCGCGATCCTGGCCTACCGCCGCCTCGCCCGCTCGGTGCGCGAGCTCGAGATCGTGCGCGGCTCGCTCGTCGACGCCCGCCGCCTCGCCGAGGTGAGCGCCGCGCTGATCGATGCCGGGAGGATGGCCGCGGTGGACCTGGTGCAGGCGGAAACTGACGTCGCCAACAAGGAGGTCGACGTGCTGGTCGCCGAGAACGCCGTGGAGGCGGCGCGGCTGGCGCTCGTCGACGTGCTCGACCTGCCGGTCGGAACCGTGATCGAGCCGGCATACCAGCCGAGCGCCGAGGTGGCGCCGCCTGACCGCGCGACCGTCGAGGCGCTGGCGCTCGCGCGCCGCCCCGACCTGCTCGCGGCGCGCCTCGACGTCGAGATCGCGCGCATCGACCTGGCCGTGGCGGCGAATGCGCGGCTGCCCTCTCTCGACCTCGCCGCCTCCTACGGCGGCTCGGCGCGGCGGCCGCTGGTGTACGGCGACGCGTACGGCGACCGCGGCTGGACGACCGGGTTGGCGCTCGGCTACACGTTCGGCGACGTCGAGCGCTCGGTGCGCCACGCACAGGCGCGCATCGCGGCCGAGCGCGCCGAACTCGCCCTGCGGGAGCTCGAGGACGCTGTCCGGCTCGAGGTGGCGGACCGCGTGCGCGAGGTGGAGGTGTCGCGGCGCGGGGTCGACCTGGCGCGTCGTGCGCGCGAGCTGTCGGAGCGGCAGCTCGAGGTGGAGGGCGAGAAGCTGCGCGTCGGGCGGTCGTCGAACTTCGAGTACCTGCGGCTGCAGAGCGACCTGGTGGCGGCGCGCGCGCGCGAGCTCGCGGCGGCGGTGGCGTACCTCGACGCGCTGACACTGCTCGACCGCACGACGGGGACGACGCTCGCCACCTGGGGCATCGCCGTCGCCGCGCTGGAGGGGGAGGCGCCATGAGCGGCACCCGGGCCGAGCTGCCGGCCGTCGACCTCGGCCAGCAGCTCAAGGAGATCGTCGACCGCATCGCCGAGGTGATGGACGCCGAGCGCTGCACCCTGTTCCTGTACGACGCCGAGCGCGACGAGCTGTGGTCGAAGGTGTTCACCGAGTCGAAGATCGGCGAGATCCGCGTGCGTTCGGGCGAGGGGATCGCCGGCCACGTGATGGCGACCGGCGAGACGGTGCGGGTCGACGACGCCGCAAACGACCCGCGCTTCGCGGCGCGCTTCGACCGCGTCAGCGGGTTCGTCACGCGCTCGGTGCTGTGCGCGCCGCTGGCCAACGTGCACGACCAGCGGATCGGCGTGGTGCAGGTGCTCAACAAGCGCGGCGGGCCCTTCACCGCGGCCGACGCGGCGCTGCTCGCGGCGCTCACCTCGCAGGCGGCGATCGCGATCGAGAACGCGCGGCTGTACCAGGACCTGCGCGCGGCGCGCGACGCCGAGAGCGAGATGGCGCGGCGCCTCGCCGCCCAGCACGGTGAGCTGCAGCGCGCCTACCGCCGCCAGGAGGAGACCAAGGAGCAGCTCGAGCAGGCGTTGCGGCGGGCGCAGCGGCTGCGGGTGGCGGCGAGCGCCGGCTCGATCGCGCTGTTCGTCGTCCTCGGGCTGGCCTCGTGGCGCCTCGGCGCCGGGCGCGCGCCGCTGCCCGGCGGCGGCGCGCGCGGCGGCCGGCGCGAGCCGGTGGCGGTGGCGGCGCAGCCGCTGGAGGTGGTGCTGCCGCTCGCGGGGCGGCTCGAGCCGCTGGCGATGACCGCCGTGACCAGCCCGCTCGCCGGCACCATCCGCCATGTCTGGTTCCGGCCGGGCGAGCGCGTCGGACGCGGCCAGCGGCTGCTCGAGCTCGACACCACGCTGCTCGAGGTCGAGCTGCGCAGCGCGCGCGCGGCGCTGATCAAGGCCGAGCAGCGCGCCCGCGGGCTTGCGGAGTGGGCCGACGGCCCCGAGGTCGCGGAGGCGCGGCGCAAGGTCTCCAAGGCGCGGCTGTCGCTGGAGGCGTCGCAGCGGGCGCTCGACGAGACGCGCGCGCTGTTCGACAAGGGGATCGTCGGGCGCGCCGAGTACGAGGCGGCGCGGCGCCAGCACGCGAACGAGGAGCTCGACTTCACCTCTGTGGAGCAGGAGCTGGCGGCGGTGCTCGACGAGGGCGCGGCCGAGAACCTGCGGGTGGCGCAGATGGAGCTGGAGAACGCGCGTGTCAACCTCGAGCGGCTCGAGGCGCGGATGGCGCAGGCGCTGGTGACGGCGCCGGTCGCGGGGGTGGCGATCCGACCGGCGGGCGGCGGCGAGCTCGCCGAGGGCGGGCGCGTCGAGGTCGGGCAGGCGCTGGTGGCGATCGGCGACCTGACGTCGCTCGCGGCGGTGGTGGTGGCCGACGAGCTGGAGGTCGAGCGGCTGCGCCTCGGCCAGCGCGCGCGCGTGCGCAGCGACGCGTTCCCCGGCGTCACCTTCGACGGCGCCGTGCGCTCGATCGCCGCCGGCGCCGGCGCCGCTGCCGGCTATACGGTGACGGTGGCGATCACCTCGCTGCCGCCGGGGATCGAGCGCTCGTTCCGTCTCGGTCTGCCGGCGCGCGTCGAGACGGTGGTGTACGAGCGGCCGGACGCGCTGCTGGTGCCGATCGCCGCCGTCGAGGCCGGCGACGCGGGCCAGGGTTGGGTGCTGGTGGCGGGCGCGCAGGGCGCGAAGCCCGAGCGGCGGCCGGTCGTGCTCGGCGAGACCACAGTGACGGCGGTCGAGATCAGGGAGGGGCTCGCCGCCGGCGAGCGCGTCCTGGTGCCGCGGCGATGATCCGGCTGGTCGAGGCGACCCGCAGCTACCGCGTCGGCCCGACGACGGTGGAGGCGCTGCGCGGCGTCACGCTCACCGTCGAGGCCGGCGAGCGGGTCGCCATCATGGGCGCCTCCGGATCGGGGAAGACGACGCTCGTCCACATCCTGGCGCTGCTCGACGCGCCCACCTCGGGCTCCTACATCCTGGGCGGGCGAAACGTCGCCGGGCTCGCCGACGACGAGCTCGCCGAGATGCGCAACCGCGAGATCGGGCTGGTGTTCCAGACGTTCAACCTGCTGCCGTTCCGCTCCTGCCTGGAGAACGTCGCGCTGCCGCTGATCTACCGCGGCAGGACGCGCGAGCAGGCGCGCGCGGGCGCGCTCGCGGCGCTCGCGCGGGTGGGGATGGCCGAGCGGGCCGCGAGCCGGGCGGGGACGCTGTCGGGCGGCCAGCAGCAGCGCGTCGCGATCGCCCGCGCGATGGCCGGCGAGCCGCCGCTGCTGATCGCCGACGAGCCGACCGGCGCGCTCGACCGCCGCACCGGACAGGAGGTGCTCGACGTCCTGCTCCGCCTCAACGAGGCCGGAACGACCTTGGTGGTGGTCACCCACGACCGCGAGGTTGCGGCGCGCTGCGGCCGCCTGGTCGAGCTGCACGACGGCCGGGCGGCCGCCGGGGGAACGCGGTGAGGGCGCGGATGGCCGAGCTCGCGCGCGAGGCGGCGGCGTCGCTGCGCGAGTCGCGCCAGCGCGGCGGCGCCGCGCTGATCGGCCTGGCGATCGGGATCGCCGCCGTCGTCGCACTCACCAGCGTCGCGGCGATGGCGCGTGCACACGCGCTCGCCGGCTTGCGCGAGCTCGGCGTGGACGTGCTCGCGGTCTCGGTGGCGGGCGGAGAGGGCGCCCGCGGCGGCCGGCTGCAGCCAGGCGACGCCGCGTCACTGGCCGCCAACGTGCCGTCGCTGCGCGCCGCCACGCCGCTGCTGCTCTCCCGCGCCGAGCTGCGCCTGGGCGCGGCCGGGCGGCCGGCGGCGGTGATCGGCGTCACGCCCGAGCTCGCCGGCCTCGTCACCCTCGATGTCGCTGCCGGCCGCTTCCTCTCGCCGCTCGACCGCTCGGCCGGGTTCTGCGTCCTCGGCGCCCGCCTCGCGGCGCGCGCCCGCGCGCTGCGCGCGGGCAGCCCGGTCGGCCGCACCGTCGAGCTCGGCGGGCGCACGCTGACCGTGGCCGGCGTGCTCGCGTCGGCCGGCGAGTCGGCGGCGCTGCCGTTCCGCCTCGACGACTCGGTGCTGGTGCCGCTGCCGGTCGCCGCGCGTCTGGCCGGGCGCGGCGACGTCGACCTCATCCTGGCCGGGATCGCACCGGGGTGGGAGGGCGACGAGCCGGCCGAGCAGATCAGGCGGTTGTTCGCGCTCACCCGTCCGGGGCTGCAGGTGGAGGTGGCGAGCCCTGACGCCGCGCGCGCCGAGGTGGCGCGGGCGAGCCGGCTTCTGACGGTGCTGCTGGCGGCGATCGGCAGCGTCGCGATGGTGCTCGGCGCCGCCGGCGTGATGAACGTCATGGTGCTGGCGGTCGGCAGCCGTCGGCGCGAGATCGGCGTTCGGCGCTCGCTCGGCGCCAGCCGGCGCGACATCCGCGTGCAGTTCCTGCTCGAGACGGTGGCGCTCGGCGGCGCCGGCGGCGTTGCGGGCGTGCTGCTCGGCATCGCCGCCGCGGCGCTCGTCGCCGCGATGTCCGGGTGGCCGTTCGTGGTCGCCTGGTGGGGACTGCTGCTCGCCGTCGTCGTTTCCGTCGGCGTCGGGGTCGGCGCCGGCGTCTTCCCCGCCCACCTCGCGGCCCGCGTCGAGCCCATCAACGCCCTGCGCGAGTAGCGCGCTTCCCGCGGCGCGGGGGCGGGCTTACACTTGACGGCGATGCCTCCCGCGGTGCGGCGATGGAACGCCTGGGGGTTCGAGGGAATCGAGCTGCCGGTGCCGGCGGCGGCGTGCCGGTGGCTCGCGGAGCGCGTGGGCGAGGGCGAGCCGCTCGCGGCGGTCGCCGAAGCCGACGTGGCGGTCTCGGAGGCGCGGCCGCTGCCGCCGCTGCCGGCGGCGGTCGCCACCGATCCGGCGACCCGGCTGCGCCACGCCTGCGGGCGGTCGTTCCCGGACTGCGTGGCGCTGCGCACCGGCGCGATTGCGGCGTTCCCCGACGGCGTGGCGTTCCCCGAGAGCGCGGCCGAGGCCGCGGGCGTGCTGCGCTCGGCGGCCGCCGGCGGCGCCGCCGTGGTGGTGCGCGGCGGCGGCTCGAGCGTGGTCGGCGGGGTCACCATCGCTCCGGGCGAGCGGTCGGTGGTGGTGCTGTCGCTGGACCGGCTGTGCGGCATGGCTGGGCTCGACGAGGTATCGCGCCTGGCGGCGTTCCGCGCCGGGACGTACGGCCCGGCGGTGGAGGCGGCGCTGGCGCCGGCCGGGCTGCGTCTGGGGCACGAGCCGCAGTCGTTCGAGCTGTCGACGGTGGGCGGCTGGATCGCGGCGCGCTCGGCCGGGCAGCGCTCGACCGGCGTCGGCAAGATCGAGGACCTGGTGGCGGGCATCGAGGTGGCGCGCGCCGACGGAGTGTGGCGGCTGGCGCCGCTGCCGAGCTCGGCGGCGGGGCCGGAGCTGCGGCGGCTGGTGGTCGGCAGCGAGGGTCGGCTCGGCGTGATCACCGAGGCGACGCTGCGGGTGCGCCCGCTGCCGGCTCACGAGGCGGGGCAGACGGTGCTGCTCCCCGGCTGGAGCGAGGGGCTGGCGGCGTGCCGCGAGCTCGTGCAGGGTGGCGTGCCCGTCGAGGTGCTGCGGCTGTCGGACGCCGACGAGAGCTCGTTCGCCGCGTCGCTGCTGCACCTGCCGGCGCCGCTCGCCACCCCCTTCCGCCGCCTGCTGCGCAGCCGGCGGTTCGGGGCGGGGTGCCTGCTGCTGCTCGGCTGGGCCGGGGGCCGCGCGGAGGTCGGCCGTGCGCGCTCGCTGGCGCGGCGGCGCTGGCGCGCGCACGGCGGTCTCGGGCTCGGCGGCCACGGGTTCGCGAGCTGGCGGCGCGAGCGCTTCCGCCACCCCTACCTGCGCGACGCGCTGCTCTCGGCCGGGTGGGGGGTCGACACGCTGGAGACCGCGGCGCCGTGGTCGGCGCTGCCGCTGCTGCACTCGCGCGTGCGGGTGGCGTTCGCCGAGACTGCGGCCGCGCTGGGGGTGCGCGTCGCGGTGCTCTGCCATCTCTCCCACGCCTATGCGGACGGGGCGTCGCTTTACTTCACGTTCCTGTGGCCGCTCGCGGCCGGCGCGGCGGTCGCGCAGTGGGGCGCGCTCAAGCACGCCGCGACGACCGCGCTGCTCGCCGCCGGCGGCACGGTGTCGCACCACCACGGCATCGGCACGATGCACGCGCCCTACCTGGGCTGCGAGATCGGCGAGCCGGGGCTCGGCCTGCTGCGCGCCGCCTGCGCCGCCGCCGACCCCGCCTGCACCCTCAACCCCGGGATCCTGATCGGCGACGACGCGGCCGCGCACCCGGCGCCGGGCCGCGGGCCGCACGCCACGGACCCCGACTCTCGGGCCGCGGGCCACGGGCCACGGGCCACGGAGGGCCTCCCCTGATGTTCCTTCCCGGCTGGCGGCAGCGCGCGTGGCAGCGTCTCGAGGAGCGGGTCGACGTGCTGGTGATCGGCGGCGGCATCACCGGCGCCGGGATCCTGCACGACGCGGCGCTGCGCGGGCTGTCGGTCGCCCTCGTCGACCAAGGCGACTTCGGGTCGGGCACGTCGTCGCGCTCCTCCAAGCTGGTGCACGGGGGCCTGCGGTACCTCAAGCGCATGCAGCTCCGCATCACCCGCACCGCGTGCCGCGAACGCGACCAGCTCGCGCTCTCCAGCCCGCACCTGGTGTGGCGGACGCGCTTCCTCTACCCCTCGTACCGCCACGACCCGACGCCGGGGTGGCAGGTGGCGCTCGGCCTGACGATGTACGACCACCTGACGCCGGTGCGCCACCGCCACGAGCGGGTGGAGGCGGGGAGCGTGCGCGGGGCGGTGCCGGAGCTGGCGTCGCGCGGCCTGGAGTTCGGCCTGCTGTACGACGACGCGGCGGCGGACGACGCGCGGCTGGTGCTGGCGGTGGTGCAGGCCGGCGTGCTGGCGGGCGGCACGGCGCTCTCGTACGCGCGCGTCGAGGAGCTGCTGCGCGACGACGCCGGCACGGTGACGGGCGCGGTGGTGCGCGACGGCGAGGACGGCGCGGCGCACCGGGTGCGCGCGGCGGTGGTCGTCAACGCGACCGGCGCCTGGTGCGACGGCGTGCGCGCCCTGGCGGGCGGCAGCGGCGGGCGGCTGCGGCCGTCGCGCGGCTCGCACCTGCTGTTCCCGCGCGAGCGGCTGCCGCTGTCGGTCGCGGTCACGGCGCTGTCGCCGGACGACGGGCGGCCGGTGTTCGCGGTGCCGCACCCCGAGGGGACGCTCGTCGGCACCACCGACCTGTTCCACGACGGCGCGCTCGCGGACCCGCGGCCTAGCGGCGACGAGGTCGCGTACCTGCTGCGCTACTGCCTGTCGGCGTTCCCCGGCGCGCGGCTGTCGCGCGCCGACGTGTGCGGCGCCTTCGCCGGCGTGCGGCCGATCCTCGACAGCGGCGCCGAGACGCCGCAGGCGGCGTCGCGCGAGGAGGAGATCTGGGAGGAGCGCGGCATGGTGTCGACGGCCGGCGGCAAGCTGACCACATTCCGCGCCACCGCGGAGGAGGTGGTCGACGCCGTGGTTCGGCTGCTCCCGGAGGACCGGCGCGAGCAGGTGTCGCCGGTGTCGACCGCCGGTGTGGCGCTGCCTTGGCGGGTGGCGCCGGGCGATGCGACGGCGGCGGTCGAGCGGCTCGGCGCGCCGCAGACCGTCGCGGCGGCGATGGTGCGGCGCCTCGGCGCGCTGGCGCTCGCGGCGGCCGGCGGCGCCGACGCGCCGGCGCTGCGGCCGGTGGCCGAGGAGCTCGACCTGTGCGCCGCCGAGCTCGCCTGGCAGGTGCGCTACGGCGGCGTCGTGCGCCTGGAGGACCTGCTGCTGCGGCGCGTGCGGCTGGGGATGTGGCAGCCGCGCCGGACGCTCGAGGTGGCGCCGGCACTGCGTCCGCTGGTGCGGCGGGCGGCGGGGTGGACGGTGGCGCGCTGGAACCGCGAGCTCGAGGGGCTGGAGCGCGCCGTCGCCAACTGGATGCCGCCGGAGCGGCCGCCGGCAGGGGCGCGGAGGGCGCGGTGACGGGGACGCTGGTCGTCGTCAACCCGGCGGCCGGCGGCGGCCGCGCCGGCCACCGCTGGGTGCGTGTCGAGGCCGAGGCGCGGCGGCTCGCCGACCTCGAGGCGGTGACGCCCGCGGGCGCCGCGGCGACGCGCACGGCGATTGCCGCCGCGCTCGACCGCGGCTGCCGCCGCGTCGTCGCGTTCGGCGGCGACGGCACCGCGCACCTGGTCGCCAACGCGCTGCTCGCCGCCGGCGCCGGGCACGACGTGACGTTCGGCGTCGTCGCCGCCGGCACCGGCTCCGACCTGGCGCGGGCGCTGGCGGTGCCGCGCGGGGTTCTGCCGGCGCTCGCACGGGCGCTGCTCGGGCCACCGGCGCCGATGGACGCCGGGCGCTGCGAAGGCGAGGGCGCCGCCTTCCACTTCATCAACATCGCGTCGGCCGGAATCGGCGGCATGGTCGACGAGATGGTCAACGCCCTGCCGCGGCGCGGGACCACGGCGTTCCTGCGGGCGACGCTCTCCGCACTGCGCCGCTACCGCTGTGTGCCCGTGCGCATCGCGCTCGACGGGAAGGCTTGGTACGAGGGGCCGATCCTCCTCGCCGCGGTCGCCAACGGCACCTGCTTCGGCAAGGGGATGCGGGCGGCGCCGCAGGCACGCACCGACGACGGGCTGTTCGACGTCGTCGTGGCCGGCGAGATCGGCGGCCCCGACCTTCTCCGCCGGCTGCTGCAGCTCTACCTCGGTCGGCACCTCGACGCCAAGCCGGTGCGCTGGGCGCGCGCCCGCACGGTGCGCCTCGAGCCGCTGGCGCCGCTGCCGGTGCTCGACGCCGACGGCGAGACCTATGCGAGCGGCGCCGCCACGTTCACGGTGCTGCCGGCGGCGCTGCGGGTCGCCGCGCCGCCTGCCGCCGCCTGACGCCGCGCGGAGGGGAGTGCGCACGCCTTGCGGTGGCGCTCGGCAGCGGCGGACCGACCGCGGCCCGGCCCGCCGCCCGGCTTGCCGCCCGGGCACGCACCCTATCGCGTGCCGACCGCGTACACTGCACCGACCCTGTGGGAGGGCCCATGGATCGGTTGACGCGGAACGAGAAGACGCTGCTGGCGGCGGCGGCGGCGATGGCGGTGGCCGCGGGGGCGTTCGTGTGGACGAACTTCACACGGGCGTTCCCCGAGGCGAACCTGGAGTTCGCGGTCAACCGTTCGTCGTCACGGCCGGTGGCCGAACGGTTCCTCGGCGAGCACGCGCCGCGCGCCGCGGCGGCGCTCGAGAAGCGGCGCCACGCGGCGATCTTCCGCTACGACGCCGGCGCCAAGGTGTACCTCGAGCGCGAGCTCGGCCTGGAGCGCCTGGGGGCGATGATCGCCGGCCGCGAGGTGCGGCTGTGGTCGTGGTCGCACCGCTGGTTCGCGCCGCTCGACAAGGAGGAGGTGCGGGTCGAGGTGTCGCCGGCGGGCGAGGTCGTCGGGTTCACCCACGCGATCGCCGAGGAGGCGCCAGGGGCGTCGCTCGACGAGGCGGCGGCGCGCGCCGCCGCCGAGTCGCTGCTGGCGCGCGGCTTCGGCCTCGACCCTGCGGCGCTGACGTTCATCGAGTCGCGCCGCGAGGACCGCCCGCACCGGCGCGACTGGTCGTTCACCTGGGAGCGCGCCGGCTGGAAGGCGAAGGACGCCACCTATCGCCTCCAGGTCGCGGTGCACGGCGACGAGGCGGCCTCCTACCGTGAGTTCCTCAAGGTGCCGGACGCGTGGACTCAAGGGTACCAGCGGCTGCGCTCGGCCAACGAGACCACCGCGATGGTCGCGGTGCTCGGAATCGTCCTGACGATCCTCGCCGCGTTCTGGGTGATCGTGCGCGAGAGCCGACGCGGCAACCTGCGCTGGCGTGTCGTCGCGGCGTTCACGGCGATCGCCTTCGTCCTGGTCTTCCTGCTGTCGCTCAACGACCTGCCGATGGCGGCGTACTCGTTCGACACGACCGACACATGGGCCGCGTTCGTGACGCAGCACCTCCTCGGCGGCCTCGCCGGCGCCGGCGCGCAGGCGCTGCTCATCCTGATCGTGGTTGCGGCCGGCGAGCCTCTGTACCGCGAGCGCTTCCCGCACCACCTGCGCGTCGGCGCGCTGCTCACCCGTGCCGGGTGGGGGAGCAAGCGTGCGGTGGTCGGGCTGGTGCTCGGCTACTGCCTCGCCGTCGTGTTCATCGCGTACCAGGTCGGTTTCTACTTGCTCTCGGCGCGGTTCGGGGCGTGGAACCCGGCCGAGGTGCCGTTCGACAACCTGCTCAACACCTCGTTCCCGTGGCTGGCGGTGCTGTTCATGGGGTTCTACCCGGCGGTGAGCGAGGAGTTCATGTCGCGCGTGCTCTCGGTCCCGCTGGTCGAGAAGCTCGCGCACTCGAAGGTGGCGGCGATCGTCATCCCGGCGGCGATCTGGGGGTTCGCGCACGCCAACTACCCGGCGCAGCCGTTCTACATCCGCGGCGTCGAGGTGTCGATCGCCGGGTTGTTCGTAGGCATCGTCCTCTACCGGTTCGGGGTGCTCCCCTGCCTGGTGTGGCACTACGTGGTCGACGCCGGCTACACCTCGATGCTGCTCGTGCGCTCGGGCAACCCGTACCTGGTGATCACCGCGGTCGCGGGGACCGGGGTGCTGCTGGTACCGCTGGTCGCCGCGGTGGTCGCGGCGCGCCGCCGCGGCGGTTTCGTCGCCGACGCCGAGGTCGCCAACGCCGCCGACCCGGCGCCGCCGGCGCCGGTGCGGGTAGCGACGGTCGCCCCGGCCGTCGCGGCGATCGACGCGCCGCCGCTCGGGCGGGCGGCGCTGGCCGCACTGGCGCTCGTGCTCCTCGGTGGGGCGCTCGCCTGGCACGCACCCGACCCGGGCGACGGGGTCGGCGTTGTCCGCGAGCCGGCCGAGGTGCGGGCGATCGCGGCCGCCTTCCTGCGCGAGCGGGGCGCCGACCCGGCGGCCTGGCACACGGTGGTGACGGCGCGCTCGGAGTACCTCGGCCGCCCCACGCGCCGCTACCTGCTCGAGCAGGGCGGCATCGATCTGGTCCGCCGCTACGCCGGCGAGCTGCCGGCGTGGCAGGTGCGCGCCTTCCGCGCCGAGGACCGCGAGGAGTGGCAGCTTGCGGTGGACGACAGGGCGAGCGCGGTCGTGCGGTACTCGCACGCGCTGCGCGAGGAGGCGCCGGGGGCGTCGCTGCCGGTGGAGGAGGCGCGCTCGCTCGCCGAGGCGGCGCTCGCGCGTTCGGGCTTCTCGGTCCCGGCGCTGGAGTTCAAGGAGGCGACGACCGAGAAGCGGCCGGCGCGCCTCGACCACGAGTTCACCTGGAAGGACCCCGCGAGGAGCGTCGGCGAGGCCGAGTACCTGGTGACGGTGAGCGTGCGCGGCGGCGCGGTGGCCGGCGAGGGCCGGCGCCTCAAGCTGCCCGAGGCGTGGGAGCGGGCGCGCCAGAAGGGAACGGCGGCGCGCTACGCCCTGGTGGCCGTGAAGGTCGCGGTGCTGGCGTGGATCGTCATGCACGGCCTGTGGGTGTTCTACCGCGGCGTGCGCGCCAACAGCGTGCCGTGGCTGCCGATCGCCGCGACGGCAGGGGTGCTCGCGGCCGGCGCCGCGGTCGGCGCCGCGCTCTCGTACCCGCTGGTGTGGGCGAGCTACGACGTCGCGTGGCCGGAGAGCATGTTCCGCACCAGCGCGCTGATCGGCGTGGCGATCGCGGTGCTGTTCCAGGGCGCGGGCGCCGCGCTGGCGCTCGGCACGCTGGTGGCGTGCTTCCCGCACGCCGCGGCGGCGACGCGCGCGTCGGTGCGCCGCTCCGGCGCGGCAGGCGCCGTCCTCGCCGCGCTGGCGGCGCTCGGCGCGCTGGCCGCGTACCGCGGCCTCGTCGGAGCGGCGCGGGGGTGGGCGCCGCGCCTGTTCCCCGACGCGCCGGTGGACGTGCCGGACATCGTCGCGACCTCGGCGCCCGGGCTCGCCGCGGTGGCCGGTGCGCTGGTGCCGGCGGCGCTCGCGCTGGCGCTGGTGGGAGCGGCCGTGCACCTCTGGCTGCACGCGCGCCACGGCGCCACGCGCCCGCTGCTCGCGGCGGGCGTGCTGGTCGCGCTGATCCCGGCCGGCGCAGAGGCGAGCGCCGGCGAACTGGTCACCGGGGCGGTGCAGGCTGCGCTGCTGCTGGTTCTGGCGGTCGCGGTGCTCCGCTTCGTGGCGGGGGCGAACCCGGTGGCGTGGGCGGCGGCGGCGGCGGCGCTCGCCGTCGTGCCGGGAGCCGCTGCGCTGCTCGATCAGCCCGGCGCGGCATACCAGGTCAGAGGGTGGGTGGCGCTGGCGGCGGCGGCGGCGCTGGCGGCGGCGCTGCTGCTGCCGCGCGGGCGCGGCGCGGTGCAGTAAAATCGCTCCCCGGGGTGTGCCCCGGCAAGATCGCATGGACCTGCGCTTTTCCCGTTCACTCGCGGTTCTGCTGATCGCGGTGCTCGGCGTCTCCGGGTGCTCGATCAGTCGATTCGCCGTCAACAAGCTCGGCGACGCGCTTGCCGGCGGCGGCTCGACGTACGCCACGGACGACGACCCCGAGCTGGTCGGGCAGGCGCTGCCGTTTGCGCTCAAGACGATCGAAAGCCTTCTGCAGTCGTCGCCCAAGCACCGCGGGCTGCTGCTCGCGGCGGCGAGCGGCTTCACGCAGTACGGCTACGCGTACGTGCAGTGCGAGGCGGACTACGTGGAGGGCGCCGATCTGGCCCGCGCGACCGAGCTGCGGCGGCGGGCCGTTCGCCTCTACCGGCGGGCGCTGGCGTACGGGCTGCGCGCCCTCGAGGCGGAGCACCCGGGGTTCGCGGCGGCGCTGCGCCGCGACGCGGCGGCCGGCGCCGCGATGGTGGACCGCGACGACGCCGCGATCGCGTACTGGACCGGCCTCGCGTGGGCCGCGGCGGCGGCGGTGTCGAAGGAAGGCGACCTGGTCGCCGACCTGCCGCTCGCCGAGGCGCTGATGCGCCGCGTGCTGGCGGTCGACGAGGGGCTGGGCGGCGGCGCGGTGCACGACTTCTTTATCGCGTTCGAGGGCGGCCGACCGGCGTCGGCGGGCGGCTCCGAGGAGCGGGCCCGCCGTCACCTCGAGCGGGCGCTCGAGCTCGCGCACGGCGAGCGCGTCGCGCCGCTGGTGAGTTTCGCCGAAACAGTGTGCGTGGCGCGGCAGGACCGCGGCGAGTTCTCGCGGCTGCTCGCGCTGGCGCTGGCGCTCGACGCCGACCGCTTCCCGCGGCAGCGGCTGGCCAACCTGGTGGCGCAGCGGCGCGCCCGCTGGCTGCTCGCGCGCGCCGACGAGCTGTTCGTCGAGTAGGTCCGTGAACGGAAGGAAAGCCATGATGAGCGGTGGACGTGTCGCGGCAGGGCTGGCGCTCGGCGCCGTCTTTGCGCTGTGGAGCGCGGGCGCGGCGGCGCAGGGCGTGGTGATCAAGATGGCGACGCTGGTGCCGGACGGCTCGAGCTGGCACGGCATCCTCAAGGAGATGGCCGAGGAGTGGAAGGCGGCTTCGGGCGGCGCCGTGACGCTGCGCATCTACGCCGGCGGCGTCGCCGGCGACGACTCCGATGTGGTGCGCAAGATGCGCCTCGGGACGCTCGGCGCCGGGTTGCTGTCGAGCGCCGGTCTGGCCGACGTCGACCGCTCGGTGTACGCGATGCAGGTGCCGATGGCGTTCGCCGACTACGCCGAGTTCGACGCCGTGCTCGAGCGCTTCGGCCCCGAGATCGCGGCGGCGCTCGCCGCCAAGGGGTTCGTGCTGCTCGACTGGGTGGACGGGGGCTGGGTGAGGTTCTTCGCCAAGACGCCCGTGGCCACCCCCGAGGACCTGAAGAAGCTGAAGCTGTTCGCCTGGGCCGGCGACACCTCGGCGGTGGAGATCTGGAAGGCCGCCGGCTTCAACCCGGTGCCGCTGCCCTCCACCGAGATCTCGACCGCGCTGCAGACCGGCCTGATCAACGCGCTCCCGACCACGCCGCAGGCCGCCCTGCTGCTCGGCTGGTTCAACCAGGCGAAGCACATGACCGACATCAACTGGGCGGTGCTGCTCGGCGGCATGGTGATCGCCGAGCCGGTGTGGCGGAAGGTGCCCGAGGCGCAGCGCGCCGCCTTGCTCGACTCGGCGCGCAGGGCCGGGGCGCGGCTGCGGGAGGAGACCCGGCGGCGCGCGGCCGCGGATCTCGACGCGATGCGGTCGCGCGGCCTCGCGGTGGTGCCGCTCGACGCCGCCGCCGCCGATGCCTGGCAGAAGGCGGCATCGGCGGTGTTGCCGCGCGTGCGCGGCGAGTTCGCGCCGGCCGCCGCGTACGACCGCGCCATGGCGCTGCGCGACGAGTACCGCAGGGAGGCGGCGGCGAAGCGATGAAGGCGGTCCTCAAGGCCGTGAGCCGGCGCGCCGCGGAAGGCGCGCTGATCGCCGCGTTCCTCGCCGGCATGGCGCTGCCGCTCTCCGACGCGGCGGGGCGGCTGCTCGGCGGCGTCCACGTGCCGGGGTCGGCGGCGTACCTGCAGCTCCTGACGCTGTGGCTGGCGTTCCTCGGCGGCCTGCTCGCCACCTGGGAGGAGGGGCACCTCAAGCTCTCGACCGCCGCCGCGCTCGGCGAGGGGCGGGCGCTCGCGGGCGCGCGGCTGTTCGGCGGCGCGGTGGCGGCGGCGGTCACCGCGGTGCTGGCGTACGCCAGCTTCCAGGTGGTGCGCGCCGACCGCCTCACCGGCGACATGCTGACGATCGGCCTGCCGCGGTGGGCCGGCGAGCTCGTGATGCCGGCGGCGCTGGCTGCGATGGCGGTGCTGTTCGCGATCAAGGCGTCGCCGCGTCCCGGCGGCCGCGCCCTTGCAGCGGCCGCGGCGGCGGGGGTGTTGACGCTCGGCGCGCTCGACCTGCGGCCGGCGCCGCTGCTCTGGGCGCTCGGCTCGCTGCTCGTGATCGCCGTGCTGCTCGGTGCGCCGGTGTTCGTCGCGATGGGCGGTTTCGGGCTGCTGCTGTTCTTCCGCGAGGCGACGCCGGTGGCGGCGGTGTCGGCGGAGATCTACCGGCTGGTGGCGTCGCCGACGCTGCCGGCGATACCGTTGCTCACCGCCTGCGGCTACGTGCTCGCCGAAGGGCGGGCGTCGCACCGCCTGGTGCGGCTGTTCCGCGCGCTGTTCGGCTGGATGCCGGGCGGCATGGCGGTGCTGGTGGCGGGAGTGTGCGCGCTGTTCACCACGTTCACCGGCGGCTCCGGCGTGACGATCATCGCGCTCGGCGGGCTGGTCTACCCGATGCTCCGCGAGGAGGGGTACCCCGAAGGGTTCTCGCTCGGGCTGGTGACGGCCGGCGGCAGCCTCGGGCTGCTCTTCCCGCCCAGCTTGCCTGTCATCCTCTACGGCGTGGTCGCCTCCGTGCCTCCGGACCTGCTGTACCTCGGCGGGCTGCTGCCCGGGTTCCTGCTGCTGCTGCTCGTCGCGCTTTACGGGGTCTGGGTCGGACGCAAGGCACAGGAGGCGAGGGCGCCGTTCTCCGGACGCGAGATCGCGGCGGCGGCGTGGGGCGCCAAGTGGGAGCTCGCGGTGCCTGTGCTCGTGATCGGCCTGTTCGCGAGCGGCGCGGCGTCGCTCGTCGAGGCGTCGGCGGCGGCGTGCGCCTTCGCCATCCTCACCCAGTGCGTGGTGATGCGCGACATCCACCCGGTGCGCGACCTGCCGCGCGTGCTGCTCAAGGCGACGACCCTGATCGGCGCGGTGCTCATCCTGCTCTCCTCCGCGATGGGCCTGACCTCGTACCTCGTCGACGCCGAGATCCCCGGGCAGCTCCTCGCGGCGGTGCGCGAGCACGTCCACTCGCCGGTGGTCTTCCTGCTGGCGCTCAACGCGTTCCTGCTCGTGCTCGGGAGCGTGCTGGAGATCTACTCCGCGATCGTCATCCTGACGCCGCTGGTCGCGCCGATCGGCGCCGCGTTCGGCATCGACCCGGTGCACCTCGGCGTCGTCTTCCTCGCCAACCTCGAGCTCGGGTTCCTCTTCCCGCCGGTGGGGCTGAACCTGTTCCTCTCGGCGTCGCGCTTCGGCACGCCGCTGCCGCGTCTGTACCGCCACGTCCTGCCCTTTCTGGTGATCACCGCGGTCGGCGTGCTGCTCATCACCTACGTGCCGGCGATGACCCTCGGGGTGCTGGAGCTGCTGGGCAGGCGGTGAGCGAGTGTGAGGATGGGCAGGAGGCTCTTGCCCAGGCTCACCCTCGCCGGTGCGTCCTACGCGGCGGGCGGCGCTGCGGGCGGCGCCGGGTCCGGCACCTGGTTCTTGATCGCCGGGATGCTCTTGAGGTAGGCGAAGATCGCTCTGAGGTCCTCGTCGCTTGCCTTGCCGTAGTTCTGCCACGGCATCGGCGGCAGGATGTCGCGGCCGCCGCCGAGGTGCTTGCCGCTGCGCATCGCCTGGATGAACATCGTCTCGTCCCAGGCGCCGATGCCGGTCTCCATCTCGGGCGTGAGGTTGGACGCGTAGGAGATCCCCCACGGCCCGGCCCACGCGGTCATGGTGGCGGAGCCGGCCGCCATCCAGCCGCCGCCGAGCGCCGGCGGCGGCGCGAGCTCCTGCCCCTCCGGGTGGCCCGAGAGCAGCCGCTGGAGGTCGGGCTCGGGGCCGGCGGCGCCCATCTTCAGCGGCGTGTGGCAATCGTTGCAGCCGCCGATCGTCACCAGGTACCTGCCGCGCTCGACCGGGCCGGGCGCGGGCGCACCCGCCTGACGCGTGCACGCGACCCCCGCCGCAGCGGCAGCGGCCACGAGAAGAGCAACTCTCGCTGCACCGTGCATGCTTCCTCCATCGCGCACCCTCGCTGGGCTCCACCGCACGGTCGAGATGACTGCGCTGTGGCGCAGTACAACGCGCGCGCCCGACTCGCTATTCCGCGGTGACGCCGCCGGCGGAATCACGTAGAATCACCGGATGCCGCGCGTCACCTGGGACCGCTACTTCATGAACCTCGCCCGCGAGGCGTCGACCCGGTCGACGTGTCCGCGCAAGGCGGTGGGTGCGATCGTGGTGCGCGACAAGGCGGTGCTCGCGACCGGGTACAACGGCTCGCTGCGCGGGTTGCCGCACTGCACCGAGGTCGGCTGTCTGATGGAAAACGACCACTGCGTGCGCACCGTGCACGCGGAGGCCAACGCGCTGCTGCAGGCGGCGCGCCACGGCGTGGCGATCGACGGCGCGGACATCTACATCACGGCGTCGCCGTGCTGGAGCTGTTTCAAGCTGATCGTCAACGCCGGCATCCGGCGCGTCCTGTACGGGGAGTTCTACCGCGACGCCCGCATCGTCGAGTTCGCGGCGCAGGCCGGGGTCCTGCTCGTGCACCTCGGTCTGGAGGAGAGTGAATGAGCGCCATCCGTCGGGTGGGGATCCTGACCGGGGGCGGCGACGCTCCCGGCCTCAACGCGGTCATCCGGGCCGCCGTGAAGACGTGCAGGATCCGTTACAAGGTGACGCCGATCGGCATCTTCAACGGATTCTCCGGGCTGGTCGAGATGAAGGCGCGCGAGCTCGAGCGCGACGACATCAAGGGGATCCTGCCGCGCGGCGGCACCATCCTCGGCACCACCAACCGGGGCAACCCGTTCCGCTACGTGTACCGGCGGCCCGACGGCAGGGAGGAGATCGTCGACGCCACCGACACCGTGAAGGCGAACGTCAAGCGGCTGGGTCTCGACGCGATCATCGTGATCGGCGGCGACGGGTCGCTGTCGATCGCGGAGCGCTTCCACCGCGAGCACGGGCTGCCGATGGTCGGCGTTCCCAAGACGATCGACAACGACATCTCGGCCACGGAGGTGACGTTCGGCTTCGCCACCGCGCTCGAGTCCGCCACCAACGCGCTCGACCGCCTGCACACGACGGCGGAGAGCCATCACCGCGTCATGCTGCTCGAGGTGATGGGCCGCGACGCCGGCTGGATCGCGCTGTCTGCGGGGATCGCGGGCGGGGCGCACGTGGTGCTGATCCCGGAGATCCCGTTCACCCTCGAGTCGGTGTTCGCGAAGTTCCGCGCCCGCGAGCGCCGGGGACGCCTGTTCTCGCTCGTCGTCATCGCCGAGGGCGCCGCTCCTACCGGCTCCGATCCCGTCTACCAGGCCGAGGACGCCGTCACCGGCTGGAAGCGGCTCGGCGGCGTGTCGTTCTCGATCGCGCGCCAGATCGAGAAGCACACCGGCTACGAGGTGCGCGCGACGATCCTGGGGCACATCCAGCGCGGCGGATCGCCGGTGCCGGTCGACCGCATCCTCGCTACCCGCCTCGGCGTCGAGGCGGCCAGGCTGGCGGTCGAGGGCGGGTTCGGCCGGATGGTGGCGCAGCGCGGCGGCGAGATCGTCGCGGTGCCGCTCGCCGACGCCATCGGCCACCTCAAGCGGGTGTCGCCCGAGGCGCAGCTCGTGCAGGCCGCGCGCAACATCGGCATCGTCTTCGGCGACGAGGACCCCGCCGACGTCGACGCCACAGAGGGGTAGAGCCTGCCCGTGCCACTGCCCGGCGCCGTCGCCGGCGTCACGCTCGACCTCGGCACGGTGCGCCTGCCGCTCGCCGCTGCCGAGCTGTTCGGCGCGCCCCTGCGGCTCGAGATCGAGCTCGGTCTCGGCAAGGGCCTCTTCCTCGCCGAGTGGGCCGCGGCCCGGCCGGACACCGGGTTCGTCGGCGTCGAGCGCTGCCCGAAGTACGCGGCGCTGGCGGCGGCGCGCCTGGTGCGCCGCGGGCTGGCCAACGTGCGGGTGGTCCGCACCACGGCGGAGGACATGCTGTTCCGCTGTCTCGGCGCGGGTACGGTCGCGGCGGTGCACGTCTACTTCCCCGACCCGTGGCCGAAGAAGCGCCACCGCAAGCGCCGCCTGCTGACGGTCGCGAACCTCGAGCGGATCGCCGCGGTGCTCGCTGCGGGCGGGCTGCTGCGCATCAAGACCGACCACCCCGGATACGCCGAGGCGATAGCCGCCGCACTCGCCGCCGTCCCGGCGCTGGCGCCGGTGCCGGTCGGCGAAGCGTTCGCAGGCGTACCGCCGACCCACTACGAGCTCAAGTTCGCCCGCGAGGGCCGGCCGGTGAGCGCGTTCGCCCTGCGGCGCGCCTGACCTGCGGGCCGGCGGCGCCGGGCGCCGCTTCGTCTACAGGCGCTGCGCGGCGGAGGCGGCCCGCTCGCCGCCGCCCTTCCACGTCCACCCTTCCAATACCGTCACTGTCGCAGCCAGGTCGGCCCCTCGTACCGCTGCTTCGGCGGGTCGAGCAGCAGCGACGCGGCGCGCGTGTCGCACCGCGATCCCGCGAGCAGCAGCGTGAGCTGGTCGCGGGTGATCGGCGGGCGGGGAAGCCACTGCAGCGCGGCGACGACGACGCGCGCCAGGCCCACCGGCACGTGCACGAACGAGCGGCGCAGGCCGAGCGCGGCGGCGCACCGGCGCACCGCTTCGACGTAGGTGATCACCTCCGGGCCGCCGATCTCGACCACTTCTCCGGCGCAGGCGCCGATGTCGACCGCCGCCACGACGGCCTCCGCCACCTCCGCGACCGCGACCGGCTGCAGGACGTAGGCGCCGCTGCCGAACACCGGGAACACCGGAAGGCGGCGCAGCGCTCCGGCGACGGCGGCGGAGAACGCGTCGCCTGGCCCGAAGATCAGCGACGGGCGCAGGACCGTCCATGCCAGGCCGGAGCGACGGACGATCTCCTCAGCGTGCCACTTGCTGCGCAAGAAGGCGGTCGCCGCGCCGCGGTCGGCCCCGAGCGCCGAGACGTGCACGAGACGCTTGATGCCGTTCTGCCGGCAGGCTATGACCACGCTCTCCGTGCCCGCGCGGTGGGTGCGGTCGAAGAGGTCGCCGCGCCGCGGCGCCTCGCGGACGATGCCGGCGAGGTGGATCGCTGCTGCGCACCGGTCGGCCCAGGGGTGCCAGGCCTGGCTCGCGACGTCGGCCGCGAGCTGGATCACCCCCGGCGCCACCTCAGCGCGGCGCGGCGAGCGGGACAGGGCCACGACCTCGTTGCCGGCGGCGAGCAGCCGCCTGAGCACCTCGCGGCCGAGGAAGCCGCCGGCGCCGGTGAGGAGGATCCTGCGCGGCGGACCGCCGCCGGCCGGGCGCGGCTCGTCGCCGAACAGCGGCGACGGCTGCGGGGCCCGGCGCCGGGCCGGGCGGCTGCCGGCCGCCCGCGCGCCGACGTCACCCGGACGCCGCCGGCCAGGGTGGCGTTCCGGCGTCCTGGCGGGCTGGTGGGGGTTGTCCTGCTGGCTCGACATCGTTCTCCTCGATGCCGGCGAATGCTAGCATGCCGCATGCTGCGGGCCGTGCTCGCGGACCCCCACCTCGACTCGGTGCCGGGCGATCTCGACCGCTTCGACGCGACGCTGGCGGCGGTGCGCGGTCGCGGCGTCGGGGAGCTCGTCCTGCTCGGCGACCTCTTCCGCACGCTCGTCGGTTTCCCGCACTTCTGGGACGCGGGCGTCAGGCGCGGCCTCGCGGCGCTGGCGGCGCTGCGCGCGGACGGCGTCCGGGTCGTTCTCGTGGAGGGAAACCGCGACTTCTTCCTCGACGAGCCGGCGCTCGCCCCGTACCTCGACGCCGCCGGCCGGGCGCACTCCTTCGCCGCCGGCGGGCGGCGCTTCCTGCTCGAGCACGGCGATCTGATCAACACCCGCGACCGCTCCTACCGCCTCTGGCGCGGCATCTCGAAGAGCCGCGCCGCGAGGGCGTGGGCTCGCTGGCTGCCGCCCGCCGTGGCGCGGCGCATCGTGACCTCGACCGAGGCGCGCCTGGCGCAGACCAACTTCAGCTACCGCCGGGCGCTGCCCGAGCAGGACCTCGCAGCCGCGGCGATGCGGCATTTCGCCGCCGGGGTGGACGTCGTGCTGTGGGGGCACTTCCACCGCGGGTGGCGGCTGGCCAGCGGCGGCCGCGAGGCGCGCGTGCTGCCGAGCTGGGAGGAGGCGGGTACGGTCGCCTGGATCGACGGCGCCGGCGCCGTCGCGCAGACGCCGTGAACGCCGGCGGCAGGCGCTGGAACGCCGCCCCAGGTGGCCTCCAAGCGGCGGGCCAGCAAGCGTTTTCGTTGACAGTGCCGGGCGTTCGTGGTACCAAGGAGGCGCAGGTACGGTGGAGGTGAAGCGACTATGGGCGGGACGCTCCTGCTTGCCGACGACAGCATCACCATACAGAAGGTGGTCGAGCTCACCTTTGCCGAGACCGAGCACGCGGTGGTCGCCGTCGGCAACGGCCGCGACCTCCTCGCCCGCCTCGAGCAGGTGCGCCCGGACGTCATCCTCTGCGACGTCGTGATGCCCGACCTCAACGGGTACGACATCTGCCAGCGCATCAAGAGCGACCCCGCGACGCTGCACATCCCGGTGGTGCTGCTGACCGGCACCTTCGAGCCGTTCGACCGCGACCGCGCGCTCGCCTCGGGGTGTGACGCCATCATCACCAAACCTTTCGAGGCGAAGGAGCTGATCGCGACCGTGGAGGATCTGCTGCAGCGCGCGCAGACGTTCGGCGGCGAGGGCGCCGCCGACGGCGCGGGCGGGCCCGGAGACTTCTCGGTTCCCGACGGGGTGCAGGGGATCGACTTCACGACCACCGGCTTCGAGCGCATGGTGCCGCCGCCGCCGAAGACCGAGCTCCCTCCGGTCGACGGCGTGGAGATGACGCTGTCGAGCTTCCAGAGCCAGATCTCCGCCCCGGCGCCGCCGCCGCCGGAGCTCGCCGACGACAGCGGCGCGGACCTCGGCCGGCGGCCCCCGGCCGCCGCACCCGCCGAGCCAGTCGACGACCTGATCGCGGCCTCTCCCGAGGACCAGACCACGCCGTCGGGCCCGACGCCGACGGCGGAGGAGCGGCGCGCCGCCGCGATGGCGCTGCTCGAGGCGGTCAGCGCGCGCAGCGGGGGCGCCATTGCCGCACCCGCGCCGCCGGCGGCCGCCGCCGAGCCCGACCCGTTCGCGGAGCCCGCGCCGGAGCCGGTCGCAGCGCCGCCTGCCGCCGCTGCGCCGCGTCCTGTCGCGCCGCCCACCCCCGCGGTGCCACCCACCGCCGCAGCAAAGCCCGCCGCCCCGGCACCGGCGCCTCCCCCGGCGGCGATCGGCGAGCCGGCGGCCGGCGCGATGCTCGCAGCGTCGCGCGAGCTCTCGCAGGACGAGGTCGATCGCATCGCCCGCCGCGTCCTCGAGCTCGCCGAGCCGCTGATCGAGCGGATCGCCTGGGAGGTGATCCCCGACATGGCCGAGATGATGGTCCGGCAGCGCATCCGAGAGCTCGAGGAGGCGGCTGAGGAGGACATCTAGGCGCCGCTGCCGGCCGCCGCGGCACGCCGGCAGCCAACCTGCACCACCCCGGCCCGGGCGGCCTGCCGGAGGCCGAACCGCGCGCGGGGCGCCTCAGGAGGCGGACGGCGTGCCGTCGAGCAGGCTGCGGGCCCCGGCGTTGCCGGCGTCGTAGGCGAGGATCTTGGCGGCGCAGCCGCGTACCTTCTCGGGCGCCCCGCGCGCGCGCCAGTAGGCCGCCAGCAGGAGCCAGGCGTCGGTGCAGCGCGGGTTCTTCGCCAGGATGCGCTGCAGGCGGTCGAGCGCGAGCTGCCGCGTGCCGTCGTCCGCGAGCTCGATCTCGGTCAGCTTGAGCAGGGCGGGCAGCGCCGGGAAGACGCCGAGAGCGCGGGTCAGGAGCTGACGGACGGCGCGCCTCTCCTCGCCCGCCGCGAGCATCTCGGCAGCCGATTCGAGCATCGTGGCGACGCGCCGCCGCTGGGCGGGCGCCGCCGCCCTGCCGTCGATGTCGACCATCGGCGAGGCGCTCGCCTCGGCCTCGTCGAGCGCCTCGAGCATCGCGCGCACGTTGCGGCGGGGCGGCTCCGCGGCGTGGCCGGGAGGGAGCGTTCCGGGAGCGGCGTCCGCGCCGGCGCCGGCGGCGGAGGCGGCTCCAGCGGCGAGCGCCTCGGCGAGCGGGCGGGCCGTCGGCAGCGCCGTCCGGCAGACGCAGGCGGCGACGTGACCGGTCACCGTGAGCACGGCGGCGGCCCGCAGGGCGTCGGTGAAGTCGATGAGCGCCGAGCGCCGAAGCGCGTCGGCCGTGCGCGGGCGCCTGAGCAGCGACAGCGTGTGGCGCTCGTTCTCCGTGAGCTCCACCGCGGAGGAGGGGGCGGGATCGACCGCCGCCCAGCCGTCCTCTGGGCCGAGACCGTCGAGGACGGTCTCGATCTCCGCGGACGCGCGCAGCGCGGCGACGAGCGCCGCGGTCACGGGCAGATCGACCGTGCGGTTCTCGGCGGGCGCGACCGCGCCGCGGTCCTCGCTGAGGGCGCCGCCGCCGATCTCCATGCGGGCGAGCAGCGCCAGCGACAGCGCCTCGAGCTCGCGCCGCAGCGCCGCCGCCGGGAGCGTTCCCAGGCGCACGAGCGCTGCGCCCACGCACTCCCCGGGGATGCGGGCGGCGAGCGCCGCGTCGACGGATGCCGCGTTCACCGCCCCGCGTGAGACCAGCCAGGCGCCGATCCGCTCGTCCTCGCGCGACGAGGAGACCGCCACGATGCGGCCGCGCTCGAACCACAGCTCGCGGGCGGCGCCGGCGGAGGCGAGCAGCACGCGGCCGGTCGCGCACGTTGCAGTGAGCTCAGCCAGCGACTCGTGGAGCCGCATCGGTGGGAGCGGGACGCCGGGACCCGTCTCGGCCGCGCTCATGGCCGAACTCTGGCCGCCCCGGCTCACGGTGTCAAGGGCGGCCGCCGCCCGCGGGCTGCCGGCAGGGCTCGCGGGGAAGGCGCCTCACGCGCGCTCACTCGTAGCGGAGCGCCTCGATCGGGTCCTGGCGAGCGGCGCGCAGCGCCGGCCACATGCCGAACACCAGCCCGACCGCGGACGAGACGCCGAACCCGAGGACCACGGACCACACGGGTGCCGCCGCCTGGAAGTTCAGGGTGGCTCGCACGAGGAAGGCGATGCCGAAGCCGACGCCGATGCCGATCAGCCCCCCGACGCCGGTGAGCGTCACCGCCTCGACGAGGAACTGCTGGGCGATGTCTGAGCGGGTGGCGCCGAGCGCCTTGCGCACGCCGATCTCGCGGGTGCGCTGGGTGACGTTGACGAGCATGATGTTCATCACCCCGACGCCGCCGACCAGCAGGGCGATGCCGGCGATCACCAGCATGGCGCCGGCGACGGAGCCGGAGATCTGCCGGAACTGGTTGAGCTGCGCGACGGTGGTGAACAGCGCGAAGTCGTTCGGCTGGCCGGGCCGCAGGCCGCGGCGGGCGCGCAGGATCGCGGTCTCCTCCTCGATCAGGGCGTCGTAGTCCTCGGGGCGGCGCGGTACGGTTGCGATGTGGATGGTGTCGCCGTGCCCGTTCTTGATCTCCGGGAACTGCTCGTCGAAGGCGCTGATCGGGATCGCGACGTGGTTGTTGTTGGTGCCGAAGAAGCTCCCCTTGTGCTCGAACACCCCGACGACCCGGTAGGCGCGGCCGTTGATCGTCAGCGAGCGGCCGATCGGGTCGGACATCGGGAACAGCGCGTTGGCGACGTCGGGGCCGATCACGCAGATGCGCGACGCGTGCTGGACGTCGGCGTCGGTGATGAAGCGGCCGTCCTGGGTGAAGTGGACGTTGGCCTCGGCGTAGTCGGGGTTGGTGCCGAGGATGATGGACCCGTTCGCCTCGCGCTGGCCCGCGCGCACGATCGGCGAGCCGCGGAACAGGTAGCGCTCCTGCGACACCGCCTTGACGAGCTTCGACAGCCGCTTGAGCGCCTCGGCGTCCTCGATCGTGAGGTCGCGGCGGTTGCGATGCTCTTCCGGGATCTCGCCGCCGTCGAAGCGCGGCTCGTACTTCTGGAACTGCACGAGGTGCGTGCCGAACGAGGTGAACGCAGCCGCGATCGAGCGGTCGAACCCGACCACGAAGCTGACCATCATGATCACGGCGGCGACGCCGACGGTGACGCCGAGCAGTGTGAGGAAGCTGCGCAGCTTCTGCTCGCGCATCGCCTTGAGGGCGAAGCGCACGTTCTCGACCGCGCCCGACCCGATCCGGCTCATGTCTCGTCCCGCAGGGCGTCGACCACCGCCAGGTTGGAGGCGGCGCGCGCCGGGAAGTAGCCGGCGACCACGCCGACGAACGTCGACAGCGCGAGGCCGGCGGTGAGGATCAGCGGCGTCACTCGCGCGGGGAACCCCAGTTGGCCCTGGAGGACGGTGGCGACGGCGGCGCCGAGCCCGATCCCGACAAGCCCGCCGCCGGTGGAAAGGATCGCCGCCTCGAGCAGGAACTGGCGGCGGATGTCGCGCTTGCGCGCCCCGACGGCGAGGCGCACGCCGATCTCGCGGGTGCGCTCGACCACGCTCACCAGCATGATGTTGGCGATCACCACGCCGCCGACGCCGAGCGAAACCCCGGAGATCAACAGCGTGAACATGAACGCCGCCGCTGAGATCTGCTTCCACAGGTCCTGCAGCATCTCGGCGGTGACGACGCCGAACGGGTCGGGCGAGCGGAACGGGGTGTGGCGGAGCGCGCGCAGGACGGCGCGTACCTCCTCGAGCGCCGCCGGCACGCCGGCGACGCCGCCGCTCGCCTTGATCACCACGTCGATCGAGCGCTGCCGTCCCCACGTCTTGCGGAAGGCGTTGATCGGCACCCACACCTGGTTGTCCTGGCTCTGGCCGAGCGTCCGGCCCTGCTGCGCCACCAGGCCGATCACGCGGAACGACGAGCCGCCCACGACGATGGGGCGTCCGACGGGGTCGAGCGTGGGGTACAGCTCGTCCTTGATGTCCCAGCCGATCACCGCCACCGCGTCGCCGGCCTGCGCCTCGCCCTCGGTGAAGAAGCGGCCGGCGGCGATGTCGAGGTTCATGATCGCGCCGTAGTTGGCGGTGGTGCCGTGCACCTGCATGTTCGCCAGGTGCTTGCCCATCGCCTTGACCGTCGCCTGCGTGCCGGCGTCGGCCGCCACCGCGTCGGCCTTCGTCAGCTCGCCGGCGAGGATCTCGATGTCGCGGAAGCCGATGTCGGGGCGCTTGAGCGCGTCGAGGAACTCCTCGCGGCTGCGGATGATGCCGAACTTGGTGACCACGAAGACGTCCGGCGAGAGCTGGATCACCCGCTCAGAGACGTAGGCGTTGAGCCCGGAGATCACCGACGCCACCCCGACCAGGGTCATCACGCCGATGATGATGCCGAGCAGCGTCAGCGCGCTGCGCACCTTGTGGGTGTGCAGCGAGGTCAACGCCGAGCGGGTCAGCTCGCCGAGGTCCATGTCACGCCCGGGCCGGCGGCGTGCCCTTCGCGGGCGCCTCGGGCTTGATCGCGTCGCCGGCCTTGAGGCTGCGCAGGGCGCGGAACGGCCCGGTGACGATCTCCTCGCCGCCGGCGAGGCCCTCCTTCACCTCCAGCGAGAGCTCTCCCATCATCCCCGTCTTGATCGGCTGGAAGCGCACCTTGCCCTTGTCCACCACCCAGACGCCCTCCTCGTCGCGCGCCGCGCCGCGGGCGGGCTGCTCGCCCGGCTTGCGCTCGATCTCGCGCAGCACCAGCGCCTGGATCGGCACGGTCACCGCCTGCCCGGCGAACCCGGTGAGGATGTCGGCCTGCACCGACAGCCCCGGGCGGATGCCGGCCGGCGGGTCCTCGATCCGCACCTTCACCTTGAACTTGATCGCCTCGGTCTGGCTCGTGGTAAGGATCGGAGAGGTGCCGACCTCGGTCACCGTCCCCCTGAACGTCCGGTTGGGATAGGCGTCGATGCGGATCACCGCCTCCTGTCCGACCGCGACCGCCGGGATCGAGGTTTCGTCCACCTCCATCTCCGACTCCACCACCGACATGTCGGAGATCGTCAGCAGCACGGTGCCCGGCGAGTTCTGGATGCCGATCACCGCCACCTCGCCCTCCTCGACCCGCCTGGCGGTGACGATCCCGTCGATGGGGGAGCGCACCGTCGTCTTGGCCAGCGTGTCCTGGGCGCCCTCGAGCGTCGCGCGCGCCTGCTCGACGCGCCGCTCGATCGCCGCGAGCTGCGCGTTCGCGGTGGCCGCGGCGGTGCGCGCCTGCTGCACGTCCGCCTCGGGGATGATCCCGGCTCTGAAGTTCTCCTCCGCTCGCGCCGCGTCGGCGTTCGCCTGGTCGCGGGTGAAGCGGGCGGCGTCGAGGTCCCGCAGCAGCGCCTGCATCGAGAACTCGCTCGACCGCGCGGCGGCGCGCGGGTTCACCGAGTCGATCTGGAGCAGGAACTGGCCCTTCTTGACCACGTCGCCCTCGCGAACCGCGAGCTGGGTCACCTGGCCGGAGATCGTCGCCGAGATTTCGACCTTCTTCTGCGCCTGGACTTTTCCGTTCGCCGTGACCTTGGCCTGCAGGTCCTCGCGTCCGACCGTGGCGGTCTGAACGCCGACCGGCTTCGGGCCGCGGCTCGCCGCCGTCACGCTGAGCCCCGCCACCGCTACCGCCGCCGCGCCGCCCACGATCCACCAGATCTTCCGCCGTTTCATCGGTACCCCCGTGCGACCAATACGCACGAGGCCCGCCAAGGGTTTTCGGCTACGCTGCGCCGGCCGGCGGCGGTAACGCCGCGGCGCGGCGGTAGAGGCCGAGCAGGGCGTCGCGGAACGCCGCGCTGCCGTGCGCCTCGATCGCCCTCCGGCGGGCGGCCGCACCCATCCGGCGGCAGCGCTCCGGCTCGCGCCACAGCGCCGCGACGACGCGCGCCAGCGCGGCAGCGTCGGCGGGCTCGCAGAGGGCGCCGGTGACGCCGTCCTCCACCAGCTCGGGGAGCCCGCCGATGCGCGACGCGACCGCCGGGACGCCGTGGGCCATCGCCTCCAGGAGCACCATCGGGCACCCTTCGTACCACAGGCTGGGGAGTACCAACAGACGGGCGCCGCGGTAGAACGCGTGCAGCTCGTCGCCGTCGAGGAAGCCGACGAACCGGGCGTTGGCCGGCGCGCGCGCGACGAGCCCTGGAAGCATCGGGCCGTCGCCAGCCAGGCGGAATGGGACCTCCGGCACCAGCGCCGCCGCCGCCAGCACCGTGTCGAGCCCCTTCTCCGCGGTCATGCGGCCGGCGAACGCCACGTAGCCGCCGGCGCCGGCGTCGGCCTGCGCCTTCACCTCGGGCGCCATGTTGGGCAGGACCGCGACGCGCTCCGGCGCGAATCCCGCGGCAACGAACCGTTCCGCGGCAAAGCGCGTCAGCGCGACGAGCAGGGTGACGTTCTCCGTGAAGAGGCGGAAGCGCCGGGCCACCGCCGCGCGCACCGCGTAGGCCGTGCTCTCGGCTAGGTCGCCGCGGCAGTTGTGGAGGATGCAGCGGTGCTCGCGGCCGCCGAGGCAGCGTTCGCACACCGCGCCGGCGCGAAAGTGGTGCCATGTCGGGCAGGTGAGACCGAAGTTGTGGGCGGTCAGCACGACCGGCACACTCGCATCGCGCGCGGCGCGCAGCACCGACGGAGAAAGGAGGGGGTAGACGTTGTGGGCGTGGACGACGTCGAAGCGCGCGGCGCCGAGCACGTCACGGACCTCGCGGTACGCGCGGCGGCTGTACGGGGCGGCGAAGGAGGCGCGCAGCTTGGCGGCGAAGCCCGTCTCGACGTCTCGGCTCGAGCGCACCAGGAGCCGGCTGTCGACGCCGGCGGCGGCGAGCAGGTCGTGCGTGGCCGCGACGACGCGGAGCTCGCCGTTGCAGCGGCTCCGGTAGTTGTTGCACAGCGTCAGCACGCGCACGCCCGCTCCCTTACGAGGGGCGGGCTGCCGCCGGCCCCTCGCCCGCGGCGCCCGAGCCGCGGTCCTCACCCCACCCGCCGCCTCGACCCTGGCGGTGGGCCGAAAGCCCAGGCGCCGCAGTCTCTGACCGGCATCCGTCCGCAGGGTGCTGCATGCTAGCATCCGACGTTCCCATGGCCCCCGCAGCGAGTGCACCGCTCACGGTCGCGCACGTCGGCTGGCTCTCCGAGGTCGGCGGCGGCGAGCTTTTCCTGCTCGACCTCGTCGGCCGTGTCGACCCGGCGCGCGTGCGCCAGCGCGTGCTCTGCCTGGGGCCGGGAGGCCCGCCGCTGGCGCGCCTGGCCGGGAGCGCCGCGGAGGTGACCCAGCTCCGGCGCGGCGAGCGCTCCGGGCTCGCCATGCTCGCCCGTCTCGCGCTCGCACTCCGCCGGGAGCGGCCCCACGTCGTGCAGACGCACGGCGAGGCGGGAGTGTTCTGGGGGCTCCCCGCGGCGTGCCTGGCACGCTGCCCGGCGACCGCGGCGCTGGTCTACCAGTGCGAACCGTCGGCCCGCCGCAAGATGGCGGCGCTGCGGGCGCTGCTTCCGCGGGCCACGGCGGTGGTCGCCGGTTCGGCCGCGGTGCGGCGCTTCGTCGTCGGCGCGCTCGGCGTGCCGGAGGAGCGCTCGCTCGTCGTGCACTGCGGCATCGACCCGGCGCCGTTCCGGACGGCCGCCGCCGCACGCCAGGCCGCGCCGCACCGCCGCCGGCGGCCGGTTGTGGTCGCGGTCGGACGGCTGGTGCCGCAGAAAGGGCACGACGTGCTGCTGCGGGCGTTCGCCCGCTGCGGCCCGGCACGCGGCGCCGAGCTGTGGCTGGTCGGCGACGGCCCGCGCCGTCGGCGGCTCGCGGAGCTGGCGGCGGCGCTCGGGATCTCGGCACTGGTGACATTCCACGGCACCGTGCATCCGACCTGCGAGCTCCTCGCCGCGGCCGACGTCTTCGCCTTCCCGTCGCTCGCCGAGCCGCAGGGGCTGGCGCTGCTCGAGGCGTTCGCCGCCGGCGTACCGGTCGTCGCCTCGCGCACCGGTGGTGTAGTCGAGATGGTCGAGGACGGGCGCGACGGCGTGCTGGTGCCGCCCGGCGAGGTCGAGCCGCTCGCCGCCGCGCTCGCGGCGCTGCTCGACGATCCGGAGCGCGGCCGCCGGCTGGCGGCGGCGGCGCAGGCTCGCCTCGCGGCGTTCGACATCCGCGCCGTCGCCCGCCGCTACGAACGGCTGTGGGCGGCGCTCGCCGCCGGCGGCGATGCGGCTGCCGCGGCGGCGGCGGCGGAGGGTGAGGCGGCATGAGACGGCGCGTCCTGGCGGTGGCGCTGCACGGGTTCGGGCCCTACTACACCGAGCCGTTCCTGCGCGACGGCGTGCTGCCGGCGTTCGCCGAGGTGCTGGCGAGCGGCAGCAGCCGGGCGCTGCTGGCGCCCTACCCGATCTCGGCGGCGGCGTGGGTGACACTGTTCACGGGACAGTCGGTCGGGGTGCACGGCGTGCTCGACTACGTGCAGGTCGACGCGCGCTCCTACCACGGCACCCACGCTCGCCTCGCCGGCTCGGCGAGCTACGCGGACGACACGGTGTTCTCGATCCTGTCGCGCCACGGCCGCCGCGTGGCGGCGGTGTTCCTGCCGATGACGTATCCGCCGTGGCCGGTCGAGGGCGTGATGATCAGCGGCTTCCCGCTCCCCGACGAGCGCCGCCCGCCGACCTGGCCGCCCGAGCTGTCGGCGCGCCTCGGCGCGTTCGCCGAGCGGCCGCTGCTGCGCTTCCGCTACGAGGACAAGGACGGTGTCGAGGTGTACCTGAGCGGGCTTCAGGCGCGCCTCGAAGAGGTGTCGCTCGACCTCTGGCGCGCAGGCGACTACGACCTCATGTGCACGTGCATCCCGGCGCCGGATCTCGCGCACCACTACTTCTGGGCGCGCGACGACCGCTCGGCGTGGGAGCGGATCCGGCGCGTCTACGCGCGCGTCGACCGCACGCTCGCCGGCTACGCCGCGGCGGCGGGCGAGGACGACGTGCTCGTCGTCTTCTCCGACCACGGCGGCGGCCCGGCGCCGCGGCGGATGCTGAGCGTGACGCGCTGGCTCGCCGACGCCGGGCTGCTGCGCCTGCGCTCGCGCGCCGTCGAACGCTTCGGCCTGGCCGAGGCGACCAACCGGCTGGTGCAGCTCGGCCGCCGCCTGCGGCTGCACCAGGCGATGCGCCCGTGGCTGCGCGGCTCGGTGCGCGAGGGCGTGCTCTCGCTCACCCACAACGACGCGTTCGTCGACTTCACGGCGACCCGCGCCTACGGCGTCGAGTTCTTCTACCCCCTCGTCGGGGTCGAGGTGAACCGTGCCGGCCGGCAGAAGTACGGGATCGTCGCGCCGGGCGCGGAGTACGAGCGGGTGCGGGACGAGGTGTGCGAGCGCCTCGGCTCGCTGGTCGACCCGGCGCGCGGCGCCCGCGTCTGCCGGCGCGTCTGCCGGCGCGAGGAGATGTTCCACGGCCCGCACCTCGAGCGCTTCCCCGACGTGGTCGCCGTGCTCGACCGCGACTACGACGGCAGGGTGCAGCTCCACCGCGAGGCGGTGAGCGACAACGCCCTCAACTGGGAGTACCCGTTCATGGGGTACCACGCACAGGAGGGGCTTCTCGCCGTCCGCGGCGCCGGCGTCGCGCCGGGCAGGGTGCTTCCGGCCGGCCACATGATCGACCTCGCGCCGACGCTGCTGCGGCTGTTGGGCGTCCCCGTCCCCGGCTCCATGGAGGGGACGCCGATGGCCGATCTCGGCTTCTGACGGCGCCGCGGGCCGGCGCTCCCGCGAACAACGCGGTGCGCCCGCTCGTACTGTTGGCATGGCGAGAACCTCCCTCGGGCGCTGCGACGGGTGTAATGGTCCGGGCAGCGCCGCGTACTTCAGGTGGAGGACACGTTGGGAGGACCTACGGTGAACGCCCTGAAGAACACGCCGCACCCCGAGCCGATCATCGCCGGCGACCTGGAACGGTTGTACCGGCAGCATCACGAGATGATCGTGCGCACGGCGTACCGCCTGACCCGCGACCCGGGGGATGCCGAGGACGTGCTGCACGCCGTGTTCGTCCGGCTCATGCAGCGCGAGCAGCGCTTCGAGGACGGGGTCAACCCCGGCCCCTACCTTCATCGCGCTGCCGTGAACATGTCGCTCGACATCCTCAGGCGCCGTCAGCGCAGCGTGCCGCTCGAGGCGATGCCGGCAGCCCGCGAGGCGGTCGACGCGCCCCAGCTTCGGCTGGTGGCGAGCGCCGAGCAGGGCGACCGGCTGCGCGCCGCGCTCGCCCGGCTGCCCGAGCGGGCGGCCGAGGTGTTCGTGCTGCGGCACGTCGAGGGCTATTCCAACCGGGAGATCGGCCGGCTGCTCGGTATCTCCTGGGGGTCCGTGGCGGTGACGTTGCACCGCGCCCGGCGCCGTCTCCAAACCGAGCTTTCGACGGAGAGGAGGGCATCGTCATGAGCACGATCGACAGGAATGGTAAGGAGATGCTGGAGCGCGAGGTGGAGGCGCTCAGGCACACCGAGTTTCCCGCCGCCGCTGCAAGGGAAGCCGGCGAGCGCGCGTGGCGGAGGATTACGGGCTCCGCGGCCCCGGCGGCCGTCGACGAGAGCGGCGGCGTACTGGACTGCGGCGCGTTCGTCGCGATGATCGACGCGTATCGCGATCGCACGCTGCCGGCCGCCAGGCGCGAGCTGTTCGAGGATCACGTGCGCGGCTGCGTGAGCTGCCGCCGGGCGCTCTGGCAGGCGGGATCGGCCGCGAAGCCGGGCGTCCGCCCCGAGCTGGCGCGGTTTGCGGCGTGGAAGCGCTGGGCGGCGGCCGCGGCGGTCGTCGTCGCCGGCGCGGCCATCGCCAACTTCGGCGTGATCGACCGGTTGCTGGTGCCGCAGGATCAGGCGCGGATGGTGGCCGAGCGCGTCGACGGGACGTTGTTCCGCGTCGACGGCACGCAGCCGGTGCCTATCCGCGCCGCCGAGGCGATCGCGCCCGACCAGGCGGTCCGCACCGGCCGCGGCTCCCGCGCGGTGCTGCGCCTGGCCGACGGCTCGCGGATCGAGGTGAACGAGCACTCCGAGCTGTCCGTCGAGGCACGCCGGGCAGGCACTGTCATCGAGCTGAAGCGCGGCAGCGTGATCGTCGAGGCCGCGAAGCAGGCCGGCGAGCGGCGGCTGTTCGTCGCGGCGCCCGACTGCGAGGTGGCGGTCAAGGGCACGATCTTCGCGGTCAGTCACGGCGCCAAGGGATCGCGCGTCGCGGTCGCCGAGGGCGAGGTGTGGGTGGAGCACGGCGGCGCCGTGACCAAGCTCACCCCCGGGCAGCAGACGGCGACGCAGGTGAACATCGCGCCGGTCCCGGTCGCCGACGAGTTCGCCTGGTCGGCGGAGCGGGAGCGCTACGCGGCGTTGCTGCACGAGCTCTCCGCGGTCTCCGACGCGATGGCGGAGCGTCTCGCCGCAGTGCCGACGCGCTTCGACTCGCAACTGCTGCCGCTGCTGCCGGCCGACACGTTCGTCTACGCCGCGGCGCCCAACGTCACCGGCGACCTGGCGAGCGCCGGCGAGGATTTGCTGCAGCGCATCGAGGCGAGCCCGCAGCTCGCGGAGTGGTTCGCGGCGCACCGCGAGAGCAACCCGAACGCGCCGGACCTGGCCGAGGTGCTGTCGCGCTTCCGCGCGCTCGGCGCCGGTATCGGCGACGAGGTCGTCGTCGGCGTGGCCGGGATGCCGGCCGGCTCGTCGACGCGCGTCGTCCTGCTCGCCGAGGTGCGCGACCGTGCCGGGCTGCTCGCCGCCATCGAGTCGGGCCTGCAGCGTGTGCGCTCGGAGTCCGGCGAGGAGATCCCGGTCGTGGTCGTGAGCGACCCGGCTGCGATCCCCGCCGTGACAGGCCACGGCCTGCTCGTGTGGGTCGGCGCCAGCGTCGCCGTCGCCACCAACGACGCCGCCGAGATCGTGCGACTGGCGGGCGGCGCAGGCGCGCCGGGGTTCGCCGGCACGCCGTTCCACGCGCAGCTCTCGCGCAGCTACGAGGGCGGGGTCACCTGGCTGTTCGCCGCCGACCTCGCGCGCGTCACCGCCGCCGGCACGGCCCGGCACCCGGGCGAGACCGGCACGCAGGTGGCGGCGGACCTCGGGCTGACCGACGTGCAGTACCTGCTCGTCGAGCACAAGCGCACCGAGACACAGGGCCAGCTCCGCGGCGTGCTGACGTTCGCCCAGGACCGGCGCGGCGTCCCGGCGTGGCTGGGCGCGCCGGCGCCGATGGGCTCCCTCGAATTCATCTCGCCGAACGCGTATGTGGCGGGGTGCGTGCTCGCCAAGGAGCCGCGCGAGATCGCCGACGAGGTGATCGCCGTCGTGCGGCAGCGCGACCCCGAGGGGTTCGGCAAGCTGCTGGCGTTCGAGCAGGAGCACTCGTTGAGCCTGCGCGACGACCTCGCCGGCCCGCTCGGCGGTGAGTTCCTGTTCGCCGTCGACGGCCCGGTGCTGCCGGCGCCGGCGTGGCGCGTGGTGGTGCTGGTCGAGGATCAGTCGCGCCTGCAGGCGACGCTCGGCAAGCTGCTCGCCGAGGCCAATCGCCAGCTCGCGGCCGAGGGCAAGCCCGCCATGGCCGTCGAGGAGTCGACCGACGGCGGGGCGACGTTCTACCGCGTGAGCGGCGGCGGCCAAGCCTCCGAGCTGCACTACACCTTCGCCGACGGGTACTGGCTGCTGGCGCCCGACCGCCTCGCCCTCAAGGACGCGCTGCGCACCCGGGCGTCCGGCCTGACACTGGCCGCCAGCGCCGAGTTCAAGCGCTCGCTGCCGGTCGACGGCCAGGAGCAGTACTCCGGGATCGTCTACGTGAACTCCGGGACGCTCGGCTCGGCGCTCGCCGCCGCCGTTCCGGCCGGAGCTGCCGCGGCCGGCCAGCCGGGCCTCGCCGAGCTCAAGGACCTGCTCGCAAAGCAGTCGATCATGGCGTTCTGCGTCACCGCCGAGCGCGACCGCATCGTCATCACCGGCACCGGGCTCGACCTGCTCAACCCGGGGCAGATGCTGGAGGCGATGGCGCAGGCGCAGCTCTCGGCGGGCCGGCATCACGCCGCCGAGAGCGCGCCGGGGACGGAGATCTAACGTTGTTCGATGGCGCCGGACCGGGAGCGATGGGCGCTCCCGGCCCGGACGGGAGGACCGGAAGCATGAGTGGAACGCCGGTCGAGGCCGGGCGCGACGACGGTACCCCGAGCCCCACGGTGGAGCTCGCGGATTTGCGTGTCCGCCTGGGCGGGCGCCAGGTGCTGAAGGGGCTGACCGCTTCCTTGCGGGGAGGGTCGATCGGCCTCCTGGGGCCCAACGGCGCCGGCAAGACGACGCTGCTGCACACGCTGCTCGGGTTCTTTCCGGCCGAGGCCGGCGCCGCCCGCGTGCTCGGCCTCGACGTCCGCGCCGAGACGCCGATGATCCGCGCCGCCACCGGGTACATGCCCGAGAACGACGCCTTCGTCGCCGGCATGAGCGCGGTGCGGCTGACCACCATGCTCGCCGAGCTGGGCGGGATGGCGCCGGGGATCGCGCTCGAGCGTGCCCACGAGGCGCTCACCTGGGCCGGGCTGGGCGAGGCGCGCTACCGTCCGGTCGGCACCTACTCGCTCGGCATGCGGCAGATGACCAAGCTGGCGCAGGCGGTGGTCGCGGGCCCGCGCCTGCTGATTCTCGACGAGCCGACCAACGGCATGGACCCGCCGGTGCGGGCGCGCATGATCAACCTGATCAAGGAGGTGCGTGCCTCGGGCGCAACCCGGATCATCCTCTCGTCGCACCTGCTGAAGGATGTCGAGGAGTGCTGCGACGAGGTGCTCATCCTCAAGGACGGCGAGGTGGCGTCGACGTGCGACCTCGAGGCCGAGCGGCGCACCAACCGCAAGTTCCTCGAGCTCGAGGTGGTGGGCGACCAGCAGCCGCTGGTGGCGATGGCGCATGCGCGCGGCTGCGAGTGCGCGGCGGCGCCGGGCGGCCGGCTCAAGATGATCCTCCCCGAGGGCGTCGAAATCCGCGACCTGTACGCCGTCGCCGGGGCACACGACGTCGAGATCCGCCGCCTCACCTACAAGCGCGACTCGCTGCAGGACATCTTCCTGAAGGCGATGGAGAACGGTCATGGCCGTCTATCGGCGTAGGTATCAGGCGGGAGCGGCGCCGGCGGGGCTGCGGCGCCGGCGCTTCCTCGTGTTCACGCGCTACGACCTGCGCGCGCTCGCTTCCACGCGCCTGTTCGTGATGTTCTTCGCGCTCTCGTTCGCCGCGCCGCTGGTCGGCGCCGTGCTGATCTACCTCCACTTCAACCCGATGGGCCTGAAGGTGCTCGAGGCGGGGCTCGACGACCTGCTGCCGATCAACGGCGATTTCTTCCTTCGCTTCCTGATCGTCCAGACCACCCTCGGCTCGTTGCTGGCGGCGCTCGTCGGCCCCGGTCTCGTGGCGCCCGACCTCGCCAACAACGCGCTGCCGCTCTACCTCGCGCGGCCGATCCGCAAGCGCGACTACATCGCCGGCAAGCTGCTGGTGCTGGTGGGGATGATGTCGGTGCTGACATGGGTGCCGATCATGCTGCTGTTCGGGCTGCAGAGCGCGCTGCAGGGGTGGAGCTGGCTCGCGGGCAACCTGCGCATCGCTGCCGGGATCATGAGCTGTTCGCTGCTGTGGATCCTCGTGGTGTCGCTGCTGACGCTGGCGATCTCGGCGTGGGTGCGCTGGCGGCCGATCGCGACGCTGTCGGTGTTCGGCTACTTCTTCGTCTCCAGCGCCATGGGCGCGATGGTCAACGAGGCGCTCGACACCGAGTGGGGGAGCGTGCTGATCGCCGCCAAGCTGATGCGCTTCCTGTGGAGCGACTTCTTCGGCATACCGTCGGTCAGCGGGGCGCTGCCGGCGGTGGCGTCGGTCGCCGCGCTCGCCGTGACCAGCGCGGTGTTCCTCGCCATGCTCGTGCGCCGCGTGCGCGCCTTCGAGGTGGTGCGCTCATGAGCGCCGGCAGCAGCATCCGGCTCGCGGGCGTCTCGAAGTTCTACGGCGAGGTGCTCGGCGTCAACCGCATCTCGATGGAGATCGGCCCCGGCATCACCAGCCTGGTGGGGCCGAACGGCGCCGGCAAGACGACGCTGCTCAACCTGATCACCGGACTCATCCGGCCGACGCAGGGGAGCATCGCCATCAACGGCGTGCCGGTCGGCGACGCCGAGACGATCTTCAGAATGGTCGGCTACTGCACGCAGTACGACGCGTTCCCGCGCGGCCTCACCGGCCTCGACTTCGTGCGCGGCTACCTCGCGGTGCACGGCCTCGACCGGCGGCGCGCCCACGAGCTGGCGTGCGGGGCGATCGAGAAGGTCGGTCTGCTCGATGCCGCCGAACGCAGGATCGCCTCCTACAGCAAGGGGATGCGCCAACGGATCAAGCTCGCACAGGCGATCGCCCACCGGCCGCGGGTGCTGATCCTGGACGAGCCGCTCAACGGGCTCGACCCGATGGCGCGCGCGGAGGTGATCGCGCTGTTCCGCCGGATGGCGGAGGCGGGGAAGATCGTCCTCATCTCCAGCCACATCCTGCACGAGGTCGACGTCATCTCGGACAGCGTGATCCTCATGAGCCACGGCTACGTTGTGGCCGAGGGCGACATCCACGACGTCCGCCAGGAGGTCGAGGAGCACCCGTTCCAGATCCTCGTGCGCTGCGACCGGCCCGCGGTGCTGGCGGCGCGCTTCTTCGCGCTCGACCACGCGGTCGAGGTGAGGATCCATGCCGACGGCCGCGGGCTGATGGCGAAGACGCGAGACGCCGGCGCCTTTTACCGGCTGCTCAACCGGCTGGCGGTCGACGACGAGCTGACGATCGAGACCGTGCAGCCGGCCGACGACGATGTGCAGTCGCTCTACGACTACCTGATCGGCCCCGAGGGAGGGCAGTCATGACCGAGCTCGCGGTTCCTTCCGGGTGGGCGTTGTGGCGGCGCCAGACGCTGGCGGTGGCCCGGCTCGAGCTGCGCAAGTGCTTCCGCGGCCGCCGCCTCGTCGGCGTCATCCTGCTCAATCTGGCCCCGGTCGTCGTGCTCGCGCTGACGCACGTGTTCCCCGAGCGCGAGCTCGCCCTCTACGCCACGGCCACCAACCTGAGCCAGATGTACGCGGTGATGTTCGCCACCTTCATGCTGCGCGCCGGCATCTTCTTCACCGCCGCGGCGCTGACGATCCAGCTCTTCCGCAACGAGGCGCTCGAGAAGACGCTCCACTACTACCTGCTCGCGCCGGTGCGGCGCGGCATCGTCGTGGCCGGCAAGTTCCTCGCCGCCGCCGGGGCGAGCGCGGCGATCTGCTGCGCCGCGGTGCTGGCGTCGTACCTCGTGCTGTTCGCCTGGCTCGGCGACGCGATGGGGCGTTTCATGCTCGAAGGCCCCGGCCTCGGCCACCTGCTCGGCTACCTCGGCGCGACCGCCCTCGGCTGCCTCGGTTACGCCGCCGTGTTCGCGCTGTTCGGCCTGCTGTGGCGCAACCCGATCGTCTCCGGCGCGCTGCTGTTCGGGTGGGAGAGCATCCTCTTCCTGCTGCCGCCCGGGCTCAAGCTGGCGAGCGTGCTGTTCTACCTCGAGGCGCTGCTGCCGTACCGGCCGCCGGTGGGACCGCTGGCGGTCCTCGCCGAGCCGCCGCCGACCGTGACCAGCGTCCTCGGCATGCTCGCATTCACCGCCGTCGTGCTCGCTCTCGCCGCCTGGCGCTCCCGCACCATGGAGATCGCCTACTCGACCGACTGATCCGGCGCCCTGGCAAGGGGGCAGGCGTGCCTGGCCCCGCCGTTGCCAGACACTCGCAATTCAACGTACGTAGTCTGTAACTTACCTATAAGGTGAGTTACACTCGCCGCATGAGCGTCTTCGTCAACCGGGTGCAGGAACTCGCCATGCTCAAGCGGTGGTGGGACGACGCGGCCGGCGGCATGGCTCTCGTATGGGGTCGGCGGCGAGTCGGCAAGACGCTGCTCCTGCAGCACTTCGGCAGCGACAAGGCGCTGGTGTTCCACACCGGTGCTGGGCGGCCGCTCGCCGACGAAATGCGGATACTGTCAGGGGCGGCGGCGCCACTCCTGGCTGGCGGCCTTCGCGACCTCGGCGACCGCCCGTTTGTGGACTGGGATGACGCATTGGACACGCTCGCGCTGGCGTGCAGCACGACGCCGGCGCTGCTCGTCGTCGACGAGCTGCCCGAGTTGGTGGCGACCACGCCGCAGCTCCCGGGAATCCTCCGGGTCTTCAGCGATCGCGCGCGGGGCAGGACGCAGCTCCGCGTCGCCGTCTGCGGCTCTGCCGTCCGCACCATGCAGGCGATGCAGGAGGAGCGCTCGCCGCTGTACGGCCGCTTCGGAGTGGCACTTCACCTCCACCCCTTCCGCCCGCACGAGGCGGCGTTGATGCTTCCGGGTCTCCCGCCGGAGCAGAGGGCCGTGGTGTGGGGCCTGCTCGGCGGCGTGCCACTGTACCTGTCGATGTGGGACCAGGGCGCGCCGGTAGAGGCCAATCTCGACCGCCTCTTCTGCCGTCCCGGCGCGCCGCTGCTCACCGAGTGCCAGCTCGTGCTCGCGACCGAGGGAGACATCGGCGGGCTCGGCGGGCAGGTGCTGCGTGCCGTCGCCGCCGGCCGCACGCGGCACGGGGAGATCGCGAATGCGATCGGCACCGAGCCTGCCCGCACCCTGGACCGGCTTGTCGAGCTCCGCCTCCTCGAAAGGGTGGTACCGGTGACCGAGGATCCCACCCATACCCGCAGGCGAAGCTACCGGGTCCGCGACAACTTCCTCGCCTTCTCGCTGCGGCACGTAGACCGCCACCGCACCGAGATCGAGCGCGGCCTGGGTTCGTCGATCGCGCGCGTTCTGCTCGGCCAGCTCGACGACGCGATGGGGCCGGTGTGGGAGGAGGCGTTCCGCGAGCACCTGCGCCGGCTCGCGGAGGCCGGCGCGATCGGGGACGACGTCGTGGCGATCGGTCCCTGGTGGTCGACCGACAGCTCCGTGGAGATCGACGCGGTCGCGCTGGCGGGCCGCGGCCGGGAGGTCGCCCTGGTCGGCGAGGCGAAGTGGGCGGGCGAGGTGAGCGGGGTGCAGCTCGTACGCGAGCTCGACCACAAGGCGCAGGTCCTGCCCGGCCGCCGCGAGCCGCTGCGCCACGCCGTGTGTGCGCGCTGCGAGGTTCGCGACGCGCCCCCCGGTACGCTCGCCGTCACCGCCGCCGACATCTTCTCGGCCTAGCCTCGGAAGCCACCTCCCTCGCTGCCTTGGCTGTGGCGCCAGGAAAGTGCGACGAGATCGTACGGGTTTTCGGTCGAGGCGGGGGCTGGCCTGGAATCAATCGGTCGCTCCGGTTCGCTGCGATCCCGGCGGCTGCGGTCGTGCTGATGGGGATCCGGCGCTCGCGCGCCGTCCGTCGAGCGCGAGCGGCGGGCCGCTACACCGGCGCGAAGGTGGCGGCGAACTGGGCGAGCGAGGCCGGTCGGTACACGAATCGCAGGCCGCGGATCTCCTCGCGCGCCGCGAACACCTCGGAGAGCGCCTCGGCGGCGTAGTCGAGGTGCGCCTGCGTGTAGACGCGGCGGGGGATCGCGAGGCGGAGCAGGTCGAGGTCGGGCCAGCGCCACCTCCCGGTCGCCGGGTCGGGCCGCCCCTGCATCACGTTGCCGGTCTCCCACGAGCGGATCCCCGCGTGCTGGTAGAGCGCCACCGAGACCGACCACGCAGGGAGTTGCTCGTCGGGGAGGTGCGGGCAAAAGGCGCGGCCGTCGACGTACACCGCGTGCGCGCCGAACGGCCGCACCACCGGCACGCCGGCGGCGACGAGCTGCTCGCCCATCCGGCGCGTCGACGCGATGCGGTACGCGAGGTAGTCCTCGTCGAGCATCTCGTCGAGCGCGACGGTGAGCGACTCGAGGTCGCGCCCGGCGAGGCCGCCGGCGGTCGGCAGCCCCTCGGTGGCGAGCAGCCGCGCGCGGATCTTCTCCGCCCACTCGTCGCTGTCGACCGTGATCAGACCGCCCGAGTTGCCCAGCCCGTCCTTCTTCAGGCTCATGAACACGCCGTCCGTCAGGGCGAACATCCGGCGGGCGATCTCGCGCGGCGCGAGGTCGCCCATCCCGGGCTCGCGCAGCGTGACGAGGTAGCAGTTCTCCGCGAAACGGGCGGCGTCGAGCAGCAGCGGGATGCCGTGCGGCGCGCAGACGGCGCGCGCCGCCGCGAGGTTGGCAAGGCTCACCGGCTGGCCGCCGCGCGAGTTGTCGGTGACGGTGACGACGACGAAGCGGACGCGCGCCGCGCCGACCTCCTCGATGGTGCGGGCAAGCGCGTCGACGTCGATGTTGCCCTTGAAGGGGAACGGGCTCGCGGGGTCCAGCGCCTCGCGGATCGGCAGGTCGCGCGCCTCGGCGCCGGCCTCCTCGATGTTGGTGCGGGTGGTGGCGAAGTGGGTGTTGGCGAGCACGACGTCGCCGGGGGAAAGGATCGCGCGCGCGATCAGGTGCTCGGCCGCGCGCCCCTGGTGGCAGGGGATCACGTGGCGGTGACCGAAGAGCTGCTGCACGGCATCGCGGAAGCGGTAGAAGCTGCGCGAGCCGGTGAACGACTCGTCGGCGCCCAGCATCGCCGACCACTGCCGCGTCGACAGCGCCGAGGTGCCGGAGTCGGTCACGAGGTCGATCAGCACCTGCTCGGCCTTGAGCAGGAAGGGGTTGTAGCCGGCCTCGGCGATCCAGCGCGCGCGCTCCTCGCGCGTGCTCATGCGGATCGGCTCGATCATGCGGATGCGGAACGGCTCGATGAACGTCTTCACGCACGCCTCCCGGCCGTGCGTACTGTAGCGCCGCCGGCCTTCGCTCGCTCCGGGCGCTTCGTCCCGGTCTCCGGGCCGGGCGCGGCGCGGTGGACTTGGACCAGGACCTGGAGGCGCACCTGGGCGTGCGCCTGGGCCTGCACCTGGCCTCAGGACCCTTGCGGGGTGAGCTTCCCGTGCTAGCCGACACGTCGCTGGCGTCGGCCGCGTCTATGGCGCGCCGGCCTTCCCAGCACTATATTGGATGTCAAGAGTGCAGAGGTACTTACAAGTTCAACGGAGGTACAAGCACGTGACAGATGCCGCCAGGGGCGCGGCCGGCGGCAGGAAGGGGGAGACGATGGAGTGCAGGAACTGCCTCGCCATCTTCGAGCGGATCGGGGCGGCGCTCAACTCGCCGCTCGACACGGACGGTCTGATCGCCCTCATCGCCCGAACGCTCTCCGAGGAGATGCACGTCGCCGGCTGCGCGATCCGGTTGTTGAGCCGCGATCGCAAGACCCTGGAGGCCGTCGCCTCGTGGGGGCTGTCCGAGCGGTTTCTGCAGAAGGGCCCGATCGACGCCGAGCGCAGCGTGGCCGAGGCGATCGAGGGCCGGGTCGTTGTCATCCCCGACTGCCGATCGGACCCGCGCGTCCAGTACCCTGCGGCGTTCGCGGAGGAGGGGCTGATGACGCTCCTCACCGTGCCGCTGTCGACCCGCGGGCAGGTGATCGGCGTGCTGCGCCTGTTCTGCCGCGAGCGCCGCGAGTTCACGCCGCAGGACCTCGAGGTGATCGGTGTCGTCGCCGCCTACTGCGCCGCCGCGCTCGTGCACTCGATGTTCCACAGGATCATCGAGGACGCTTCGGCCGCGATGCGCTCCTCGCTGGAGCTCGGGACGATACTGGAGTCGATCACGCGGGTGATCACGGAGGACCTGCGCGCCCGCGGCTGCGTCGTCGAGCTGCTCGACGGCGGCGGCGTGCGCCTGCAGGTTCGCGGCGCGTTCGGCGTCACAGATGCGTTTCTGGCGGCCGCAGCAGGGCGGACGAGCGGGCCGATCGCGGCGGCGCTGGCCGGCGCGGTCACGCACGTCCCCGACGCAGGCGACTCCGCCCGCGTCGACTTCGCCAGCGCGGCAGCGGAAGCCGGCGTGGCCTCGATCCTTTACGTGCCGCTCGTCATCGGCGGCAAGGTCGTCGGCGTGATGCACGTGCTCACGCAGCGCGCCTACGAGTTCTCCGAGGACGAGGTGTACCTACTGCGCGGCATCGCCGACCAGCTTGCACTGGCGGTTCGCAACGCGCAGATGTACGCCGCGGTCAAGGACCAGTTCCAGGACCTCGCGGCCGACTTCCAGCGCTGGTTCGAGGAGTACCAGGTCCGTCCGGCGTCGGCGGCGCCCTGAACCCGGGCTCACCCGCCGAGCGACGGCGAGTAGTCGGAGACCATCGACTCCATGGTCTCCCAGATGTGCGACACGTCGTTGGCGAGGATGACGAGGTCGCGCTTGGCGCCGTGGATGTCCTTGACGTGCCCCTTGAGGACGGCTTCGGGGTAGAAGCCGAGCTTGCCGAAGGCGCGCTTGGCGCCGACCTGGTTGTCGACGACCTCGGCGACCAGCTTGTCGAGGCCGACGCCGGTCGCCACCTTGACGAGCAGGCGGGCGAGCGCGGTGCCGAGTCCCCGGCGCTGGAACGCCGGGTCGACGACCATGCGGATCTCGCCGACGTGCGTGGCCCATCCGCGCTGGCTGCGGTGCAGCGTCGCGTCGCCGACGATGCGGCCATCGAACTCGGCGAGCAGCGGCAGCACGCGGTCGTAGTCGAGGTGCTGCACGAAGCGGTCGATCACGTCCTCGCGGGTGACGTCCTCGCGCAGGAAGAGCCGGTCCTGCACCGGGAGGCTGCGGAAGAAGTCGAGCAGCGCCGGGCCGTCGTCGGGCTGCATGGGGCGCACGAGCACACGGCTGCCGTCGCGCAGTGTGAGCGTCTCCGGGAACCCTTCGAGGTGCATCTCTACCTCCTCAGGCGACGACGTCCGCCGGGAATCGGCCTACGCGGGAACCGCGACCAGCTCGCGCCCGAACTCGTACCCCTTGCGGAAGGCGCGCATGTTGAGGTCCTCGGTGCCGCGCGGCACCGAGTCGCGCACGGCGCGCTCCACCGCCCCCATCGAGACCAGCTCCGTGACGCCCGCGAAGAAGCCGACCATGACGATGTTGAGCACCAGCCGCCGCCCGAGCTCCTCGGCGAAGCGCGTCGCCGGGATGCCGTACGCCTTCGCGCCGTTCGGCAGGCGGTCGTCCACCTTGATCAGCTCCTCCTCGTAGAGGAGGGTGCCGGAGGGCTTGAGGTGCGGCACGAACTGCGTGTAGGCGTCCGGCGACATCACGACCAGGATGTCCGGGTGCTTGACGTACGGGTAGCCGATCGCCTCGTCGGCGACCGTGACCTGCGCGGAGCACGCGCTGCCGCGCGCCTCGGGGCCGAACGCCTGGATCAGCGTCGAGTGCTTCCCGTCGAAGATCGCCGCCGCCTTGCCGATGATCTGGGCGCAGAGGATCACGCCCTGGCCGCCGAGCCCGCCGACGCGGATCTCAGTTCTGGTCATGGGTCACTCCGTAGCGGGTGTAGCGCTCGCCGAGCACCTTGGCGAAGTGGTCGTTCATCGAGTCGAGCCACGTCGGCCGTTCGCGGTCGACGAACTTGCCGACCACGATCTCGCTCTGGAAGCCGAGGGCGACCTCCTTGGTGTCGGCGCCGTTCTTGATGATGCTCTTCTCCTTGTAGTACTTGAGCTGATCGATGCCGTCGCCGAGGCGGTTGCGGCGCGAGTACAGCGTCGGGCAGGGGGACATCGCCTCGATGAACACGAACCCCTTCTTCTTCAGCCCCTCGAGCATCGCCTTGGCGAGCTGCTTGACGTGGTACACGGTCCAGCGGGCCACGTAGACGGCGCCGCACGCGTCGGCGAGGAACGGCAGGTTGAAGGAGTTCTCGAAGTTGCCGTACGGCATCGTCGTCTGCGACGGGCCGAGCGGCGTCGTCGGCGCGACCTGACCGCCCGTCATGCCGTAGGTGAAGTTGTTGATGCAGACGACCATCAGGTCCATGTTGCGGCGCGCCGCGTGGACGAAGTGGTTGCCGCCGATGGCGAACAGGTCGCCGTCGCCGGAGTAGACGATCACCTTGAGCTTGGGGTTGGCGAGCTTCAGGCCGGTGGCGAACGGGATCGCGCGGCCGTGGGTGGTGTGGAACGAGTCGAGGTTCATGTACCCGGCGACGCGCCCGGTGCACCCGATGCCCGAGACGATCGCCACCTGGTCGAGGTCGAGCTCCGAGTCGGTGAGGGCGCGCGTGAGGCAGTTCACGGAGGTGCCGATGCCGCACCCCGGGCACCAGATGTGGGGGATGCGGTCCTGGCGCAGGTACGGCATCACCGGGTTGACGACGTCCTCGTATCCGTTGTCGACCCCGGAGAGGTCGACGTCGCAGGCGGCCGCGCCGCGGATCAGGTTCTCGCTCATCGTGCCGCCTCCACGATCTTCGCTTCGATGACCTCGGGCTCGTGCACGGTGCCGCCCGCGTGCGTGACGCCGATGACCTTGGTCTTCCCGGCCACGGCGCGCTCGATCTCGAGCGCCACTTGCCCCATGTTGAGCTCAGGGACGACGAACGCCTTGACCTTCTCCGCGAGCGCCGTGATCCGCGAGATCGGGAACGGCCACGCGATGATCAGCCGCAGGTGGCCGACCTTGACGCCCCTGCGCCGCGCCGACTCGATCGCGGCGGCCGCGACGCGCGAGGTGATGCCGAACGAGACGACGACCACGTCGGCGCCCTCGACGCCGTCCTCGCGGACGTCGACGAGCTCCTCGCGGTGCTCGCGGATCTTGTTGAGCAGCCGCTTGACCAGCCTGTCCTGCGCCGCCGGGTTCATCGCCGGGTAGCCGCGCTCGTCGTGCGTCAGGCCGGTGATGTGGATGCGGTGGCCGTCGCCGGCCTTGACCATTTCCGGCACCCCGTCCGCGCCTGCCTCGTACGGCTTGTACTCGCCGGGCTTCTTCGTCGTCCAGCGCCGCTCCTTCACCTCGATCTGATCGGCGGGGGGGATGACGACGCGCTCGGTCATGTGGCCGACCACCTCGTCCATCATGAAGAACACCGGCACGCGGTACTGCTCGGCCAGGTTGAACGCCTTGATCATCAGGTCGAAGCACTCCTGCGGCGAGTTCGGGCAGATCGCGATCGGCTCGTAGTCGCCGTGCGATCCCCACTTGACCTGCATCATGTCGGCCTGCGCCGGCAGCGTCGGCAGGCCGGTGGAGGGGCCGCCGCGCTGCACGTCGACGATCACGCACGGCGTCTCGGTGATCGCCGCCAGGCCGATGTGCTCCATCATCAGCGACAGCCCCGGGCCCGACGTCACGGTCATCACCTTCTTGCCGGCCCAGGCGCCGCCGAGGATGGCGATCGACGAGGCGATCTCGTCCTCCATCTGGATGAACACGCCGCCGACGACCGGGATGCGCTGCGCGAAGCGCTCGACCACCTCGGTCGACGGCGTGATCGGGTAGCCGGCGACGAAGCGGCAGCCGGCCGCCAGCGCGCCTTCGCAGGCGGCGTGGTCGCCGTCGATGAAGTGGGTTCCTGTCAGGACGCCTTTCGGATCTGCGTGCAAGAGTCCCTCCTGCGTGGTGTGGCTAGAGCTGGGCGGCGGCCAGCGGCTCGGCCCTGGCGGCCTGGCGGCGCTTCTCGAGGTCCTTGAAGCGGGCGCCGAAGATCGCGAAGTCGGGGCAGTACAGCCCGCAGAGGTCGCAGCCGGTGCAGTCCGCCGGCCGCGCGAGCACCGGGTAGTGGTAGCCCTTCGCGTTGAACTCGCGCGAGAACTCGAGGCAGTGGGTCGGGCAGAAGTCGATGCAGAACGAGCAGCCCTTGCAGATCTCGAGCCGCACGAACACCGTTCCTTTGCCCTTCTTGACGGCGTGCTCTTCGCTCATGGCCATCTCCCCCGCGGCGCATGCTACGCCATTCACAATCGACAGGCAAGCGTCACTGACCGAGATGCGAGAAACGCTTACGCCGCCGGGTGACGCAGGTCACGGAGCGTTTGACATTTCGAGACAGGGTCTCACAACGTAAGTGCAGCGGCCGCCCGCCGGCCGCTCTGGCGGCTGGCGAGCGTCGTCGCGCCGCGCTATAGTCGCGGCCGGTCGCGCCGGCGCGCCACGATCGGGGGGGATGGGCGCCGCGCGATCCAACCGGCAAGGAGGCGCCCGGCATGCTCTCAGCCGAACAGTGGACAGACCGATTCGTCGACGTCATCGCGCGCGCGTCGTCGCAACTGCCGCCCGACGTCGTCGCCGCCCTCAAGCGCGGGCGCGAGCTCGAGCAGCCCGACTCGCTGGCGAGCAAGGCGCTCGACTCGATCCTCACCAACGTCGAGATGGCGAAGGGCGCGTGGCAGCCGATCTGCCAGGACACCGGCACGCCGCTCGTCTGGATCCACCACCCGGTGGGGATGTCGACGCGCATGCTCACCTCGGCGTTCGAGGAGGCGGTGCGGCGGGCGACGGCGAAGTCGCTGCTGCGACCGAACGCGGTCGACACCCTGACCGACAGGAACACCGGCAACGGCGCCGCCCCCGGCATCCCGACGGTGCACTGCGAGGAGTGGGATGCGGCCGACGTCGAGGTCCATCTGATGCTCAAGGGCGGCGGCTGCGAGAACGTCGGCGCCCAGTACTCGCTCCCCAACACCAAGCTCAAGGCCGACCGCGACCTCGAGGGGGTGCGGCGCTGCATCCTCGACGCCATCCAGCAGGCCCAGGGCAAGGGGTGCGCCCCAGGCATCATCGGCGCGTGCTTCGGCGGCGACCGCGGCTCGGGGTACCTCGAGTCGAAACGGCAATTGCTGCGCCGGTTGCCCGACCGCAACCCGATCCCCGAGCTCGACCGCATGGAGCAGGACATCCTCGAGCAGGCCAACTCCCTCGGCATCGGCCCGATGGGGTTCGGCGGCAGGACCACCGTGCTCGGCGTCAAGATCGGCTGGCTCGGCCGGCTGCCCGCGTCGTATTTCGTCTCGGTGAGCTACATGTGCTGGGCGAACCGGCGCTGCTCCGCGAAGATCGCGGCCGACGGAGGCGTGCAATGGCTCGACTGAACCTGCCCTGCGACGAGAAGACCATTCGAGCGCTCAAGGTCGGCGACTTCGTCGAGCTCACCGGGCGCGTGATCACCGGCCGCGACGCGGCGCACCACTGGCTGCTGCACGGCTTCCGCGAGGAGGTCGCGCCGTACATGAAGGACTCGGTGATCTACCACGTCGGGCCGGTGGTCAGGAAGCACGACGACGGCTCGTACTCGTTCGTCGCCGCCGGGCCGACCACCTCGGCGCGCGAGGAGCCTTTCCAGGCCGACGTGATCGGCAAGTACGGCCTGCGCGGCGTGATCGGCAAGGGCGGCATGGGGCCGAAGACGCTCGACGGCCTGCACCGCCACGGCGCCGTCTACTTCCACGCCGTCGGCGGCACCGCGCAGGTGCTCGCGGCGTGCATCAAGAAGGTCGAGACCGTGTTCCAGCTCAAGGAGTTCGGCGTCCCCGAGGCGCTCTGGGTGATCCAGGTCGAGGACTTCCCGGTCGTCGTCACCATGGACTCCCACGGCGGCTCGCTGCATGCCGAGGTCGAGAGAGCATCGAAGACCAGGCTCGACCAGATCCTCGGCCTGTCGGCGTAGCTCCGAGCTCAGTCGCCGCTGACCAGCTCGAGATTGAGGCCTGCGATCCCGGCGAAGTCGACGGCGTTGCGGGTGAGCAGCGTCGCGCCCATGGCCGCGGCCGTGACGCCGATCGCGATGTCGGCGGCGCGTCGTCGCGGCGAGCCCAGGCGTCTGAAGACATCGGCCGCAACGACCGCCAGCTCCTCGGAGAAGGGGATGATCCCGTCCTCGGAGAACAACGAGCGCGCCACGGCGAGCTGCTCCGGCGTCCTGGGACCGCGCGAGAACTCGTACCACGCCACCGCGCTCATCTGCATCTCCGGCTTGGAGGCGGCGATCTTCAGCAACCGGCGGCGCTCGGGTCCGGCGTGCGAGAGGGCGTGGACGAGGAAGTCGGTGTCGAGATGCACGACCATGACGGTCAGAACCCGGCGTCCTGGCTCTTGAGCCGCTGGACCTCGTCGTCGGCGTCGTTGCCCTCGAAGAGCTCGAAGAGGCGTTTGAGCGCCGCCACCCGTTCCTTTCTGCCGGCGGCAGGGACGCCGAAGGCGGCGTCGCGCTGGCGGATCACGGCTCGCCGGATCGCCTCGGACGTGGAGCAGCCGTACCGCAGCGCCAGCTCCCGCGCCGCCTTCCGACTCTCGGGGTCGAGTATCAGCGTCGTTCGCATCGCCATAAGATATGTATAACGCCACAGCAGCATAGGCGCAAGAGTCGCGGCGGACTATGTCTTGCGCCACGCCTCCGGCCGGCTCAGCTCCACACGTGCCACCAGCATCGCCGCGACGATGGCGAGCTGAAGCGGCCCTCGTCCTGCCGGCAGGCGCCGTGACCCCGGGCTGCAGGTCTCCCGGTTTCACTTGGATGTCATGACCTGAAAGAGGTTTGACAATTTTGCGCTGACGGCGCAAAATTGTCGCACCATGTGGATCGAGCGCGAGCTGGGTCCCGAGCTGGTCAGCGTGGCGGGGACATTCCCGGCGCTCGTTCTCGTCGGGCCACGCCAGGTGGGGAAGACGTCGCTGCTGGAACGGACGTTCCCCCAGCACCACTACGTTTCCCTTGATCTGGCCTCCAACGCCGAGAGCGCAGAGATTCGCCCGGCCGAGTTCCTCGCTGCGAACCCGCCGCCGTTGATCGTCGACGAGGTGCAGTACGCTCCGGGCCTTCTCCGCCATCTCAAGGCGGTCATCGACGCGGACCGTTCTCACGGACGCTTCCTCCTGACCGGCTCGCAGAACTTCATGCTCATGCATGCGGTGGCCGAGAGCCTTGCCGGCCGCGCCGCGGTCCTGCCGATGCTCGGGCTTTCGGCGGACGAGTGGGCGACCGCCGGCCTGACACCGGCAGGGTGGCCGGAGTTCCTCTGGCGGGGCGGTTACCCGGCGCTCTGGGCCACGGAAGGCATGTCCCGCGACCGCTGGTACCAGGGCTATGTCGCCACCTACCTCGAACGCGACGTGCGCAATCTCCTGCGGGTCGACAGCCTGCGCGACTTCGAGCGGTTCCTGCGCGCGTGCGCTGCTCGCATCGCAGGCGCGCTGAACATGTCCGATCTCGCCCGCGACGTCGGCATCTCGCCGACGACCGCCCGGCAGTGGATCGGCGTGCTGCACGCGTCGAACCAGATCGTGCTCCTCGAGCCGTACCACCGCTCCCTGGGTAAGCGGCTGGCGAAAGCTCCGAAGCTCTACTTCTCCGACACGGGTCTGGCCGCGTTTCTGCTCGGCCTGCCGTCCGCTGCCGACGCGTGGCGGGGCAGACTCGCCGGCGCCCTGTGGGAGAACCACGTCGTCGGCCAGTGGCTGCGCTGGCGCGACTGGCGCCAACCGTCGGCGGCGCTCTGGTACTGGCGCGACCAGGCGGGCCGCGAGGTGGACCTGGTGATCGAGCTCGGCGGGCGGCTGCATCCGATCGAGTGCAAGCTCACGCGGCGGCCGGAAGCCAGCGACTCCGCCTCGATCCGCACGCTGCGCGCGTTCTACGGTGACAGCGGGGTTGGGCGCGGCTTCATCGCGTGCCCGATCGACGTCCCGTTCGAGGTCGACGAGAGCGTCGCTGCCGTCTGCGGCTGGCGGACCTGGGAGCTGTAGCAACGTCGCGTGTCCGCAGCGCACCTGCGTCCAGGCGCCTCACGCCTCCGGGCGGGCGATCTCGGCGTGCGTCACCAGCGCCGCGGCGCCGACGATCAGCGCGCCGCCGACCAGGCTCATGGCCGGCATCCGCTCGCCGAGCACCAGCGCCGCCAGCCCCACCGAGACCACCGGCTCGAACGTCGACAGCAGCGACGCGTTGGTCGGGCCGATGCGTTCGAGCGCAGCGAAGAACGTCACCGTCGCCACAACCGTCACCAGCGCCACCGCCGCGATCGCCGCGAACCCGGCCGCGGTCGTCGGCCAGCGCGGCCCGCGCACCGCCACGATCGCGGCGTAGACGACTCCCGCGGAAGCCATGATCACGAGGGTGGCGGGGATGGGCGAGACCGCGCGCATCAGCCCGGTCCCGGCGATGATGTACACGGTGTAGATCACCGCCGCGCCGACCGCCAGCGCCGCCCCGGCGAGTGTCCCGCGGGCGCCGAACCCGACGGTCAGCGCCGCGCCGGCGAGTGCCAGCACGAGCGCCGCGAGCGTCGTCGCCGGCAGCCGCTCCCCGAGCACCGCCGCCGACGCCGCCGCGACCATCGCGGGGTACAGGTAGAGCAGCAGCGCCACCAGCCCCGCCGACGCCAGCGTCAGCGCCGTGAAGTAGCACAGCGCCTGCCCGACGTAGCCGACCGCGCCCATCGCCACCAGCCCCGCCAGCACCCGCCCGCGCGGCAACGCCCGCCGCCGCACCGCCAGCACCGCCGCGAGCATCGCGGTCGCCATGGCGAAGCGCAACGCCAGCAGCGTGAACGTGTCGACCCCCGCCGCGTACGCGAAGCGCGCGAAGATCGGCATCGCCCCGAACGACGCCGCCGACACCAGGATCAGCCCGAACCCGACCCAGCGCTTCACGCCGCGCAGTATCGCCGATGGCGGTTGCACCGCCGCAGTGTTACTATTGGTGTTGCTGGAGGTGTGAATTGCGGTCACACAAGAACACCGCCACAGTTCGCCGCAGCGTGGTTCTTCCCGCGGACCTCGTGCGGGACGCGTTGCGGCTCGCCCCGGCGCCGCTGCGCGAGAACTTGAACCAGTTGACGGTCACGGCACTGCGCGAGTACACCGAGCGGCGGCGAGCACTCGCCTTCGCGGAGGCGATGGCGGCGATGGCCGCCGACCCCGCGATCCGTTCGGAGTGCTCCGCGATCGGGAGCGGCCTTGCCGCTGCGGAAGGTGATGGCCTGGGGGAGCGATGATCAGCCGCGGCGAAGTGTACTTCGTGGATCTCGCGCCAACCAGGGGCCGAGAGCAGGCGGGACGACGCCCGGTGCTCGTGGTCTCCGACGACGCCATCAACCGCCAGCCGCTCGTCGTGACCGTCGTCGTGGGAACCGACGCCGCGCGCCTCGCCGCGGACTATCCGACCAACGTCCGCGTGAGTGCGCGCGAGTCCGGGCTCCCGCGCGACACGGTGTTCCTCTGCTTTCAGGTCCGCTCGCTCGACCCGAGCCGGTTCGCCGACCCGGCCTCGGGACAGATGCGCCTGGCGGGGCGCGTGCCGCCCGAGCGCATGCGCGACGTCGACGCGGCGCTGCGCCTGACGCTGTCGCTGTAGCCGGTCTACCGTTGACTGCGGGCCATCACGCCGCCGCCCGGCGCAGCGCCTGTCGGCGAAGGCGACGGGATTGCCCTGAACGCCGTCCCCCACGGTCCGTCATCCTTTCCAGGGTCCTCTTCTTTCCGAAGTCCCCTTCATTCTGCGGGAGCGCGGGCGCCCTCGCCCGCGCGGAGGTTCTGCCCTGCGTCGCCCGGGCCGGCGAGGGCGCCGGCCCTCCCGGGGGTTTCCTGTCTCGTCCGATCGCCGCGCCGCGGCGTGGGGGGCTCAGGATGATGACAGCAGGGTGGCAGCTCATAGGAAGGAGTCCGAAGCGCCGGAGGCGCGGAGTGCGGCGAAGCGATCTCCATCGATGACAACGAGATCGTAATGGCAGTGACTTTCATCGTTCGCGGGTGCGGCTGCGCCCGCATGACTCTTCGCTCCGGCGCCGAGGTCGAGAGGCCTCCCCTCCAGGAGAGGGCCGGCCTCCGTGGGCGTCAGAGCCGCGACACGTCGACGAGGCGCTCGTCGTCTGCGATCCGCCGGCGACCGGAGAAGCCGCAACGACTGATGAGGGCGTAGGTGATCTCCATCCCCGCGAAGACGTCTTCGCGGGCGACGCGGCGCCGCAGGCCGTCGAGCTCCGACAGGGCCACCTTCCCGCCGGTCCACTCGATCTCCGCGATCCAGGCGCGGCGACGCTCCTCGTCGAGGAGCACGAGGTCGAGCTCAGCCGTGGGGCTCCAGTACCTGCCCACGCGGGCGGGGCCGAACGGCACTGCCGCGCTCAACGAGCCGCCGCTGACGAGCTGTGCGAGTACCGGCTCGACCGCGTGCGACAGGTACAGCGGCAGGCGGGGCTTCACGTCGTACTCGAGCACCTGCTCGACGAGCCCGCGCTCGAGCGCGTCGCGGTTCGGGTGGACGAAGGCGAACCACGCGGCGACGAACGGGTCGACGATGCGGTACAGCCCCTTGCGGCTCCTCTCCGGCGTGCGCTCGGTGACCGGCACCTCGCGCTCGACGAGGCCGAGGTCCGCCAGCACCGACAGGTAGCGGGTCAGGTTGGCGCGGTCGAGGCCGACCTTCGAGCTGATCTCGCCGAACTTGCGCGACCCGGCGGCGACCGTTGCCAGGATCGCGTGGTAGACGCGCGGCTCGCGCAGCTCCTCGCGCAGCAGGAACGGCAGCTCCTCGTAGAGCGGCTCGCCGCGCCGCAGCATGTGGCGGCTGATGTTCGTCGCGAGGCTCGCGCCCGGATCGAGACGCTGCAGGTACCCCGGCACGCCACCGAACACCGCGGCCAGCTCGACGAGCTCGGGCATCGGCCGGCGGAACGCGGGGGCCAGGTGGTGGGGCGCCAGCGGGCCGAGCCTGAGCTGCCCGGTGCGGCGGCCGAGCAGCGGCGAGCGGGGCGAGAAGAACGTCTCCTCCATCATGCCGACCGACGACCCGCACAGCACGAGCTTGACGGCCCGCCGCGACAGCGACGCGTCCCACCGGGCCTGCAGCAGCCCGGGAAGCGCCGGCTCCGCCTCGACGAGGTAGGGGAACTCGTCGAGAACGAGCACCGATCCATCAGGCACGCTCTCGAGAAGCGCCAGCAGCGCCTCGATCGACGCCAGCGGCTGCGCCGCCAGCAGGGGGATCTCCCAGGTTCGCGCCAGCTCGACCGACAGCCGTCGCAGCTCCTCGGTCACGGTGGAACGCGTGGCGACGTGGTACGCCGCGCGCGGCAGGTCCGCGATCGCCCGGTGCAGCAATGCGGTCTTGCCGATGCGCCGGCGTCCGAAGAGCACGAACATCCCGGGGCCCGGGCGCTGCAGGTGATCGGCCAGCAACGCCAGCTCGGATTCGCGATCGAGAAACTCCATGTGCCGGCTCCCTCCTTAAGCTGTGGAGAGAATATCAGACTCTGCGTACAGCTAATGCAGGCGGCGCCGCGGCGCCACCCGTCCGGCCGGCGTGGGCATCAGCGGGGCGGCGCAGCGCCTCGCCCTGAAGCAGCACGCCGCCTGGGGGTGTGGTCGCCCGCGCCCATCGCCACCAGCCGCCGAGCACGCGCCCGCGAGGCAGCGCCCGCCGCCGCACGGCAGGCGCCGCCGCGAGCATTCAGGCCGCCGTCGCGAAGCGCAGCGCGGCAGCGTGCAGGTGCCGACGCCGGACGCGCACGCGGAACGCGTGAAGATCGGCATCGCCTCGAACGGCGTCGCCGACACCGGGATGAGGGCGAAACCAACCCGCGCTGCACGAAACGCAGTACTCCGCGCCCGATGCGCCGACGCCGCGGACGCCGGAGAGCGTCAAGCGACGGCTCGCCCGTTGTTGGGACGGCCCGTTCGATTCGATGCGCCCGCGCGGCTGCGCCATTCCAACGGCGGAATGGTCGAAAGCCCGGGTGTTCTCGAGCCTGAGAGACAGCACGACACGCTGGCGGCGCTGTGCCGCAGGCACGGTGTGAGCGAGCTTTCGGTGTTCGGGTCGCAGGCGCGGGGAGACGCTCGTCAAGCGAGCGACATCGACGTCCTCGTGACGTTCGAACCCGGCCGTGCCGTCGGCTTCCTCGCGCTGGCGCGGCTCCAGCGCGAGCTGGAAACGCTTCTCGGCCGCCGTGTCGACCTCGTCCCCAAGACTGGTTTGAAACCGCTGATCCGAGACGCTGTACTCAGGGAGGCACGCCTCGTCTCTGCGGCGTGAGCGGTTGTTCTGGAAGGCCCGGCGCCGCGCCGACGTGCCGGTCCGGGGCGGGTGGCGACTGCGGCGCCGGCGGCGCACGTGTGCGGTCGGGAACAGGTCGCTTTTCCGGGTTCGAAGCCGCTCGTCCGCACGGACGACAACGGCGCCGGCGCCCGCGGCGGCATGGCGCGGCCGGTCTTCGACGATGCCGTTCCTCCTGGTCCTGCAGTTGTCTCGGCGCAGGCGCCGAGGTGCGTTCCTGCTCAACGCGCCGCGAGACCCGGGGGTCGCTTCCGAGGCGCCGCAGCGAAACATCGAGCTGCTGGTCGGGCTCGACGGGGCCCGCTCGGCGGTGACGATGTCCTGACGGCCATCGACCCGCACCGCCTCCGCCGGCCGCCGGAGCGAGATGCACTCGGCGGCCGCGCGGCACGGACCGACGGACGCCCGGCGCTGGAGCGCTGGTTGATGGGGATGTCGGCCCTCAGCCGCGCCGGACGCCGCGGCCCGCCGCCGCCGATGCGCTCGCTCCACGTCGCCCGCCGGGAAGTGTGGTCGGTCGCGCCGTCAACCAGCGCCGGCATTCTCCGGCGTGCTTCGCCTTCTGCCCGCGATCCCGGGGTGCGACGCGCAGCAGCAGCCGGCCGGCACCATCGCGCGATGGTGCTACCCGACACGACATCGGATTCGACGGCGGCGCCGTCCAGTGGGAGCGCGACGACGCCAGCGCCGTCCTCGAGATCGCCCGCCGCGAGGGCGTCCGCATCGCCGCGTAGGCCGGAGCGCTGCCTGCCCCTCGGGCGCCGCCATCGGGGCGGAGCGGCCCGTTCTGTGCCGCCGGCGGGGCGGGGACGCGCCCCCTGCGCCGCCGCGGGCAGGCCGCCGGCGTCCCCGGCGCCGGCGCGCTCGGTGATAACGGCGGATGCACCTGTATCCGCCGGATACGGCGCGGCGGCGGCGCGCGGTGCACACGCCGCGCCGGCGCAGCAGGTTCCGGCCGCGGCCGCGATGGCAGGGAGATTGCTTAAGAGGACGGCATGATCACCACCCGCTCGTTCCGCCGCTCGGTTCCACCTCCGGCCCTCATGCTCGCGGTGACGGCGCTGCTCGCTGCGCCCTGCCTTGCCGTCGACCCGATGGTGTCGAACGTGCGGGCGCGGCAGCTCGCCGACGGCACCCGCCGCGTCGAGGTGCTCTACGACCTCACCGGTGCGCCAGCAAGCGGGGCCAGTGAACAGGTCGCCCTGTTCGCGGCGGGCCTCACCAGAGCCGGGATTCTGCTGCACCAGGGGGTGGCCCAATGACCCCATCTGGACGAGGTTGCTGCCTGGCAATGGCACCACTGGCACTTGCAGTTTGTGTCCTCGCAGTTCCTTGGTCCTGGAGCGCGGCACTCGAACGCCGCGTGAATCGTGCTCTGCCGCCGGACGACTCCACGACTGAGACCAGCACCCACCAACCTGAGAGGGAAGGGCGTGTTGCGCCGCCCAAGGCCGCCGTGATTTCGAAGACCATGGTGGGAATACCTCCAGCCGGCGTGTTGGCAGCGGTTGGTGGGGCGACCTGTAGCCTGCCAGCCAAGGGCGGGCCCGCGGAGAGCACTGGCGAGGCTCCGGGTAAGCCCCGGGTCCACCAAACTCAACGGGAGATCCTGGGAGGCGCGATAGGCACTGACCTGCCGGGTCCGTGTCTCAGTGGCGAAACGCCGGCATCCTCGGCTCCGGGACTTCCAGCACGCTCAGCCGGGCGAGGCGCTTTACGCAGCAGTTCCGCCGACCCAAGAGCAGCGCGAGAACTGTCGTCTTACTGGGGAAGCCGGCTCAACGACCGAGAAACAGATACGGCTGGCAGACTACATACCCATGAGGATACAGCTTCGAGTAATACAGTATCGCAGTTCTCCTTGTGGTACTTAGGGTCGTGGTCAGGAGGTGGCAGCCCAGCGCACCGGGTGGAACTCTACTCACGTAGCGAGCAGCGTCTCCTCAACCAGAGCGAGTACTCCTCGCAACTCGACGGCAATAACCTGTTCGTTCACGCCCCGCGAGGGGATTTCCTGATGGCCGTTTTTGTCGATCACGATTCCGATGGCAGAGCTTCAGGGATCTACGACTTCGTTTGGACCAACGACGTGTCGCTGCCAGTACGCTACGCTTCTCTCTGGCTCGCGAGGATCATCCCTATTCTCGAACCGGTATCTTCGTACCAGACCTACGAGGCGGGCACCTGCTCTAACCTCGGACTTACGGTCGCCGCCGGCGGGACCAAGATCGCCTGGGAGCAGTTCCCCGAACGCCGGGAAGTCATTGATCGCCAAGTTGTCTATGTGGAAACTTGGCGTTGCAGCGACGGGACGACGGCCTACGTCGAAGAGTCAGTGCCGTCACAGGCACTGACTGCGAGTGTTGAGCTGCCCCTCGATGCTGCAGTGAGCTTCGGTGTCGATCAATTGAACTCGTCGATCTACGGGAAAGAACATTACATTGGTATCTCTTACACCTACTTCTCAAGAAGCGGCGGCAAGTACATGGGCGTGGGAATTAGAGCCCGCACAACCGGTACCAGTGCGTGTAAGTCGCCGCTAAGCCCCGAGTTGAAGACTGCCTACATGGCTGTGCCAGGCGAATCCTACGCGGTTTCCTGGTCGCCGTCCGCCGCCGAGGGTAAGTATCAACTTGAGGAGGCAAGCGAGACGACATTCTCCACGCCGGCGCGCTCCCTCGTGACTGGCACCAGCATGTACTTCTCGCACTCGCCGGTTGAAACGACGGCGTACTACTACCGCGTTCGTGGCATCGGGACCTGCGGTGGGACAACGGAGTACTCACAGTGGTCCAACGTCGCGACGACAGTTGTTGGCACTGGCGAGGACCCCGGGGGATGGCTAACGGACGGGCACGATGCCCAACGTACAAGCCGCTCCTCAGGCAACGTAGGCTGCAGCCCGCAACTCCTGTGGAGTTTCCCAGGTACTGGTGCATCTCAACCGCTAACCACGGCACGCGGTCATATTGTGCTTCCGACGGAAAGCTCAGGTCTATTGCGGCTGGATGGGACCGGGTGTGAGGTCTGGCGCGCACCTCGGAAAGCCAGCTTCTACGGTGGGACGATTGGCCCAGACGGTGATGCCTACGCCGCCGATACGAATGGCCTGTTTTCTCGGTGGAGTGCTCTGACCGGGGTCGCAGTGTGGTCACGGCAGCTTGATCCCGGAAACAACCTGGTGGCACCCATTGTCCGCAGCGACGGTACGGTCTTCTGGGTGAGCGAAAACGCCCGGGCTTACGCCCTTGATGCCTCGACCGGCCAGACAATCTGGGAGAACGACCTATGCTCTGAATCTGGGCGCCACGGCTGCGAGCAAACCTGGGGACTCGTGCTGGACTCGCGTGGTCTCCTTGTCAGCGACGTTGGCGATGAAGTCGGCGACCAGCTTGTGTTTGTGGACCCAGGAACAGGGAGGGTCTTGGAAACGCTCGATCTGGGAGGGGGCGTGTGGGGGGTCCTGATCTCAGACGCTTCGGGCGCCATCCTGGCATCGGTGAATGACACTGATGTCGTTTGCGTGATGGCAGGGAGGATCAAGTGGAGCCGGGCGGTTGGCTTCGGGGTCGATAGCGCTGCCCTGTTGCCGGACGGGGACCTTGCAGTTGTTACCTCGGACGAGAGCGGGTGGCTCACCAAGCTCGACCACCAGACCGGCGCAGTAGTGTGGCAGCGGCAATTCGCAGGGCCGGCTGGCGTTGCTCGCGTTGATAATGTAACGACTGACGGGCAAGGGCGGGTTATCGTCGCTTTTGAGAGCACAACCGAGGATGGGCAGGTGCCCGATTCCAAGATGGCCTGTTACCGGGGGATCGATGGGGCCGACCTATGGGGTTTCGAATACTCATATCCAGAAGAAGGCCAGCATAGCGTCGGTGACGATGGGACGATCTACGGTTCAGGCTCAATAAACAACGTAGAAGGTCTCCACGTGTTTCGGTGCAACCCAGGTTGCCCACCGCCGACTGGGCCTGGCGGTCTTCACGTCGCCAAGGACCCGATGTCGGGGACCTACTCGGTGTCCTGGCCCGAGACTCCCGGCGCGACCCACTACCGCGTTTTCCGCAACTCGGCCGAGATTTACAGCGGCCCACTCCTCTCGCTGACGGATGCTGAGGTCAATGTGCGCGAGGAGCCGTATTACACTGTTCAGGCACTTAACGAATGTGGCGCGGCCCCCCCGGTGGGGTGCGAGCCCCTCACCAGTCCGGGCTCGGTCTCGGCCACCGCTCTTTCGTGGGGCAGCGTTCTGCTGGAATGGGACTGGATCGAGGGTGCCGGCAGCTACAGGATTATCGTCGATGGTGACAGCTCGCCTATCTATGAGGGAGGAGAGCTCTCGTTCGCCCACACCGGGCTGGCTCCAGGCACCCGCCACTGCTATGCCGTCATCGGTATGAATGCCTGCTCGGCCAGCCCTGCCTCCGCAGAGGTGTGCGTAACAACTCCAAGTCGGGTCCGCAGACGGGGTGTGCATGCGTCGCAAGCGGGTGGCGCTGCGGCTGGTGGCGGCGACGAGGGGGTGCGAGGTGCTGAAAGGGGGCCGGTGACGGGGCAGAGGTAGCATTCTGTGATCCGGGTGATCGAAGTGCACGGCGTCGCGACGTTGTGAGCAACCCGCCTGGAGATGGATCTGCATCGCGGGGTGTTCGAGGGGCGGGCTGCCCGCTTCGCCCAGCCCACGGAGTTGTCGCCTACATAGGAGGAGTACTTCAAGGCGGTCGAGGTGCCACCACCACCGCGCCTCCAGGCGTTGAAGCCGACGGTCATCGGGGACGACGACCCGCCGCGGTAGAAGTCGCCACAACACATCCCGCCCGAAGGACTTTAGGCAGACGCGCCGCATCACGCCCGCCGCGTTGAATCGATCACGGGCCGGCGCGTTGGCCTCAAGCCTCCAAGCCCGGCCAGCGCGCCGCCCCGCATCCACGCGAAGGTCGGCTGCTTCGCGAAAGCCACCCTGCCACCCATCTCCGCGGAGCTGCTTCGCGAAACGGGGGTGCTAGCTGGCAGCCGCGCGGGTCGCTGAGCCGACGCGCCGGGGGCGCCGGCGGTAACGGCGGATGCACCTGTATCCGCCGGATACGGCGCGGCGGCGGCGCGCGGCGCGCACGCCGCGCCGGCGCAGCAGGTTCCGGCCGCGGCCGGGATGGCAGGGAGATTGCTTAAGAGGACGGTATGATCACCACCCGCTCGTTCCGCCGCTCGGTTCCACCTCCGGCCCTCATGCTCGCGGTGACGGCGCTGCTCGCTGCGCCCTGCCTTGCCGTCGACCCGATGGTGTCGAACGTGCGGGCGCGGCAGCTCGTCGACGGCACCCGCCGCGTCGAGGTGCTCTACGACCTCACCGGTGCGCCGGCGGGAGGCGCGACCGTGTCGGTGGCGTTCTCGGCGACCGGCGGCGCGCCGTACTCCATCGCCCCAGCAGCGGCGGCGCTGTCGGGTCACGTCGGCGCCGGCATCGCCAACGGCGCCGACAGGCGCATCCTCTGGGACTGCGCGCTGACGCTCCCGGCCGAGACGTACGGCACGACGTACAGGGCCGCGGTCACGGCGGCCGACCCGGGCGGCGGGCCGCCGATCACCGTCACGCTGCCCGGCGGCGTGCCCCTCGTCATGGTGCCGATTCCGGCGGGAAGCTTCACCATGGGCTCGCCCGACGGCGAGCGCGGGCGGTACACGGGTGAGGGGCCGCAGCACCAGGTGACGATCACGCAGCCGTTCTATCTCGGGCGGACCGAGGTCACGCAGGCGCAGTGGCAGGCGGTGATGGGGACGGCGATGCCGACGGACTGCGGGTCGTACGGCACGGGCGCGGACTACCCCGTGTACTGCGTCTCGTGGAACGACATCTGCGGCGGCACGACGGGGTCGAGCGGCACCCCCGCGAGCTTCATCGGGAAGCTGAACGCGCAGCAGTCCTCGACCAAGTTCCGGCTGCCGACGGAGGCGGAGTGGGAGTACGCAGCGCGGGCGGGCACGGCGGGGCCGTTCTCCTTCGACACCAGCGCGAACCCGAATTGGGACACCTGGTGCGGCAGCTTCCCGCAGGCCGATCCGTACATGTGGTGGTGCGGCAACAACACCCCCTACGGCGCCAAGCCGGTCGGGCAGAAGCTGGCGAACCCGTGGGGTCTATTCGACATGCACGGCAACCTGTGGGAGTGGGTGAGCGACTGGTACGGGTCGTACTCCTCGTCGGCGCAGTTCGACCCGCAAGGCCCCGGGTCAGGCTCGTACCGCGTCATCCGTGGCGGCAGCTGGTACAACTACGCGCACAGCTGCCGCTCGGCGTACCGCGACCTCAACTGGCCGGGCAACCGCTACGGCGGCGCTGGGTTCCGCCTCGCCAGGTCACAATGACACTTTGCTCTTTCACCTTTTCACCCTTTGGGGCGGCGGGGGGGGGGGGGCGGCGGGGCCGGCGGGGCCGGCGGGGCCCCCCCCCCCCCCCCCCCCGCCCCCCACGCAAC
>CAZQLL010000005.1:46817-171968 GCA_964594125.1 uncultured Thermoanaerobaculia bacterium | reverse complement strand
ACAGTCACCGCCGAGCGCCGCCGCGCAAGCCACCGGGGCAGGGCGAGGACTTACCTTCAACGCCTGGTTAGGCCGCTGCCTTACTGTTGGATGCCAAGCCATTGCATGACGGACGCTTCCACCTGCCTGAGTTGTGGCGGTGAGAGTGCGGCCAGTCGGCGGATAAGCCTCGGCACTGGCACAGTCACCAGGCTCTGGGCGTCGAACGCACCCTCACGAAGAAACGGAACCCCGGTTCTTACCTCGAATCGTGATTGCCGGGTGCTCGTGGTGTGAGGTATGAGAGTTGCCAGCGCGCGTTCGGTGCTAGTTGGCACGACGCTGAGCACGAGGCATGGGCGGACCTTGGCCGCAAACCCCAAATCGGTGAGCCAGACCTCACCACGGACAGGCTCAGGCTCCTTCGCCTTCCTCGCGATCGAGGCGGAGGAAGATCTCATTGGCGGCGGACACCAGTTCTTCCTCGGTCATGGCTGCGTGTTCGGCCTCCTGCGACCACCGCAAAATGGCCGAAGCGAGTTCGTGCTTCTCCACCTCTGGGAGAGCCTCGAATGACTTCAGAATCTCCTTAACAAGAGGACTCATCGCGACTTCCCTCAGCTGCATTATCGCACCGCCGGGGCGGATCAGCCACATCTCTCACCAGCGGCCTAACGCCTAGTAGGGTTTGTAATGACAATCGAGAAAGGTGGATACGCGTTCGTGGTTTCTTGGTGGCGCAAAGAGGGGGCAAGTAGCTCGCAGAGCTTGGCAACCGTCGTGGGGCGCGGAGGGGTGATAGGCTGGTCGGGGTTCGGCCTATCACGTGAATTCGAAACGGTGAATGGCTGTGGCTGCCGTCATGGGTGGTCCAGCGGACTCCGGACACCGCGTCCTCCCGATTGGTTCAGGACGTGAGTATAGATCATGGTGGTGCTCACGTCCGCGTGGCCGAGAAGCTCCTGGATGGTGCGGATGTCGTAGCCGTCGGCGAGCAGGTGGGTCGCGAAGGAGTGGCGGAGCGTGTGGCACGTCGCCGGCTTCACGAGGCCGGCCCGGCGGCCGGCGACGCGAACGGCGTGCTGCACGGTCGACTCGTGGAGATGGTGACGGAAGAACTCGCCGGTGCGCGGGTCGCGACCCCGGCTCGGCGCGGGGAACACGTACCACCAACCCCATTCGAGCGGCGCCGTCGGGTACTTGCGCGCGAGCGCCGCCGGAAGCGACACACCGACGCCGGCGGCCGTCTCGGCTTCGAAGATGCGGCGGACGATGCCGAGCTGCACCTCGAGCTCGCGACGGACGGCGACGGGGAGCATCGTGCGCCGGTCCTTGCCTCCCTTGCCGTCGCGAATGAGGATCTGGTTGCAGGCGAAGTCGAGGTCGTGAACGCGCAGGCGGAGCGCCTCGAGGAGACGCATCCCGGCGCCGTAGAGGAGGAGTGCAACCAGGTGGGACGGTCCCTCGACGTGAGAGAGCAGGAGCATTGCCTCTGCCCGATCGAGGACGAGCGGCAACCGCTGTGGCCGGCGGGCGCGCACCACCCCGGCGAGCGCCTCGAGCGGCCGGCCGAGCACCTCGCCGTACAGGAAGAGGAGCGCCGAGAGCGCCTGGTTCTGCGTCGAGGCGCTGACGCCCTCGCCGACAGCGAGATGGGTGAGGAAGGCGGTGATCTCCGCCTCGCCGAGGTCGCGCGGGTGGCGCAGGCCGTGGAAGCGGACGTAGCGCCGCACCCAGGAGACGTAGGCGTCCTCAGTGCGGAGGCTGTAGTGGCGGGTGCGCAGCGCTTCGCGAACCGCATCGAGCAGCTTGGGAGGAGTTCCGGCCGGGCGGGCGGACCCGCCGCGAGGTGCGATCGACTGACTCATTGAGGAACCTCCGAGGAGTGTGGGAGGCGCGGACGGTACGGCAAGTATGCACCGGCGCCGGTGGCAGTCAAGAGGACATGACGCCGCGCCGAGGTGACGCGGCGGGAGGGGACCGGTTGCAACGCGAGCCCACAGTGGGGCAAGCTTCTTGCACTGCAGTCAGGTGAGGGCGTCTCCGGCGCCCGGGGGAGGCGGCGATGGGCGGCAACGGTTCGGGCAGTGGCAGGGTAGCGGGAACGCTGGCGGTGCTGCTTGCGCTGTTCTTCACGAGTGTCGCGTCGGCGCAGATGCGGCAGCAGACGCTGCAGCCCGCGCCGACCCCAACGGCGGCGCCGACTGCGGTGCCCGAGGCAGGCCCGACCCCGCCGGAGATGCGCTCCGGCCCGCTCGTCGAGGCCGAGCGACACCTGCTCGCCTACCGGACAAAGGAGGCGCGTGCGGTGATCGACGGCGTCAAGGACCAGGCGGCCACCGACGCCGGCGTTGCAGTCGCCCTCGGGCGCGTGCTGGAGCAGGAGAAGAAGTACCCCGAGGCGGTGACGCAGCTCAAGGCGGCGGCGGCGCTCGCGGCGGCCGACCCGGCCGCGCAGGTGTTCCTGGGGCAGACGCTGCTGCGGCAGAAGAAGACGGCCGAGGCGACGGCGGCGTTCAAGAAGGCGGCGGAGCTGGCGGAGAAGGCTCTCGTCGCGAACCCGTCCGACGTCAACGCCCTCTACCACCTCGGTGTCGCGCAGCAGCAGCAGAAGCAGTTCGACAAGGCGGTCGCGAGCCTCGCCAAGGCGCGCGAGATCGAGCCCGGCAACCCGCTGGTGACGTACCAGATCGGCGTCACGCGCGCGTTCCAGCAGAAGTGGCCGGACGCGGTCGCCGAGCTGACGAAGGCGATCGAGGCGGACTCCGGAATCGCCTACGCGTACTACTACCGCGGCCTGTCGCAGGACAAGCTCGGCAAGAAGGACCAGCTCGTGATCGATATGGAGCGCTTCCTGGCGCTCGCCGCCGCGGCGCCGGAGGCCGAGCAGGCCGCCGCGATCCTCAAGGCCGCGAAGCGCTAGGTCAGAACGCGTTGCCGAAGCCGAAGTAGAGCTTGAAGCCGGGCTCGCCGGCCGGGGCGTCGAGCGGGAAGGCCGCGTCGAGGCGGAGCAGACCCACGGGCGTGTCGGCGCGCAGGCCGAGGCCGAGCGCGGTGACGAGGTCGCGGCCGAAGTCGCTCGGGGTCGCCCAGACGTTGCCGACGTCGACGAAGGCGAGGCCGACGAGGTCCCACGGCAGCCTGACTCGCAGCTCCTCGTTGAGGACGAGCAGCGCCTCGCCGCCGACCGCGCGGGTGAGGTCGCCGAGCGTCTCGGTGGGGCCGAGGGTCTCGTCGGCGTAGCCGCGCACGGAGTAGGCGCCGCCGGCGAAGAAGCGCACGTCGGGGATCAGCTCCTGGCCGGCGTACGGCTTGGCGAGGCCGACGCGCACCGACTGCGCCCAGGTGGCGCCGAGCGGCCCCAGGCGCACGGGCAGGTACCAGTTGAGCTGGGCGAACAGGCGCGCGTACTCGAAGTCGCTGCCGAGGAACGGCCCCGAGCCGGAGAGGTCGGCGCTGGCGAACACGCCCGCGCCGCCGCGCAGCGGGTCGCTGCGGGTGTCGAGCACGAGCTGCGCGCCGAGGTACGGGTGCGTGATGGTGACGTCGAGCGGGAAGAACGGGTCGGGCTCGACCTCGGTGAGGCGGGTGTCGTGGTAGGCGGCGTAGACGCGCGCGGTGGCGCTGCGGCCGGCCGGGTGGCGGAGCCCGAACGTCGACTCGATCGTGTCGGACTGCAGGTTGCCGCTGGTGCGGCGGCGGCGCTCGAGGAACGCGTCGAAGCCGGCGCGCGTTCCGAGCAGGTCGGAGGCGCCGACGTACAGCCGGCCGCTGGCGTCGTCCCGCTCGTAGAGGGCGCGGGCGCCGAGCGTGACGGCGCGCCCGAGGAGGTTGCGATCGACGGCCTCGACCACCGCCGAGACGCCCTGCTCGCTCTCCCAGCGCACGCCGTAGGAGAACGCGAAGCGCGGCTGCTCGGCCGTGCGGAAGGTGACGCCGACGGTGCCGTCGGGAGCGCGTACGGTGTCGACGCCGACGCTGGAGAAGACGCCGAGACGCGCCAGGCGGGAGCGCGCCGCGGCCACCTCGTCGGGGCGGAAGACGCCGCCGGGGTCGAGCGCCGCGGTGCGCGCCGCCAGCGAGCGGCGGGTGAAGCGCAGCGCGTCGAACGAGACGTCGCCGACGCGGTACGCGGCGCCGGGGTCGGCCTCGAGGCGGACGGCGACCGCGGCGGGAAGCGCCGGGTCGGCGCTCACCCGCGGCCGGACCGCCGCGTCGGCGAACCCCCGCCGGCGCAGGTCCTGCTCGATCGCGAGGGCGGCGAGCGCGATGCGGTCGGCGCGCGCCGGGTCGCCGGCGGCGAGCGGCAGCGCGGCGGCGAGGCGCACCTCGTCCGCGGGCGCGAGGCCGCTGATCGCGACGGACCCGATGAGGGTGCGCGCGCCGGGGTCGAGCGCGACGGTGAGGACGCCGGCGTCCTCGTCGAGCGTGCGCCCCGCGATGCGCCCGCCGGGGTAGCCGAGCACGCGCAGCGACTCGACCACGCGGGCGTCGGCGTCGCGCATCCCGGCGGCGAGCTCGGCGCGCTCGAGGGCGGTGGGGAAGCGCGCGGCGACCAGCGCCGCGTCCTCGTCGGCGAGGCCGGTGAAGCGCGGCGCCGCCAGCTCGAGGCGGCGGCCGCCGGCGGTCGCGACGGTGACGATGCGGTCGGACCGAGGGTCGGCGTCGTCGGCGCGCTCGACCGAGATCGCGACCACGGGGTCGAGGAACCCCTGCGCGCGCAGCACGCGCACGGCGGTCCTGCGCATCTCCTCGATCGCCGCCGCCTCGTAGTAGTCGGTGCGGTACAGCGAGGTGACGAGCGGGCGGCTCCCCTTGGCGATCTTCTCGCCGGCGAAGACGAACCTCGCGCGCGGGCCGGGGTCGATGGCGACGGCGACGTCGACGCGCTCCGGCCGCTCGGGCGACGGCGACACCTCGACGCGCACGTCGGCGTCGGGGTAGCCGCACTCCCGCAGCAGCGTCGCCACCTCGACCTCGATGTCGAATTCCGCGCCGTCAGGGAGGACGTCGCCCTTGCCGACGCCGATCGCGGCGCGCAGCGCGCGCTTGCCGACGCCTGTCGGCGGCGTCGCGCGCACGCGCTGCACCAGCGGCCCGGCCGCCTCGTCGCGCGGCGGCCCGCCGAGCTCCAGCGTCTGCTGCAGCGTCATGCCATACGTCCCGTCGTCGGTGGTGAACACCTGCGCCGACAGGCTGGGCGCTGCGTGGAACCCGTGCAGGTCGAGCAGGTACGTCTGCCGCTGCGCGTTGCGCAGGTCGAGCGAGAACGCCAGCGCTACGTTGGCCGAGAGGTCGCGGGTGAGGGTGAGCCGGGCGCCGGGGTCGGCCTCGCCGAAGATCAGCAGCGGCCGCAGCGACACCGAGCCGAGCCCGAGCGACTCGGTGAAGCGCGAGGCGAGGCGCTCGCCGAAGTAACCGGCGACGCCGGCCGCGAGCGCCTCGGCGGCGTCGCCGTCGCCCTCGCCGTCCTCGCCGGCGAGCGCGGCGAGCGGCGAGCGCTCGGCGCCCAGACGCGCGATCGACGGGTCGGTGAGCGAGCTCGTGGTCTCGACCTCGATCAGCGGGTCGGTGAGCGGGTTGCCGGTGAAGGTGAAGACGCCGCTGTCGACGCGCACGGTCTGGCCGTAGGCGAACACCAGGCCGCCGGGGCGCACGTCGACGCGCCCCTTGATCGTCGGGTTCCACGCCGTGCCGCCGATCGCCAGCGGCTCCCAGGAGAGGGCGAGGTCGGCGACGTTGTTCTTCACCTTGACGCCGTCGACCGTGGAGAGCGCGACGTCGAGGTCGATGGTGTCGAGCAGGCCGGTCTCGGTGCCGGTCGTGGTCACCGGCGAGAAGAAGCGGCGCAGCAGCTCGCGGTCGAGGTCGATGTCGCGCGCGAGCAGCGCCCGCCGCACCACCACCTCGCCGGTGAGCTCGCCGCGGCCGGCGGCCGGCAGGGCGAGGCGGAGGTCGCCGTCGAGCACCGCGCTGGCGCCGAAGTCGAGGCGGTAGCGCACGTCGCCGAGTGTGAGGCGGGCGGCGAGTCCGCCGTCCGCGCCGCGCCGTCCGGCGAAGGAGAGCACGCCGCCGTTGAGCGCGGCGCGGCCGGTGCGCAGGACGGCCTCGCCGTCGCGGTACTCACCGGCGACGTCGAGGGCGGACAGGCGCGTCGCGTACGGCACCGGCCAGAAGAACGACGCCTCCGGCCCGTACAGCGCGAACGACGCGATCGGCGCCGCCGGGGTGCCCGCCGCGTGGATGTCGAAGCGCACCTCTCCTTCCGCGATCCCGCCGGCAAGGTACGGGCGCAGCAGCACGGTGTCGACGGCGCCGGCGATGTCGGCGCTGAAGCGCTCGACGAGGGTCGCGGGGTCGTCCTCGCCGGGGCGGAACGCCGCCGCCAGCGTCGCCTCGCCCTCGATGCCGGCGGTGACGTCCGCGGTGGCGATCTCCACGGGCAGCAAGCGCAGCCGACGGTCGGCGAGCTCGAGGCGAACCGGGGCGGTGGTCGTGACCGCGCGGCCCTCGAGGTCGGCGCGGAGGTTGGCGAGGGAGAACTCGCCGATCGCCGCGGTGAGGTCGTCGGGGTCGAGGAGCAGGTCGGCGCGCAGGCCGGCGCGCACGCGCTCGCGGCGCTCCGGCAGCCCGAGCAGCGGCAGCAGCGTCCACGAGTCGAGTGCGGGCGCGTCGACGGACAGGCGGATCGGCCCGTCCGCCGTCACCAGCGGCGTGTCCGCAAGCGCGTCGGCGAGCGCCGGGGCCGCGCGCAGCGCGCCGAGCGGCACCGCGGCGGAGAGCGCGGCGATGCCGGCCGCGGTGTCGACGCCGGGCACCTCGATGTGCAGCACGCCGGCGGCCAGGCGCAGCGCGACGTCGGCGCTGTCGATCCGCGGCAGCGGCCGCGTGAGGCGGAGGTCGAGGCGGGCGTCGGCGAGCGGCAGCGCCAGCGCCGCCTCGGCGGCGCCGGCGAAGCGCGCCTCGCCGACGGCGCCCGACAGGCTCGAGACCGTGACCCGCGCGCCGTCCGTCACCGCTTCGACGTGGAGTGCGTCGAGCACGGGCATGTCGGGGCCGGCGGCGAGCGAGTCGCCGTCGAGCGTCAGCGTCGCGCGGTAGCTCGCAGGCGAGCCGGACGCGTGCACGGTGGCCGAGACCGTGCCGCCGAGGTCCGGCCGCAGCAGGCCGAGGCGCAGGCCGTCGGCCACGACCGCCGCCTCGCCACGCCGTGCGAGCGGCTCGCCTCTCGCCGTGACCGTGACCGCCGAGCCCGCTTCGGGCGTCCACGTCGCGTCGAGCGTCGCATGCGGCGCCGCGAACGTTCCAGACGCCGTCGCCGTCGCCCGCAGCGCTCCGATCAGCCATGCCGGTGTCGACCGGTTCCCTGCAGCGCGCAGAGCCTGAGTGCCCGGCCCAAGTGGAGAGTCATCCTGAGGAGCCCCGGCGTCAGCCGGGGCGACGAAGGACCCCGTCGCGCCTGGAGCGCGACCCATGGCCTCCGTAACCCCCAGTTCCGGTACCAGAAGCGGCCAGCGCGCGCGCAGGTCACCGTAGGCGGCGGCGAGGTCGGGGACGTCGAGCGTGAGCGTGGTCGGCTCGAGGGTGCCGCGCGCGAGGCCCTGAAGAGTGGCGGCGGTGGCCGCGCCGTCGACCCGCCTGACCCCCGGCAGGTCTGGCAGCAGGGCGGCCGCGAACGCCACCCGCACCGGGTGCTCGCTCTCCGGCCGGGGATCGAGCGTCGCGGTGGCGTCGAGGCGGTGCTCGTCGCCGGCGTACCAGACGAGGTGTGCCGTGCCGGCGATGCGGTCGGGGTCGGCGATCGGACCGCCGAGGTCGGCGGTGACGTCGACCGTCGTTCCCGCCGCGGCAGCGAGCGCGAGCGTCTCGTCTCCGAGGTACGGCCGCAGCGCGGCGACGGCCAGCCCGACGGCCTCGACGTGCGCCTCGACCGTCCGCTCGGGCAGCCGCACCGTCGCGGTCGCGCTGACCGTGCCGCCGGTGCCGAGCTCCGGAGCGAGCAGCGCTGGCTCGGCGGCGAGGTGGAGCGGCGCCGTGAGCGGGCCGGCGGCGGATGCGGTCCCGCTCGCCGACGCCTCCAGGTCGAGCCCCGCGGCGGTCAGGTGCAGCCTCTCGATCGCGAACTCGCCGCCCGGACGCCCCGCCCCGGCGAGCTCGAGCCGCGCCTCGCGCCGCTCGCGGCCCGGCCGCTCGAGCGCGATCGTCCCGATCGTGACCGCGGCGCTGGCGCGGCCGTCGACGTACGCGCCGTCGGCGTCGATCGCCGCCAGCGACCAGGCGGTGAGCCACGGCGTCGCCTGCGCCGGCACGATGCCGTGGACGACCTCGCCGCCGCGCACGCGCGCCGCGAGCACGTCGACGCGGCGTGCCGGTGCGGCCGCGGCGCCGTCGTCCGCCGGCGCCTGCGGCAGCGCCGCCGCCAGGTCGAGGCGCGGCCGCTCGACCTCGACCGCGCGCACCACGATCACCGGCGAGCGCAGCGAGGCAAGGTCGACCTCGACGCGCAGCCGGTCGGCGGTGAGAAAGGGCGGCCGGCCGGGCACGGCGGCAGCGATCCGCTCGAGGTCGAGCACGCCGTGCCGCAGGTCGGCGCGGAAGTCGGCCGCGGTGGCCGAGACCCCGGTGGCCTCGCGGAGGACCCGCTCGACTCGCACCAGCAGCGCCCGCCGGGCGCCGGCGGAGCGCAGCGCGAGCAGCGCCGCGCCCGCCGCCAGCAGCGGCAGCAGCGCCAGGACGGCGGCTGCGAGCGCGAGGCGCCGCGGCCACCGCCTCCGCTGCCGCCGCTGCGTCACGCCGCTGGCGCCGTTGCCGCGCATACCTGTAGTCTACCGGCCGCCCGCCCCATGCAGTCACCGTGAGGTGGAACGGGTACCCGCGGCACGGAGGCCTCGTGCGTTCTGAGGCGCGTCCGGGCCGCGCCGATCGGTTACGGAGCTGCGGCCGGCGGACGGTCGAGGCGCCAGACGTCGGCGGCGGTGACCCAGCCGCGGGCGCCCGAGGAGTCCTGGATGCGGAGGTAGCCCCCGCTCGTGCCGAGCACCGGTACGACCTCGCCCTCGCGCAGCGTCGCCAGCGCCGTCGCGGTCGGCGAGGCGGCGTCGGCGAGCGGCACGTGGCGGTGCACGACGACCGCGGTCGGGTGGGCGCGCGCAGCGACCAGGGCCGTGGCGCCGGCAGCGCCGCCGCCGATCAGCGTGACCCACGCGACGGCGACCGGCCAGCGCGCGGCCGGCAGCGCCCGCGCCGCGGCGTGCGCTCCGAGCGAGAGCAGCAGCAACGCGACCGCCGCGAGGTCGAGGTGGAGCGCGCGGGCGCCGCGCGCCAGGGCGGCGAGCGGGTCGGGCGCGATCTCGGCGGCGTCGAGGTTGGCGGCCTGGCGCAGGCGCTCGAGCTCGCGCAGCGTTGCGCCGTCGGCGCCGCCGATCTCGCGGGCGCGCAGCAGCGCCCACAGCGCCTCGCCGACCGCGCCGCGCGCGGCGGCGGCCTGCGCCCAGTTCCAGTACAACGAGCCGCTCTCGGCGCCGCCCGCCGCGAGGTGGCGGTAGACGGCTATCGCCCTGGGGGCGTCGCCGGCCTGGAGCTGCCGCGTCGCCTCCCGGAAGCGCTCCTCGGCGCCGGGAGGGGCCGCGGCCGGTTGCGCCGCCGCCGGCGCCGCGAGGAGCGCGAGCGCGAGCAGCAGCGCGCCCGCCGTCTCCCGGCCCGTGGCCCACGGCCCACGGCTCACGCCTCCCGTCTCTCGAGCCACGAGGCAGGAGTCACGAACCACGAACCTCACGCCCACCTCCGGACCGCCTCGGCAGCGCGTGCGGCGACATCGCGCAGCTTCTCCGAGTAGTCGCCGAGCTGCGGCGCGTAGCGCACGAAACGGACGTCGTGGAGGATTCCTCGCAGCGTCGTGTCGCGTTCGCTGCCGCCCTCGCCGCGGTCGTCGATCTCGCCGAACACGTCGGCCAGCGTGCGTTCGATGAGCAGCGCAGCGGCCTCCTTGGTCATCCCGCCGGCGCCGGCGCGCCGCAGGTCGGCGAGCGCGTGGCGCAGCGAGCGTCCGACCTGACGCGGGGCGCCGCGGCGCCGCCACGCGGCGAGCGCGCCGCCGCCGGCAAGCAGCGCGTGCCCGGCGAGCGCGGCCAGCAGCGCGGCAGCGAGCAGCCCTGGGGGGACGCGCGGCAACCGTGCGCCGCCGGCGTCGAGATCGGAGCGCAGGCGCAGCCCGCCGGGCGCCGCGGCGGGCGCCGGCGCGACCGCGCCGGGCGCCGCGGCGGTCGCCGCCCCCGGCGCCACGGCGAGCGCCAGCGGCGCGGTGCGGGCGCGCTCGATGCGCCGCTCCTGCGGGTCGAAGTAGGCGAACTCGAGCGCCGGGATCTCGATCGTGCCGGCGGTCCCGGGGACGATCACGTACTCCCAGGTGCGCGACCCCGAGACGCCCGTCTCGGTCGCCTTCAGCTCGCTCTTCACCTGCGGCGGGTACACCTTGGCGCCGGCGACGGCGAGCGCTGGTGCGCTCTCCACCCACTTCAGGTTGCCGCTTCCGCTCACCTTGAAGCGCAGCGTCGCCGCCTCGCCGAGCGCCAGCGCCGGCCGGTCGAGCGCCGCCACCGCGCGGAAGCTGCCGACGGCGCCGGCGAACCCCGCTTCCTCGGGGAGCGGCAGGGCCGTGATCTCGACGGCGTTCGCGGAGCGCTGGACGAGCTGCGCCGCCTGCGGGTCGGCGAGGAACCCTATCTGGCGCGGCAGGCCGATGCGGAAGCGAGCCGGCGGGATGGTCAGCTTCCCCGCCTTGGTGGGGAAGAGCAGCCGCTTGAACACCGCATAGCGGGTGAACGGCTGGCCGTTGCGGGAGACCTGCTCGCCCTGCAGGGGGCCCTCGCCGCGTGGCAGCTCTTCCGCCCAGAACCCCTGGTACGTGGGCGCCTCGTCGAAGTCGACGCCGGCGATGCGCGTCTGGGTCAGCAGGTAGTAGGTGAGCAACAGCGGCTCGCCGACGTACAGCGAGGAGCGCGATACGACCGCTTCGACCGCGATCGCCGAGGGCGGCAGCGCCGGCTGCCGCCGGCGTCCCATCACCTGCTCGAACGGGTCGGGGCCGAAGAGATCGGCGAACGGGTCCATGCCGCGCCTCTGCGGCGCCACCGACCCCGACACCACCTCGACCGCGATCGGCGCCGTTTCGCGCGCTCCGCCGGCGAGCGGCACGCGCACGGGACCGATCTGCGCCGCCCCGAGCTGCAGCGGCTGCAGCAGGTAGGTGTAGCGGCGCGACTGCGTGACGGCGCCGTTGATGAACGAGACCTGCGTCGACATCGACGGGCGCGAGACCAGGCGCAGGTTGTCGAGGCCCGTCACCTCGGGCTCCCCTTCGAGGTCGATGGAACGCCCCTCGATGACGACGTCGAGCTCGAGCCGGTCCTCGATGCCGATGCGGGTCGCGCTGACCTCCGCCCGCACCGCCACCTGCGCGCTCGCCGTCGCCGCCAGCGCGAGCAGCAGCACCGCACACGCCGCCGCAAGGGGGTGCATCCCGGCGCTAGGAGATCCTGCGGTGAAGGAATCCTGCCCGCGCCTGCCTGCCGTCGGGGACGATGCGCGGGCGCGACGCCCGCACCGCGGCCTTGCGCCGAGTGAAGGCAGCCGGACCGCGCCGCGCTCCCCAATCGGTTTCTCACGGCCCACGGCCTGCGGCCCACGGTCCAGGCCTCCCGCCCCCGCGGTCGAACCACGAGCCACGAACCACAAACCACGCGCCGCAGACGCAGCGCTCACCAGTCCTTCCCCCTCTTCTTTCCCGCGCGCTGCGCCGCGAGGTGCTTCTTCTGCTCGTCCTTCTCGGCGCGCTGGAGGGCGTCGAGGAGCTGCATCGCGCGCTCCTTCGACATCCCGGTCTCTTCCTGGAAGCGCTGCTGCTCCTTCTCCTGCTCGCTCTGCGGCAACTGCTGCCGGTCCTGCTGCTGCCGGTCCTGGTCCTGCTGCTGTTGCTGCTGCCGGTCCTTCTCGTCGTTGTCCTGCCTGTCCTTGTCCTGCTGCCGCTTCTCGCGTTGTTTCCGCTGCTCCTCGAGCGCGCGCAGCGCCAGCTCGAGGTTGCGGCGGGTGTCGAGATCGTCGGGGGCGAGCTCGAGCGCGCCGCGGTACGCCGCGACCGCGCCGGGGTAGTTTCCCTGCTGGAAGAGGGCGTTGCCGAGGTTGTGGCGGGCCGGCGCCGCGAGCGGCGAGCCGGCGTCGGCGGCGAGCGCCTGGAAGCCGGCGGCCGCTTCCTGGTACCTGCCGTTCTTGTACAGCGCATCGGCGAGGTTGAAGCGCAGGCGGGGATCGCCGGGGCGGCTCGCGACCGCCTGCTCGAAGCTCGCGAGCGCCTGCGGGTGGTCGCCCTCGGTGTAGTGCTCGCGCCCTGCGGCGTTGAGGCGCTGCGGCCGCAGCAGCGCCTCGTCGACGATGCTGCCGCGCTGCTGCGCCTCGGCGCCGGCGGCGGCCGCGACGGCGGCCGCGAGCGCCACCGCGGCGGCGCGCGCCGCGCCGGCGCGGCCGCCGCTCCCGGAGACCGCGGCCGGGCGCCGGGGGCGCCGGCGCGGCGGCGGCAGCGCCAGCGCGAGCGTCAGCGCGGCGACGGCGGCCGCGAGCGGGATCTGGTAGCGCTCCTTCTTCCGGTAGGAGTACTCGCGCGCCAGCGTCTTCTGCTCCATCCCCGCGATCGCGGCGGCGACCTGCCACAGGGTGGTGTCCGCGGGCGAGAGCGGCAGGTAGACGCCGCCGGTGGCGCGCGCGACCGCCTCGAGGGCGCGCGCGTCCAGACGGGAGACGTGGGGCGTGCCGTCCTCCTCCTTCTTGAAGCCGCGCCGCGCACCGTTCTCGTCGAGGTCGGGCACCGGCGCTCCCCGGGCGGTGCCGACACCGACCGCGTGGATCACCACCCCCATCTCGCGCGCCTTCGCGACGGCGGCCTCGACCTCGCCCTCGAGGTCTTCGCCGTCGGAGACCAGCACCATCACCTTGTTGTTGCGGCCGGGGTCGACGAACAGCTCGAGGCCGCGCACCAGGCCGGCGCCGAGCGAGGTGCCGGGGGCTGGCACGATGCCGGGCTCCACGGTGTCGAGGAACAGCCCGATCGCGTCGGCGTCGAGCGTGAGCGGCACCAGCGGGTACGCCTCGCCCTCGAACGCGACCAACGCAAAACGGTCCCCCGACAGGCGCGAGACGAGCGACAGGAGCGCGTTGCGGGCGAGGAAGAAGCGGCTCGGCTGCACGTCGTCGGCGGCCATCGACCCGGAGGTATCGAGGACGAGCACGACGTCGACCCCCTCGCGCTCGACCTTCTCGCGCACGATCCCCCACTGCGGGCGGGCGAGCGCGAGCACGAGGCCGGCGGCGCCGATGACGAGCAGGGCCAGGCGCAGCCACCGCCAGGCGGGAGCTGGACGCTCGACGACGCGCCCCCACAGCGGGCGCGCCACCAGCCGCGCGGTACGGTCGCGGTCGCGTGCGGTCGCCCACAGCTCGATCGCGGCGACCAGGGGCAGCGCCAGCAGGGCCCAGAGGAAGGCGGGGGAGGCGAAGCTCATTGTGCGCGCCTCATGCCTGACTTCCAAGGAAACCTATCCGGACCGGAGCGCGGGCGCCCTCGCCCGCGCGGGCGGAGTCCGGGCCGGCGAGGGCGCCGGCCCTCCCGGAGGTTTCCTGTCTCGTCCGATCGCCGCACCGCGGCGTACCCCTGCTCAGGAGGAACGTGGTTCGTGGTTCGAAGACGGGGTGCGTGGGTCATGCGGGGGCCACCCTCAGGCCGGCGGCCCAGGCGGCGCCGGCGGCGGCCAGCAGCGCGGCGGCGGCCAGCAGATACGGCGGGAACAGCTCGCGGTAACGCTTGAACGCGGTGAGCCTGATCTCCGACCGCTCGAGGGCGTCGATGCGCGCGAAGATCGCGCGCAGCGAGTCGGGGTCGGTGGCGTTGAAGAACTCGGCGTTGGTGCGCGCCGCGATGCTCTTCAACAGGTCGAGATCGATGTCGACCTCCATCGGCATGGTTCGGCGGACGATGCGGCCGGTCAGCGGCTCGCGCACCTGCACCGGGATCGGCACGCGGCCGCCGCGCCCGACGCCGACCGTGTAGACGCGCACCTGCATCGCCTTCGCGAGGTCGGCGGCGGTGGCGGGGTCGATCTCGCCGGCATTGTTGGCGCCGTCGGTGACCAGCACGATCACCTTGCTCTTCGCCTGCGAGTGGCGCAGCCGGGACAGCGCGGTGGTCAGCCCGAGACCGACCGCGGTGCCGTCGGGGAGCATGTCGAGCCTGACGTCGTCGAGCTGGCGCAGCAGCAGCGCCGCGTCGGTGGTCGGCGGCGCCTTGGTGAGGGCGCGGCCGGCGAAGACGACGAGACCGATGCGGTCGGTCCTGCGGCGTCCGACGAAGTCCGCCACCACCTGCTTGGCGACCTCGAGGCGGTTGCGCGGCTGGAAGTCCTCGGCCGCCATCGAGCCGGAGACGTCGAGCGCGACGACGATGTCGACGCCCTGCGTCGTCACGTTCTCCTTCAGCGAGCCGCGCTGCGGGCGGGCGAGCGCAACGGCGGCGAGCACCAGGCCGAGCGCCGTCAGCACCGCCGGCAGGTGGCGGGCGCGCACCCGCCACCCCGGCCGCAGGCGCGCCAGCCGCGCCACGCCGGGGAACGCCACGGCGCTGCCGCGGCGCTCGCGCAGCCACGCGAGCAGCAGCACCAGCGGCCCGGCGAGGGCGCACAGCAGGAACCAGGGCTCCTGGAAGCGGAGGCCGGCGAGCTCGCTCACGCGGCCTTCTCCGGGGCCGCCGGCGCGGCCGGACGCACGCGCGCCTCGATCACGGCGACCATGGCGCGCGCGGCGGCGAGGTGGCGCTCGGCGGTGGGGCGCTCCGACTGGCCGCGCGCGAACTTCACGTGGTCGGCGGCCAGCATGAGGTCGCGCACCGACGGCGCCAGCTCGCGCGCGGCCGGGGCCTCGCGCAGGAACGCCGTCGCTTCCGCGGTCGTCATCTCGAGGACCGGCGCGCCGAGGCGCCGCTCGAGGTAGCGCTTGGCGATCTCGGCGAGCGCCACGTAGAACGGCTTGAGGTCGTCGGCGGCGACCAGCGGCGAGGCGGCGAGCGCGTCGAGCGCGGCGTTCGCCTCGACGTCCGGTGGGACCTCTGGGGCCGGCGGCGCCACCGCGGCCGCGGGCCGCCGGCGGCGGCGCAGCAGGACGGCGGCCGCCGCGACGAGCGCCGCGACGGCCGCCATGCCGCCCCAGAACCAGGCGCCGAGCGGCAGCTTCACCGGCCCGCGGATGTCGGCGAGCGAGCGCTCGCTCTCGTCCTTCGGCAGCAGCGTCCCGATCGTGAGCGGGATCGGCTCGCTCCGCGTCTCGCCCTCCGTGCCGTCGGGGAGGCGGTAGCGGGCGGCGAGCGGCGGCACCCGCACCTCGCCGAGGGTGAAGGCGGCGGCCTCGTAGACGAAGCCGGCGCCGCCTGGCGGTTGCACCGCGGCGGCGCGCAGCACGACGTGGTCGTCGCCCGCCTCGGGGGGGAAGGTCCACACCGTGCCGGCCGGCCCGCTCGCCTCCACCGTGACTGTGAAGCGCTGCCCGACCGTCACCTCGGTGGCCGCCGCGCGCGCGGTGACGGTCACGGGCTGTGCCGCTGCCGTCGCAGCGAGCAGGGTCGCGACCAGCGCGGCACGTCCGCCCCTGGAAGCGGGCGCCGGGCACCGGGCACTTGGCTCCGAAGAGGCAACGAAGACTCCGCGCTCGTCGTTGCGGAGCCCTGTGCCCTGAGCCCGGCGCCCGTGTCTCGTCATCGCCGCCGCTCCCGCTCCTTGAAGAAGGAGGTCAGCGGCCGCTCGTACGACTCGGCGGTGGACAGCGGCAGCGCGTCGACGCGGGCGCGGCGGAACAGCGCGCGCGAGAGCTCGACGGTCGAGGTGCGCATGTGGCGGCGCGCCTCGGGGTCGGAGGTGTCGACGACCAGCACGCGGTCGCTTTCCGGGTCCGCGAGGGCGACCAGGCCGGCCGGCGGCAGCTCCGCCTCGCGAGGGTCCCAGAGATGGATGGCGACGACGTCGTGGCGGCGCCGCAGGATGCCGAGCGCCTGCTCCCAGCCGGTGTCCTGGAAGTCGGAGATCACCGCCACGATCCCGCGGCGCTTCATGACCTGGCGCGCGAAGCGCAGCGCGCCGGCGATGTCGGTGCCGCGGCCCGCCGGCTCGCGCGCGAGCAGGTCGCGGACGATGCGCAGCGCGTGGTCGCGGCCGCGCGCCGGCGGCACGTACCCCTCGACGCGGTCGGAGAACAGCACCGCGCCGACGCGGTCGTGGTTGGCGACGGCGGAGAAGGCGAGGACGGCGGCGAGCTCGGCGGCGAGGTCGCGCTTCAGGAGGTATTGCGAGCCGAACTGCTGCGAGCCGGAGACGTCGACGAGGAGCAGAAGCGTGATGTCGCGCTCCTCGACGAACTTCTTGACGTACGTCGCGTTCATGCGCGCGGTGACGTTCCAGTCGATCGTGCGCACGTCGTCGCCGGCCTCGTACTCGCGCACCTCGGCGAACTCCATTCCGCGTCCCTTGAAGACGGCGTTGTACGAGCCGACGATCCCGGCTTGCAGGATCATGCGGGTGCGGATCTGGATCCGCCGGATCTTGTCGAACGTCTCCCTGTCCATCGCTACGGGACTTCGACTCTCTCCAGGATGCGGTCGACGATCTCTTCCGAGGTGACGTTTTCCGCCTCCGCCTCGTAGGTGAGGAGGATGCGGTGGCGCAGCACGTCCTTGGCGATCTCCTTGACGTCTTCCGGGATGACGTAGCCGCGCCCCTGCAGGAACGCGACAGCGCGCGCCGCCTGGGAGAACGCGAGGGTGGCGCGCGGCGAGGCGCCGAACGCGATCAGGTGCTCGATCTCGGCCAGCCCGACCTCCTTCGGCGCGCGGGTGGCGCGCGCGAGCGCCACCATGTAGTCGCGGATCCGCTCGTCCATGTAGACCTCGGCGACGCGCTGCGACAGGCGGAGGACGGCGTCGCGGGAGAGCACGCGCGACACCTCTGGGGCGTGGCCGGCGACCATTCGGTCGAGGATCTCGCGCTCCTCGCCGCCCGACGGGTAGCCGACCTTCGCCTTGAGGAGGAAGCGGTCGACCTGCGCCTCGGGAAGCGGGTAGGTGCCCTCCTGCTCGATCGGGTTCTGCGTCGCGAAGACCAGGAACGGCTCGGGGAGCGCGTGGGTGGCGTCGCCGAGCGTGACCTGGCGCTCCTGCATCGCCTCGAGCAACGCCGACTGCACCTTGGCGGGCGCGCGGTTGATCTCGTCGGCGAGCAGCAGGTTGGTGAACACCGGGCCCTTGCGGGCGACGAACTGGCCAGTATGCTGCTGGTAGATCATCGTTCCGACGAGGTCGGCGGGGAGCAGGTCGGGCGTGAACTGGATGCGCGCGAACTCGAGGTCGAGCACCTGCCCGAGCGTCTTCACGGCCAGCGTCTTGGCGAGGCCCGGTACGCCCTCCACCAGCAGGTGGCCGCGGCACAGCAGCGCGATCATCATGCGGTCGAGGAGCGCCGTCTGCCCGACGATCACCTTCCTGACCTCGCGCACCGCGACCTGCAGCTCGAGCGCCTCCTCGCGCACCACCTCGTTGAGCTTCCTGACGTCCATCTCGCTCGATGCCATCGGTTCGCGCTCCCCTCGACCCGGCCCGGCGACACGGGTACGTGAGCTCTCGGCGTGCAACTCCCGTGCCGGGCCTCGTCTTTCCGGTCCCCGGTCCCCGGTCCCCGGCCCGGTCTTTTTGGCTTTTTCGCTGCGCCACATTGACACCTCGTGAACGCCGTTGCTACGCTGCCCGGACGGCATCGGGCGCAGCCGCAACACGCGAGGGTCATCGTGCGTAGAGCTGCGTGGAGCGTGCCGGGAGGAGGGGTGCGGCCATGTGGCGGAGGATCTCGAACCTGATCCGGGGGTTCCTGGGGCTGTTCATCAGCGGCATCGAGCGGCAGAACCCGCGCGCCCTGATCGAGGCGGAGAAGGAGAACCTGCGCAAGCAGATCGCCCGCTTCAACGACAACCTGGCGAACCACGCCGGGTTCTGCGAACGGTTGATGCGCCAGATCAAGAACCTGGAGGGCCAGGAGCGCGACCTCGCGGCGAAGGCCGCGGCCAACCTCAAGGTCGGCAACCGCGCCGCCGCGGGGCGGTATGCGCTCCAGCTCAAGACGGTGAAGGAGCAGCTCGAGGAGAACCGAACGCAGCTCGTCGCCGCCGAGGAGACGTACAAGAAGCTCGTGCAGGCGAGGGACGTCTCGGTGCGGGAGGCGCAGAACAAGATCGAGAGCCTGAAAAGGCTGCTGACCGAGACCGAGATGCTGGAGGCGCAGGCGGAGCTGCAGGAGATGGCGACCGGCATGATCTCCTCGATCGGCGGCTCCGGCGACACGCTGGCGCGCGTCGAGGAGTACGTCACGGAGCGGCGCGACAAGGCGGCCGGCCGGGCGCGCGTGGCGGCGAGCTCCATCGACACCTCGCAGGTGCAGCTCATGGAGGCGGAGCAGGCGGCGCTCGCCGACCAGGCGCTCACCGAGTTCGCGGCGGCATACGGCCTCGAGCTGCCCGGGGCGGCGCCGACGCAGGCCGAGGCGGCCGCGCCGGCCCCGCCGCCGAAGGACATGGGTCCGGCGGAGAAGGTGTGAGACGCGAGGCGCGAGGCACGAGGCGAGGGGCCAAACCCGAGGCGTGAGGCAGAGCGCCGCCGCGCGGCGGCGGGCAGTCACGGAGGCAGGTCATGGCGAGCAATCCACCCGGAAAAGTCGGACCGACGGCGCTCGGCAAGGCCGTCCTGATCCTTTTCATCCTCGCCTGCGTGGCGGGCGCGGCGTACTACTTCCGCGACCTCATCGCGCCGTCCGGCGACGGCGGCACCAGGCAGGTCGACATGGGGGCGTTCAAGCAGCAGCAGGGCAAGGTCGAGGCCCCCGACACCAAGGGCGTGACCACGGTCAACGAGTACACGTACATCCCCGCCGAGAAGCTGCCGCCGGTCAAGGGGGTGTCGAGCTACAGGTGGGACGCCGCCGAGAAGGTGGTGCAGTTCCCGATCAACGTCTGGATCGGGTGGCTGCCGATCGTCGCCGCGAACCACGGTTTCTCCCCGAACACCGACTCGGTCTTCTTCAAGGAGTTCGGCTTCAAGGTGAACCTGAAGCTCATCGACGACCCCGTCGTGGCGCGCGACGCCTTCGCCGCCGGCGAGAGCCACATCCTCTGGGGCACGCTCGACATGATGGTGCTGTTCGCTCCCGACCTGATGCGCGACTCGCGCACGGCGCCGCGCATCTTCCAGCAGATCGACTGGTCGAACGGCGGCGACGGCATCGTCGTGCGCGGCAACATCTATTCGGTGAAGGACCTCAAGGGCAAGACGATCGTCTACGCGCAGAACTCGCCGTCGCAGTACTTCATCAACAACCTGCTGCTGGCGGCCGGCATCCAGCCGTCGGAGGTCAACCACAAGTACACCGCGACGGCGTTCGAGGCGGCGGCGGCGTTCGTCGCCGACAAGCGCATCGACGCCTGCGTGTCGTGGGCGCCCGACATCTACAACATTCCGGAGAAGGTGGCGGGGGCGCGGCTGCTCACCTCCACCGCGGACGCGAACAAGCTGATCGCCGACGTCTGGGCGGCGCGCGCCGACTTCGCCAAGGACCACCCCGACATCGTCAAGGGGCTGGTCGCCGGCATCTTCAAGGGCATGGACCAGCTCGCCGACCCGACGTTCAGGGGGCGGGCATTCCAGTGGATGGCCGAGGGGTACGGGATGCAGGTGGACGAGGTCAAGGGGATGGCGAACGACGCCCACTCGACCAACTTCGCCGAGAACAGGAGCTTCTTCCTCAACGCCAACGACCCGACCAACTTCGAGCGCACCTGGAAGAACATCACCTTCGTCTACCGCGAGCTCGGCCTGGTCGGCACGCCGGTGCGCTTCGACGAGGTGATGGACTTCTCGGTGATCAAGGCGCTCGAAGCCGCCGGGACGTTCAAGCACCAGCAGGACACCTACCGCACCTCGTTCGCGCCGACCACCTACAAGAAGGTCACCGCCGAGGCCCCGATCGTCACCCAGACGATCCGCATCAACTTCTACCCCAACTCCGCGAACCTCTACGAGCCGCAGCACGACGACGTCGGGGCGCCGATTCCGAACACGCTGTACGACCCGTCGGTGGAGGCGACGCTGGAGAAGGTGGCCCGGCTGGCCGGCCAGTACGAGCGCGCGGTGATCGCGGTCGTCGGCCACACCGACTCGTCGATGAAGGGGAAGGGGACGCGCTACGACGACGTGAAGCAGCTCTCGCTCGACCGTGCCAACGCGGTCAAGCAGGCGCTGGTGAAGAAGTTCAAGTTCGACCCCAACAAGTTCCTCGTCGAGGGAAAGGCCTGGGACGAGCCGGCCGACGCCGACGACCCGATGAACCAGGCGCTCAACCGCCGCGTCGAGATCTCGGTGTACCCGCCGGAAGCGAAATGACGCGGTTCGCGGTTCGTGAATCGCGGTTCGAAGGAGCCACGCCGGAGGGAGGGCCGCCGCGCCGGACGCTCGCAGGAGACCTTCGTAGATGAGCACCGAACCCGGAGCTGAGAAGGGCAGGACAGGCTCTGCCACGAGCCACGAGCCACGAGCCACGAACCACGGCCGCCTTCTCGCCATCCGCCAACCGATCCCCGGCTGGCTGAGCTGGGTGCTGGGGGTGATCCCCGTCCTCGCGCTGCTGCTTGCCTGGGTCGTGGTCACCGCGGGCGCCGAGGCGGAGTCGCGCATCATCTCGCCGACCATCCTGCCCTCGCCGCTCGAGGTGCTCTCCTCAGTCAAGTCGCTGTGGTTCGACCGGGCGCTCACCCGCAACCTGGCGATCTCGTTCGGGAGGGTGCTGCTGGGGTTCGCGGCGGCGGTCGCGATCGCGTTTCCGCTCGGCCTGCTGATGGGCGCGTTCACCAAGGTGAAGGCGGCGTTCACGCCGCTGTCGGTGTTCGGGGCGTACCTGCCGATCCCGACGCTGGTGCCGCTCACCCTGAGCCTGTTCGGCACCGGCGAGGCGCAGAAGGTGGTGTTCCTGGCGCTCGCCTTCGTGATCTTCCTGCTGCCGCAGATTGTCGCGGCGGTCGACGCGGTCGACGACATCTACCTCAAGACGGCCTACACCCTCGGCGCGACGCCGATCCAGGCGGTCACGAAGGTGTTGCTCGCCGTCTCGTGGCCCGACATCTTCCAGGCGCTGCGCCTCGGCTTCGGGGTGGGGTGGAGCTACATCCTGCTCGCCGAGATGGTCGACATCGGCAAGGGGCTCGGCGGCATCATCATCACCTCGCAGCGGCGCGGCCCCCGCGAGCACATCTACCTGGTGCTGCTGGTGATCGTCGTGGTGGCGTTCCTCACCGACAAGCTGTGGGTGGCGATCGGGAGGAAGCTCTTCCCGTACCGCGAGGCGGGACGATGAGAACCGGGCGCCCAGCGCTCGTTCTCCGGAGTCGCCGATGAACCAGCAGGGCGCAACGCCGCTGCCGGCGGTGGTCGAGTTCCGCAACGTGGCGAAGACGTTCAACCCGGGCACGCCGCAGGCGTTCACCGCGATCAAGGACGTCACGTTCCGCATCGACGACATCCCGCACTACGGCGAGTTCATCGCCGTCGTCGGCCCGTCGGGGTGCGGCAAGTCGACGATCCTCAACCTCATCCACGGCTTTTCGGATGTCTTCCCGCCGACCGCCGGGGAGGTGCTGGTGCGCGGCGAGCCGGTCGTCGGGCCGGGGCGCGACCGCGGCATGATCTTCCAGAGGTACTCGTCGTTCCCGCACCGCACGGTGCTCGAGAACGTCACCTTCGGACTCGAGCTCGACCGTGCCGGGCACGGGCTGTCGCGCGCGGGGATGGAGGACCGTGCGATGGAGTGGGTGCGCCGCGTCGGCCTCGCCGGCCACGAGCGCAAGTACCCGCACCAGCTCTCCGGGGGCCAGCAGCAGCGCGTCGCGATCGCCCGCTCGCTCGTGGTCAAGCCGCGCATCATCCTCATGGACGAGCCGTTCTCGGCGCTCGACGAGCCGACGCGGATCGAGATGCAGCGGTTGATCATGGAGCTGTGGCACGAGGTGGAGGCGACGGTGATGATCGTCACCCACTCGCTCACCGAGGCGGTGTTCCTCGGCGACCGCGTGTGGATCATCACGCCGGCCCCCGGCCGCATCGGGCGGGAGTTCTCGAAGGAGATCCCCGCGACCCGCGGCGCCGACCCGCTGGCAACGCAGGAGAGCCCGGCGTTCAAGGAGGTCGTCGCCGAGGTCGCGCGCGCCTTCCGCGAAATCGAGGGGAAGAAGTGAGGACCGTGTCCCGTGGCCGCTGAGCCCCTCGGCTACCTCGACTACGTGCGCGCCGCCTGGCGGTACCGCCCGCGCGTCGGCTGGCTCGGAAACATGCCGCTGAACAAGATGGCGCTGGCGGTGTTCGCCCTGCTCGGCGTCGTCAACCCCGGCTTCTGGCTGCTCGGGGCGGCCGCAGAGCTGCTCTACCTCGGCTTCCTGCCGTCGAGCGAGAGGTTCCAGAAGCTGGTGCAGGGCGAGCGGCTGCTGCAGCGTCAGGCCGGGTGGGAAGGCAAGGTGCAGCAGGTCGCGGCGTCGCTCTCGCCGGACTCGCTCGCGCGCTACCGGCGGCTGCTCGGGCAGTGCGGGCTGATCCTCGGAATGTCCGAGAAGGCGGCGCAGGAAAGCCTCGGCAGCCTACAGGACATGCGCGCGGGCGGGCTCAACCAGCTCCTCTGGCTGTTCCTGCGCCTGCTCTCGTCGCGCGAAATGATCATTGGCAACCTGGCGCAGCTCGACCGCGCCACGCTCGAGGGGGACGTCGCCAGGCTCAAGGACCGGCTCGCGCTGACGCCGGCCGAGTCGCCGCTGGCGCGCTCGCTGCAGGCGACGCTCGACATCCAGAGCAAACGCCTGGAGAACCTCAACCGCGCCCGTGCCTCGCTCGACGTCATCGACGCCGAGCTGGAGCGCATCGAGCAGCAGGTGCGGCTGATCCGCGAGGAGATCGCGGTCGGCGGCGGCCCCGACCAGCTCTCGGCCCGGCTCGACGCCGTCTCGTCGACGATGGCGGAGACCACCCGCTGGATGGACCAGAACGCCGAGCTGCTCGGTGTGCTGTCGAGCGACGACGTCGAGGCGGCGGCGCTGCCGCGTCTCCCCGAGGCGCCCGCCGCCGCCCCGCCGCCGCCGCCGCGCGGAAAGGTGAAGGCGCAATGACGGCAGAGCTTCCCGGCTGGGCGCGCGAGATGCGCGAGGTGTTCCGATCCGGCGCCACCAGCCAGTTCGTCATCTCGGGCAACGTCTTCGACCTCGTCGCGGCGCCGGGCGGCAAGGACGGCGTGCAGTACGTCTCGCTGACGAGATTCCTCACCGACGTGATGCTGGCGCCGTTCGACGTCGTCATTCACTACGACCGCGGCAAGGGGATCCGGGTGCCGCGCGGCGGCGACCACTTCCACCGCTTCCTCAAGGCGTTCGACACGTTCCAGGGGACGTCATGGGCGGCGCTCCCCGACGTCGGCCCCGACAAGGTGGAGTCGCTCGACCTCGGCAACCTGCTGCCGCGCGACCCGAAGCGCGCGCTCGAGCTGATCGACCGCTTCCTGCGCGGCGCGATGGCGCGCACCCGCCTGGTCGACGGCAAGCCGGTCGCCGACCCGCTCAAGGTCGCGGTCGTCTTCCCGTACGCACAGTACGTGGCGCCGGCCGGCGAAGCGCTGTACGTCTCCGGCGAGGCGAGCCAGACGCTGATCCAGGTGCTCGACTGGTCGTCGGACCCGGCCGTGCTCGGGGCGTTCGTGGCCACCGTGCTGATCACCGAGAACCTCGGCGACCTCAACCGCTCGCTGGTCGAGAATCCGCACTCGGCGAAGCTGCGCGTCGCCCTGCCGACCGCCGCCGAGCTGCGCGACTACATCGAATTTCTCACCCGCGAGACGGCGGAGTTCGACGCGGTGAGCGAGGTGCCGCGCGACGTGCTGGCCGAGAAGCTGGTCGGGCTGTCGCGCGTCAACGTGCGCGCGCTCGTCCTGCGCGCCCTGACCAGCAAGGAGCGGATCACCGGCGGCTACCTGACCGCGATGAAGAAGGAGCTGATCGAGAAGGAGGCGGCGGGCAGGCTCGAATTCCTCGAGTCGCACCGAACGCTCGACCACGTCGCCGGACACACCGAGGCGAAGACCTGGCTGCGGCGCGACGCCGTGCTGCTGCGCCGCGGCGTCACGCGCGCCATTCCCATGGGCTACCTGCTCACCGGGCGCATCGGCACCGGCAAGACCTACCTCGTCGAGTGCCTGGCCGGCGAGGTCGGGGTGCCGTGCGTCGAGCTGAAGAACTTCCGCGAGAAGTGGGTCGGCGCCACCGAGGGCAACCTCGAGAAGGTGTTCGGCATCCTGCACGCGCTCGGGCAGGTGATCGTGTTCGTCGACGAGGCCGACCAGGCGATGGGCAAGCGCGGCGGCGGCGACGGCGACTCCGGCCTGTCCGGCCGCATCTACGCGATGATGGCGAAGGAGATGTCCGACACGAAGAACCGCGGCAAGATCGTCTGGATCTTCGCGACCAGTCGCCCCGACCTGCTCGAGGTCGACCTCAAGCGGCAGGGGCGCCTCGACGTCCACATCCCGCTGTTCCCGCCGGGCGACGCCGAGGGGCGGCGCGATCTGTTCGCCGCGATGGCGCGCAAGCTGCGCATGGACATCAAGGTCGAGGAGCTCCCCGCCCTGCCCGACAACGACCAGCTCGGCGGCAACGAGATGGAGGGGATCCTGGTGCGCGCGCTGCGGGTGTACGAGACGCAGGATGAGGCAGGGGACCGGGGACCGGGGACCGGGGACCGGGGTGGCGAGGCGGCCGCCGCGGTTGCGGGGAAGACCCTGCGCGAGTGCATCGAGGAGGCGATCGCGGACTTCCGGCCGTCGGCGCACGTCGAACGGCTCGAGCTGATGGACATGCTTGCGGTCAAGGAGTGCACCGACGCCCGTTTCCTGCCCGAGCGATTCCGCTCGCTGTCGATGGCCGAGGTCAACACCCGCATCCAGCGCCTGAAACAAACGCTCGGCGAGTAGGAGGGGCTTTCCAGCCCCGGCCTCCCCGGTGGTGAACGAAGTAAATCGCGTCGATTCGTCGCTCCTTCTCGATGTTGCGGGGCCAGGAGGGGCCTGCAGCCAGGATTTACCGGGCGGTTGGTGCGGTGGGTCGAGACCGGGCGGCTGCACCTGGAGCGCGGCTGTCGGCGCGAATCCACCGGATGGAGGCTTGACTCCCCCCCCCCCTCCCCCCACGTACAATTGAGTGCAAGGAGGATACAAAATCATGGCAAAGAGGCTCGTTTGCGTGGGTCTCTCACTCGTAGCTCTCGTTCTCCTGATCGCCCCAGGAGGTACAGAAGGGGCACCGACCAAGGTGTGTGGGGAGTGCTGGCAAGGCGAGAGAGAGCAGTGGTGCGAGCTGCTGCAATGCAACGTGGTACTGGAGGACGACCTCTGCATGCCGGACGCTGGTTTCTTCGCCGATTCGATGTGCCGCATCGAGGTGTACCCGGTGGAATGCGGATTCTGGGATCGCGTCTGCACCGAGTTCCCCGAGCCGACCTGCGTCCCATTTGGCTGGTCGTAGGGTTAGGAGGCGTCATGCGAGCCGTGGTCATGGCGGTGATGCTCGCTGCCCATGCGGGGGCCGCCCCACAGCGATCCCCTGAGCCCGTCGATCTTGCTGTCTCCGTGAGCGTGGGACGCGAGGGCGAGGCCGCGCCGGGCAGCGGCATCGTGGCTGTCGACAGCGAGAGCCGGCACGGTGCGCTGTTGCACCAGGAGGTGAAGGTCACCATCCCCGGGGCCGGGAGCTTCCGTCTGGAGCCTGGGCTGGTGTGGACGATCACGCTTCGGTCGCCGGAGTACTGGGCGGCGGCTAGAACGATCTTCGTCAGTGAGGGCACGTCGGTTTCGATGTCGGCTACACCCGTGGGGATCGTGCGCGCCCACCTCGACACACGCGTCAATGAGTCACCCGAGGTAACTGTGTGGGCGTGGGCGGCGACCGCTGGCAGGACCTCGTCGTCCTCGCCCCTGGTGGCCGAGGAGCCGTGCGTTCGGTCGCGGAGCTGGGTTGACTGCCGCGTTCCGTCGGGCCGCCTGGACATCCGCTTGGGCGCCCGCGGGTTCGTGCCGGTGTACCACTGGGAGAAGGACGTAGCGCCCTTCGAGACGCTCGACGTCGGCACGCTCACGCTTGCCGAGGGCGGCTCCGTGTCCGGATGGTGCGACGGGCTGGGCCCAGGCCAGGACGCCGCCGTGGTGTTGACGCCCGTGCTTCTGGGCGGCAAGGCCGGTCGCAGGGGCGCTGATCAAGCCGTACGGCGCTCGCTGTCGAGCCGGGTATCGGAGCGCGGCTTCTTCCAGATCTCCGGCGTGCCGGTCGGCGACTATCACGCCGCCGTTGACACCAAGGGGCTGGTCTCGGAGGCTGCCTCCGTGCGGGTCGTGCCCGGCGTCGAGGCTCGTTTGCTCGAGCCGATCCGCTTGAGCCCGCCGGCCTCTTTGGCAGTCACAGTTGCCCCGCCGGTGGATCCTCGCGGCCACCCGTGGCGACTCGATCTTGCGGGTCTCGACCATGTCCCCGGCCGCGAGCGAGTGGAGGAGCAAGGGAGCACCACGGCGAGCGGCGACTGGAATGTGACCGGGCTTCCCCACGGGCCGTATGCCCTGACCGTGGCGGACGCAAACGGGAGCACATGGGATGTTCGCCGCCTGGAAATTTCGGGGCCCACCACCGAGTCGTTCGTCATGGCTGCAGTGGAAGTGGAAGGGCGGTTGACGCGCAAGCACGAGCCGCTCGCCGCGGGCGTGACGTTCGAGATGGGCCCCATGACGGCCAAGGCAACAGCTAACGCCGAGGGGCGGTTCGCCTGCACCCTCCCGCAGGAGGGCCGCTGGGACGTGCGCGTCAAGAACGAATCGACGCACGTCACCGTCGGCGACGTCGAGGTGCGTGTGCCACCGGGGAAGAGCCGCGCGTGGGTCGACATCGACCTGGCGGCGACCCGACTGCGGGGTACCGTCGTGGACTTGGCCGGCAAGCCGCAGGCCGGGTTCACGGTCCTAGCGAGCCGCGTTGGAGGCTCGGGCAGCTCGTACTCCCGGATCGCGGACGACGGCACGTTTGAGATCAATGACCTGCCCGTCGGCGAGTACTCAGTCGTGGCGCGCTCGAGCAGGCTGCAAAGCCGTCGAATGGCGGTTACGCTGGCGGAGGATGTCGAGACCTCTGTCCACCTGGTCATCGAGGAGGGCAACCGGATCAGAGGTATCGTGACGTCGCCATGGGGGGCGGTCACGGGTGCTGGTGTTGCAGGCTTTCCCGTCGGCGCCACGCCGCCCGGGATACCCTCTAGTCGGCTCGTGGCTACTACCGACCCGGCAGGCATGTTCGAGATCGCGCTGCCCCCTGGCGCGCAGGCTGCCGACCTCCTCATACTGCCCCCGGGACTAGCTGGAATGCTGGTCCGTCTGCCGGTGTGCGAAGAAGCGGTGACGATCGTGGCACGCGCCGACGGCGGGCTGCTTCGGATCATCAGCCCGACCCGTGCGGCACAGAATGTCACCAACGGCATGGCATCGCTATCTCTCAACACCGTCTTACGGCTGGCGGGAAACCGGTTCGCAGCCGGACCGGGGCAATCCGCTACGCTCATGATGGAGCCGGGGCGCTACGGTCTGTGCCCGTCGCCACAGGGACAGTGCACCTGGGGTGTGTTGGCGCCGCGGGGAGAGCTGACACTGGAGTCGTCTATCGGTCAACCCCGCGCGAACCAGTAACTTCCCGGAGCCTCGGAGGCGCCGCGGGCCCAGGCGTACACTCCTGCGCCGGAGGTGCCGCGTGCGCATCAACCCCAACATCCGCAGTCTCGTGTGCTCGTTCTCGGGGAAGGAGGTCGACGCCGGCGGCTTCGCGCGGCCGGTCGGGCTGTGCCGCTGCTGCCCGGCGCCGGGCAAGCCGGTGGTGGTGGAGTACGACCTCGTGGCGGTGCGGCGCGAGCGGGTCGCCGGGGCGCCAGCGACGCGCGGGCTGTGGCGGCACGCGGCGCTACTGCCGGTGGTCGACGTGCCCGCCGACTTCGCCGCGGACGTCGGCGACGCGCCGTCGATACGGCACGCGGCGCTGTCGGACGAGCTCCGCGCCGACCTCTGGCTGAAGAACGAGGGCGGCAACCCGTCCGGGTCGTTCAAGGACCGCGGGCTCGCGGTCGGCGTGGCGCTCGGCGCCGCCTCGGGCGCGCGGCGGTTCTGCCTGCCGACGCAGGGCAACGCCGGCGTCGCGGCGTGCCTGTTCTCGCGGCGACTCGGGCTGCCCGGATGCGTCGTGTACATGCCGGAGGCGTGGCGCGGCTCGATCTACCACCGTTCGTGCGAGCACTTCGGCGGCGAGGTGCGCTTCGCCGGCGCCAACATCGCCGCCGCCGGCAAGGCGATGCGCGCCGACCTCGCGGGCGAGATCGAGCGCGGCGAGGCGGTCGACCTGTCGACGTTCTTCGAGCCGGGGCGGCTCGAGGGCAAGAAGACGATGGGCCTCGAGATCGCCGACGCGTTCGCCGGCGGCCGGCTCCCCGACTGGATCGTCTACCCGACCGGCGGCGGCACCGGGCTGGTCGGGATCTGGAAGGCCCTCTCCGAGCTGGCTGCGATGGGGGCGCTCGACGCGGTCCGGGCGCCCCTGCCGCGCCTGGTCGCGGTGCAGTCCGAGCGCTGCGCGCCGGTGGTGCGTGCGTTCGAGCGCGGCCTCGCCGAGGTGGAACCGGTGGTGTCGCAGGGGACGATCGCCGACGGCCTCGACGTGCCGGGGGCGATCATGGGGCACGGGATGCTCGCGGCGCTGCGGGAGTCCGGCGGCACCGCGGTCGCCGTGAGCGAGGCAGCGATCGTGAACGCCTTCACGCGCTGCGGAGAGCTCGGCGTCGCCACGAGCTACGAGGGCGCCGCGACGCTGGCGGCGGCGCGCGAGCTGCGCGCGCGCGGGGCGATCGCTCCCGGTGCGCGCGTGCTGCTGCTGCTCACGTCCAGCCAGCTCGTGTCGCTGGCGCGCGCGGCAGGGTGACGCGGGTCGCCGCACCGGTCCTGCCCGCGGCCGCGCCGAAGTGCTAGGCTTCCACCCAGGGCGATCCGCCGTCGCGCCGCGGGGCGAGGGGCGGGGTCTCGCCCGCTCGTGACCATGGCCCTTGCCGGCGACCTCCGCACCGTCGATCTCGCCGAGATCCTGCAGTGGATCTCGCAGGGCCAGCACAGCGGCACGCTGGTGGTCTCGCGCGGGCAGGTCGAGAAGCGGATCGCCTTCAACCGCGGCCAGATCGCCTCCACCGCCTCCACCGACCCGCGCGACCAGCTCGGCCAGTTTCTGGTGCGCGAGGAGCTGCTCACGGAGCAGGACCTGTTCGCGGCGCTGCTGCAGCAGGAGGCCGAGGGGAAGATGCTCGGCGCCGTTCTGGTGGAGAGCGGGCGGGTGTCGCCGGAGGACCTGCAGCGGGTGCTCCGCCTCAAGGCCGAGGAGACGGTCTACGACCTCTTCCAGTGGCGCGAGGGGCGGTTCGAGTTCAAGGAGGGCGGGCCGCCCTCGAACATGCCTGTGCTGATCGGCCTCGACGTCACCGTCCTGGTGTTCGAAGGCGCCCGCCGGCTCGACGAGATGTCGCGCATCCGCGACGTGATCCCGTCGTCGCGGGCGACCTTCACCGCCACCGGCGCCCCCAGCGAAGAGGCGCTCGACAACCAGATCCTCGACCTCGCCTCGCGAGGCAAGACCCTGGCCGCGATCGCCTTCGAGGTGCGGCGCTCGGAGTTCGACGTCGCGTCGCGCCTGTACGACCTGGTCGAGCGCGGTGTGCTGAAGGTGTCCCATGTTCCCGCCGACGACCCCGAGGCGAACGCCGTCGGCACGATCCGCACCCTTCACGAGCGCGCGCAGCGGGCGGTGCGCGAGCGCCGCTACGACGATGCCGCCGCCGCGTACCAGGCCGTGCTCATGATCGACCCGCTCAACCAGCAGGCGAAGAAGGGCCTGCTCGAGCTCGAGCGGCGGCGCGAGCGCCCGGGGCCGGCGCCCGAGGAGGCGCTGTCGGCCGTCCCGAGGCTCGCCAAGGACCTTGCGGAGCTCTCCGGCGAGGCGCTTGCGCCGCTCGAGGGGTTCGTGCTGTCGCGCATCAACGGCTCGTGGAGCGTCCGCCAGATCCTCAAGCTCTGCCCGGTGCCGGAGGACGAGGCGTGGCAGGTGTTCGAGCGGCTGACCTCGCGCGGCCTGGTGATCCTGCGCTTTCAGGGCGACGCTCAATCCAGCTGAAGGGGAGGGCTCGCGACCTCGGAGCGGGCGTGAGTCCGCATTCGGGCGCCGCCGCACCCATGAACGATGAAAGCGTGAGGGAGGGCCGGCGCCCTCGCCGGCCCGGACATCGCTACGCAAGACCTCCGCGTGGGCGAGGGCGCCCACGCTCCCGGATGGTGGGGGACCTTCCGGGCAATTCGGCGCTTGCCCCTCCGCGCCGGCATCGCTGCCGCGCCGCCGGACCGCCACAGAACCGCGTTGGCGCTGTCGTTGGAGGGGAGGTCCTGCGACCTCCCCCTGAAACGCCGACGTGTGGCCTGCAGCCTGCTCGCGCTCACCCTCACGCTCCGGCGCTTGCGCCGGCCTGCCGCGACCTGCCACACTTGCCCGACAACCATGAACGCATATCCAGAGCTGCCGCAGCCGTACCGTTTCTTCGGGATCAGCTTCAACGCCGCCGACCGGTCGACCCGGGAGTTCGGCCGCGAGGACCTCAACCGCGAGCTCGCCGACCCGGCCGTGTTCTCGTGGTTCGACATCGAGGGTCCCGAGATCGCGCCGATGAACGACGTCCTGCGCAAGATGGGGATCGACCTCGTGCTGGTGAGCCACTTCGACAAGCACGAGGTGCTGCCCCGCATCGTCGAGCGGCCCGACTGCCTGGCGTTCTATCTCTACCCGATCTACGAGCCGGAGCGCTACCTCGACACCGGGCGGACGCCGGAAGCGATCGCGTTCGCCCGCATGATCATGGTGATCGGCGGCGACTTCGTGATCACCTACCATCAGCGCCCGCTCGACGTGGTCGAGGTGGTCAAGGCGTCGTGCGTCGACAGCTTCCGCCTCGCCGGCAAGACCCCGGGATTCGTGACGTTCCTCTTCCTCCAGCACTGCCTGTACGACTATGCTCACGTGAACCTCGCGAACGACAACTTCCTCGATGCCCTGCAGGCGCACGACAACCGCGACGCCAGTGCGCAGGGGATCGCCGTCGCCGGTCAGAACATTCTCACGCTGAAGAAGCTCGCGGCTTCCCTGCACATCGTGCTGATGCTCCTCGGCACCAAGCGCAACCGCTTCATCTCCGACGACTCGCGCAACACCTTCCGCGAGATGCTGGGCACCGCGCAGTCGGTGCGCGCCGCGGTCGACTCGTCGCGCGACATGCTCGACGGGATCTTGCACGACATCCAGGCGGCCGCCGCCAACCGCACCAGCGAGATCATGAACGTGCTCACCGTGGTCTCGGCGATCATGCTGCCGCTCACTCTGATCGTCGGGGTCTACGGCATGAACTTCGAGCACATGCCCGGAGTCACGGTCCCCTGGGGGTTCTGGGCGCTGATGGCGGCAATGGGGGCGCTGGCCGGCGGGCTTCTGGTTGCCTTCCGCCGGCTCGGCTGGATCGGCCGCCGTTAGTCAGCCGCGCTTCGCGGCGCGGCGGGCGCGCCGCTCGAGGCGGTCGTGCAGCGCCTCGTACTGGCGCGCCAGCTTGTGCTGCGGCGCCAGGTGCACCAGCGGGCGGCACTCCTGGTGCGACTCGCGCACCTTCACCGACGCCGACAGGTAGGGTTTGAGCACCGGCAGCCCCTCGGCGAGGAGCTCGTCGACCAGGCGCTGGGGCAGCAGCGCGCGCGACTGGTACTGGTTGACGACGATCCCCTCGACCTCGAGGGCGCCGTTGTGATCGGCCTTGACCTCCTGCACGTTCTCGAGCAGCGCGTACAGCGCCCGCCGCGAGAAGTCGTCGCAGTCGAACGGGATCAGGCAGCGCTCGGCGGCGATGAGCGCCGACAGCGTGTAGAAACCCATTGCGGGTGGCGTGTCGAGGTACACCGCGTCGAAGCCGTCGAGGCGCTGCAGCAGCTCGCGCAGCTTGTAGATCTTGTGGTGCGACTCGAGCTTGCCGTGCAGATCGGCCATCTCCGCGTGCGCGGGCAGCACCGACAGCCCGGGAAACGGCGTCGGGTGCACGAACGCCGTCGGGTCCTCGCGGAACAGCTTGAACGACAGCGTCTCCTCGAAGAACTTCGCGAGGCTCGGGGCGGCCTGCTCCGCCGCCGCGCCGAGCAGGTAGCGCGTGCTGTTGCCCTGCGGGTCGAGGTCGACCACCAGCGTGCGCCTTCCCCTGGCGGCAGCCACCGACGCGAGGTTGCAGACGATCGTCGACTTGCCGACCCCGCCCTTGTTGTTGAACACCACCCTGCGCATCAGCGCACCTCCGCGCCCCGCGTCAGGATGCCGCACTGCGGCATCGGTCGTCAAGGGGCGGGTGCGGCCTGGCGCGCGCCGTGGACCGCGCGCCAGGCTCCGTGCGGCGGACTCCGGAGCGGGTAGAATCGCGCCGGACCACAGGAGCAGGGGGTGCCATGGGCTCTCGGCTGCGATTGACGTGGTGGACCGCTCTCGCGCTGGCGCCGGCGCTGGCGGCGCCGGCGGCCGGTGAGCTGCCGGAGGGCCTGCGGGCGGCGCCCTCGGCGCTTCTCGTCGCCGGCCGCCTCGCACTGGCGGTCTGGGGCGCCGCGCTGCTGCTGCTCGCGCGGCGCCGGCCGCGCCTGGCGGTCGGGTCGTTCTTTCTGCTCGCCGGCGCGGGGCTGGGCGCGGGCCTCCTGGCCGCCGTGGCGTACCCGCTGGCCGGGCTGGCGGCGGCGCTGGTGCTGGCATTCGGGCTGGCGCTGCACGCCGTGGCGCCGCGCATCGCGATGGCGGCGGCGCTGAGCTGGCCGCTGCCGGCGCTGCTGGCGGCTGGCGTCGCGCTGGGCGGCGGGATGGCGCCGAACCGCCATGCGCTGCTCGCCCTTCTCGTGGTCGGCGCGGCGCTGGGCGCGCTGCTTCCCGAGGCGTCGGTCGGCGTGCTGGGCGCCGCGCTCGGGACCGCGCTTCTCGCCCGCGCGTGGCCGGGCGAGCTCGCGATCCTGCCGCTCGCGGCGCTGTTCGCCGTCGGCATCGCCTGGCAGGCCGTGCTGCCGCGGGTTCTGCGCCCGCCGCTGCTGGAACGGCGGCCGGTGACGAGGCCGGAGCGGCAGCGCGCCGCGCTGGCGGCGGCGCGCGCCGGCGCACTCGCGGCGGTCGCCGGGCTCGTCGTACTGGTGCTGCTCGCGCCGCTCGTCACGCCTGAGCGGGCCGGGCACGCCGCTCGCCTCGAGAAGCTGCGGGCCGCCACCGGCGGCCGGCCGGCGCTGTTGCTCTCGCCCGCAGGCAGCTTCTATCTCTCCGGAGTCGCCCACCCGGTGGCGCTGGTAGCCGACTCAGGTTCGCTCGGCGCCCGTCTCGGCGTGCTCCTGCGCGGCCGGAGCTGCTCCCGCGAGCTGGCGCGGTTGCGCGCGGTCAAGGATGAAGAGGAGCTCGCAGCGCTGCGGCGCGCGGCGGCGATCACCGCGTCGGCGCAGCGCGCGGCGGCGGCGCTGGTCCGTCCGGGAGCCAACGAGCGCGACCTCGAGGCGGCCGTGCTCGCGGCGTACGCGGCCGGCGGCGCCACCGGCGTCGCGTTCAGGTCGATCGTGGCCTCCGGCGCCAACGCCGTGCTGCCGCACTACCAGAGGAACGACGCCGAACTGCGCGCAGGGCTGGTGGTCGTGGACATCGGCTGCTCAGTCGACGGCTACGCCGCGGACATCACGCGCACGTTCCCGGTGGCGGGGGAATGGAGCGAGACCGAGCGCCGCCTGCTCGACGCGGTGCTGACAGCCAAGGAGGAGGCGCGCGCCGCGCTGAAGCCCGGCGCCTCCCTGCGCGCTCTCAACCGCCGCGCGCACGCTGCGATCGACAGGGCGGGGTTCGGGAAGTACTTCATCCACGGGTTGTCGCACCACGTCGGGATCGAGGTGCACGACGCGCACGTCGACGAGCTCGCCGCGGGGATGGTGGTGACGATCGAGCCGGGGATCTACATCCCGGCCGGCAGCGCGATCGGCCGGGAGTTCTGGAACCTCGGCATCCGCATCGAGGACACCTATCTGGTGACGCCGGAGGGCGGTGTGGCGCTGGCCGAGCTGCCCGAGGTGCTGCCGGCCGGCGCGGCGGCGGCCGCCGGTAGCTGATCGGCTGTCCGCGACCGCGCGGGCGGCGGCGGTATGCTGTGCACGAAGAGAGGTGATCCATGGCGGTAGACGGCGAGCTTACGGTCACACTGGAGCACCTGCAGGGGCTCGAGTTCAAGGTGACGTTCGACTGGCCGGAGGCGGCCGAGGTGTTGATGGACGAGCCGGAGCCCCTCGGCACGCGCCGGGGGCCGAACGCCTCGAGGCTGCTCGCGGCGGCGGTCGGCAACTGCCTGACCGCCAGCCTGCTGTTCTGCCTGCAGCGCTCCAAGCTCGAGCTCGCCGGCGCGCGCACGCGGGTGAGCGGGCGTGTGGAGCGCAATGAGAAGGGCCGCCTGCGGCTCGCGGGTTTCGCCGTCCGCATCGACCTGCCGGTGGCGGGCTCGGAACGCGAGAAGCTGGAGCGCTGTCTCGGTCTGTTCGAGGACTACTGCACGGTGAGCGCCAGCGTGCGGCGAGGCATCCCGATCGCCGTCCAGGTGTGCGACCGCGACGGCGGAGTGCTCCACGCCTCGTCGGAGTGAGGCGCCGTCATGAAGGACCCAACCAGGGACCAGCGCTGCCGCGAGCTGTACGACGGCCTGCTGCCGAATCTCGCCGACTACGTCGGGCACTGGGCGCGCGAGCGGCCCGACGCGACCGCGATCATCGAGCACGCGACCGGCGAGACCGTGAGCTGGAAGCGCTTCGACGCCGCGGTGTCGGCGTTCGCGGCGAAGCTGCTGGCGATCGGGCTGCGCAGGGGCGACGTCGTCGCCACATCGCTGCCGCTGCTGAAGGAGCACGTGTTCCTGATGTTCGCCTGCTACCGCATCGGCGCCGTCCTGGCGCCGCTCGACCTGCGGCTGAAGGCGAAGGAGGTGCAGTACTGCTTCGACCGCATCGAGCCGGCGGCGTACTTCTTCGTCGGGCAGACGCCGGTCGCCGACTTCCGCCCGCTGGTAACGGAGGTGATGGCGTCCTCGCCGTACGTCCGCCGCTGGGTGCAGTTCCAGAAGGAGCCCGAGCTCGTCGTCAAGGGCGCGACAGGTATCACCGCGTTCGCGGCGGACATCAAGCGGAAGTACGTGCTGGCGAAACTCTCCGGCTCCCTTCGCCGCGCGCACCGCGCCGTCGACCGCCGCGACCCCTGCCTGATCATCTTCACCACCGGCTCCACCGGCTCGCCGAAGCCGGCGGTGCTGTGCCACGAGAACATCCTCGTGCAGAACATCGGCCTCGCCGTGGCCTTCGCGATGGACGCCTCCGACCGCATGCTCGTGAACCTGCCCCCTTCGCACGTCGGCTGCGCCACCGAGCAGCTCGCGACCACGGTGTTCGGCGGCGGCACCTGCGTCATCCTGCCGATCTTCGACGCCACGTCGAGTCTCGAGGCGATCGCGAAGCACCGCGTGACCGTGCTCGGCCAGATCCCGGCGCTGTTCAACCTCGAGTGGCGGCTGTCGGAGTACGGCGCGTTCGACCTCTCGTCGTTGCGCTTCGCGATCTACGGCGGCCAGGCGGTGTCGCGCCCGTTCCTCGAGCGCCTGCGCGCGATGGCGCCGCGCATCGGCACCGGGCTCGGCCTCACCGAGACCGCGGGCTTCTGCACCTACACCGACCTCGACGCGGACGTCGACGACCTCGCCGCCGGGATCGGGTTCGACATGCCGCTGTGCCCGATCTCGATCCGCGAGCCGATGCGCGCGGACGGGCGGGCAGGGCCGCGCAAGGCGGCCGGCGAGGTGGGGGAGATCTGCTTCTCGGGGCCGCAGGTCTTCCTGGGTTACCACGGCGACCCCGTAGCCAGCGCCCGTGCGCTGTCGCGCGACGGTATCCTCTACACCGGCGACATGGGGTCGTACGACGCCGCCGGCCTGCACTTCTCCGGCCGCAAGGGCCTGGTGATCAAGCCGAAGGGGTACCAGGTGTTCCCCGAGGACGTCGAGAGCCACATCGCCGCCGCGCTGCCCGGGCGAGTCGCGGCGGTGGCGTGCGTCGGTGCCGATCACGAGGTGTTCAGCGAGGGGATCGTGGCGTTCGTCGAGCCGGCCGCCGGCTCCGGCCTCACGGTCGGCGACGTGCTCGCCGCCTGCCGCTCGATCGCCGCCTACGCGCGCCCGTCCCACATCGAGCTCGTCGGCCCCGGGGAGATCCCGCTCAACCGCGTCGCCAAGACCGATTACCTGGCGCTGCGCGAGCGCGCCGCCGGAGTGGTCGAGCGCCTGCGCGCCGCCGGCGCGTGGGATAGGTAGCGCGGCTAGCGTACACTTGGCGCAGCTCGGAGGGCGACATGAGAAACGTGACCGTCAAGGGCGGGATATGGCTCGGCGTGCTGGTGTTCCTTTGGACGCTGCTGATGGGCGTGACGGGCTGGTACAAGCACCCGACGCTGCTGAACCTGTTCTGGGTGGTGGTCCTGGTCGAGGTGGCGGTGCTGCTTTGGGTGCTGCGCCGGACCGCGGCGACCACGGAGTACATCGGTCAGGTCGGGAAGGGCACGATGACCGCGGCGATCGCGGCGGTGATCATCTTCTGCGGCTCGCTGCTGTTCACGACGGTGCTGTTCCCGAGCTACTTCGAGGAGCTGCGCACGCTGCAGGTAGAGATGATGCGTTCCGCCGGGCGGACGCAGGCGGAGATCGACGCGGCGCTGGCGCTCGGGGCGCCGATGCAGACGCCCGTGGTCAACGCGCTCATGGGCGTCGTCGGCACCGTCGTAACCGGCCTGCTCGCCTCTCTGATCATCGCGATTTTCCACCGCAAGAAGTAGCGACCGCCCGCCGGGCACCCGAGTTGTCCGCGCCGCTCCCAAGGCAAAAGTGAAGGGCCGGCGTCGCTGCCGGCCCTCTGTTCCCTCACGATTCGTGGTTCCGGTACCCCGTACCCGGTGTCCTGAGCTAGGAATCCGGAGCCCGGAGCCCGGTCTCCTCAGCTCGCCCTCGAGAAGCCGTGGCAGGTGCTGCAGTCGTACTTCTTGTCGGTGACGTGCTTTTCGTGCAGCTTCGTGAAGCTCATCGCGCCCTTGTTGCCGTGGCAGCTCTGGCACAGCGGCTTGCCGTTGCGGGTGGCCTTCGGGGAGTAGCCGAGGGCGGCGAAGTCCATCCGGCCGCCGCCGTGGCAGCTCGCGCAGGCGACCGCCTGCCCGGCCGGGGCGATTTCGTGGAAGATCCCCATGTACCGCTCGGTCTCGGCGAACTCGTGGCCGTTGTACGTCCAGCCGACCGCCTTCGTCCCCTCGGCCACCGCCGTCGCCACGTCTCCCGTCGAGAAGAAGATGCCGATCTTCAGCGGCAGCAGCCGGCGGGTCGCCGGGTCGATCGGCTGCCGGCCGAGGTGGTGCTTGACGGGAATGATCTTGGCGCCCGGCGTCAGGATCGAGCCGCGCGGGCCGGCCATGAGGATGCGGCTGCCCGGCCCCGGCTGCGCGGCGTCCCCGAACTGGTAGAACTGCGAGGTGCCGTCGAAGAACCGGTACTCGGGCGTGACGTTCGTCGCCATCACCATGTGCGGCTCCCAGAGCTTGGTCTCGGGGTTGAGGTCCCCGGGCAGGCTCCAGTCGCGCCTCATGTCGGTCGGCGCCACCTTGGCGAACGTCGGCGCGTGGCAGCTCTGGCAGGCGAGACGCCTGGCGTGTCCGTCGAGGCGGCTGTTGCCGTGCGGCGTCGCGGAGTGGCAGCGCGAGCACTCGACCCGATCGGGCACGTCGCGCTCACGCAGGTCGACGCCGCGGCCGGCGATGCGGTGGCCGGCGGCGGTGTGGCAGTCGAGGCATGCGAGACCCGCGCCGCCCGCCGAGCGCGGCGCCATGTGGACGTCGAACGACGCCGTGGCGTTGCGGTGCGCCTCTTCGATGTCGCCGCGCTTGAAGTTGTTGCCGCCGCCGGCTTTGGTGTGGCAGTCCAGGCATGTGTCGTTCGACGGCTTCGTGATGTCGCTTGCCGCCTGCAGGATGCTGATTCCCATCGCGGCGGCGTTGGGGACGAACTGGAAGGTGCCGTTGACGGCCGCCACCGTGCGCTTGTACTGCGGCGAGTGGCAGAACAGGCAGTCGATGTTCTCGAGCTGCGCCTGCGTCGGCTCGGCGGTCGGCCTGGCGCCGAGGCCGGCGTGACAGCGGGCGCAGCCGCCGTCCACCTTGAGGCCGTCGGCGTTGGTGAGCTGGCCGATCCAGTTGATGTCTGGAAAGATGCAGAAATCGTTGATGCCGCCGTATTTGCCGGCCCACGTCGTGCCCAGGCCGAACGCTTCGCCGGCGTCGCCGAGCCACTGGTAGTGGACCGAGGCGTGCATGTCCCTGGCCTCGGCGAGGTGGCACGTGAGGCAGGTCTTCGTGCCCTCGTAGGAGGCGAAGCGCCCGGCGTGCGAGCCGGTGACGACCGGCGGCGGCCGGCGGATGATCGTGAGGATCCGCGACGCACTCCGCGTCACGCCGCCCTCGCTGTAGGTCGCCAGCACCGAGACCGTCTGCTCGGAGGTCACCGCGGTGGCCGTGACCTTGCCGGCCGCGACCGTCGCGAACGGCGAGCTCTCGCTCCACGTCGCAGCCGCGGTCACGCCGCGCTGCGACCCGTCGCTGTAGCGTGCGGTCGCCGCGAGCTGCACCGAGGCGAGCTCCTCGACGGTCTCGGGGCCGCTGATCGCGAGCCCGGCGAGCGTGGCCGCCGGACTCGTCGGCACGGGCGTGGGCGACGGCGGCGGTGTCGGGCGCGGCGTCGCGGTGGGCGGCGGCGGCGTGCCGCCGCAGGTGGCGGGGGCGTTCCTCACCCGTGCGCTCGCGACAAGCCCGCCGGCCTCGGCCGTGACGCTGCACGGTGCGCCGCCGACGACCCTGACCTCGATCTCCCACTTTCCCTCGCGGTCGGCACTCGTGCTGCCGATGGCGAGGTTGCTGGCGGCGTTCCTGAGCGTCACACGTGCGCGCGCCGGCGCCCGCCCCTCCGCCTCCACCTTGGCGTCGCCGGCCTTCCACTCGGCCTTCTCGATGGACAGCGAGGCACCGGCCAGGGCCCCTGCCGCCCATGTGACGGCCACTGTCGCGATGCCCGACAACAGGATGTTCCGTTTCATCGTCCCCCCCGGGTCGATGGGTTTGCTGCGCGGCGCATCGATGCACGATCAACGACTAATTGAGAATATGGCGACAAGAAGAAAGTGGTGCAGTGACCTCTGTCACGCGATGGCCCGCGCCCCGGCTGCCCGAGCGTTCCCCGGCCGCGCCGCCGCGCGGGCAGGGGCGCCCCCACCGGCGTGTCGCCGAGCGCGACGTTCAGGGTTCTCCAGCGCCTTCGTCGCCCAGCTCGAGAGGGGCGGTCCCGCGGCGCCGCCGGTTCCCCGCCCGCAACGCCGCGCACCGCCCGCAGGTCTCGGCGATCAGGCGGTCAGGACCTCGCAGCCTTGAGCGAGCGCGCGATCAACCCCAGGCCGCCGGCCAGCAGGGCGAGCATGACCAGCGTGTTGTACAGGGACGTCGGGCGGAAGTAGATCTGCAGGTTGGTGATGATCCCGGCGACGATGATCAGGGCGCCGAGCACCGTCAGGACCCAGCCGACCGTGCTCTTCCCGTCGAAGAACAGGAGGCCGATGCCGACGAGCATGGGCAGCAGCGTCAGCCCGAACGTGTTGCCGCCGAACCAGGACCAGAAGCCGGAGTGGACCGTGACCTGGTTGAGCAGCAGGTAGCCGCCCACCGCCGCCATCGCCAGCCCGAGGAAGAACGTCCCGACGCCGCCCGGAGTGCCGCCCGCGCCCTTGATGTCCATGACCGCATTCTACCTGCTGCCTGGACCGCGGCGGGAGCGGAGCGTCGGGCAGGCGCGGAGCGGTCCAAGGCTCGACGTTCACTGTTGCGAGCCCGAGGCTCGCAGCCCGGGGCCCGCCGTCCGAGGATCGGGGTCCGGCGCGCAACCCGGCCGCGGTCGTCGAACCTCGGGCTCCTTGCCCAGAGTTCCCCTTCGTTCCGCGGGAGCGCAGGCGCCCTCACCCTCTTGCCCTCGAAGAAGGGAGCGCGGCGGTCCTGCGCTGCGGCGCCCGGGCCGGCGGGGTGCCGGCCCTCCCGCTGACGTTCGCGGCCCGGGGTGCGCCCATGGCCGATGTGGATCGCCCTGTCGTCAACGTGGAGCTTCGAACGGTGGACCCTGAGCTCGGTCGAGCGCGGGCAGGACGCGCGCGGTGACCTCGCCGAAGCCGACGCGGAATCCCTCGCCCTGACACCAGGCGGTCATCGTCACGCGGTCCCCGTCGGCGAGGAACGAGCGCGTCTCGCCGGTGGGCAGCGTGAGCGGCGTGGTGCCGCGCCAGGCGAGCTCGAGCAGCGAGCCGCGCGAGTCTGGAGCGGCGCCGGAGATGGTGCCCGAGGCGAGCAGGTCGCCGGGGCGCAGGTTGCACCCGTTGGCGGTGTGGTGGGCGAGCTGCTGCGCGATGCTCCAGTACAGCGTCGCGGCGTTGCCGGCCGCGATGCGCACGGGCGTGTCCATGCGCGCGCTCGCGAGCCACACCTCGAGGCGGATGTCGTACGCCCACGGCTCGCGGGTGCGCAGGTAGGGGAGCGGCTCCGGGTCCTGCGGCGGCCCCGGGCAGCGGAACGGCTCGAGCGCGTCGAGCGGCACCACCCAGGGCGAGAGCGAGGTGGCGAAGCTCTTGCCGAGGAACGGCCCGAGCGGTACGTACTCCCACTTCTGGATGTCGCGGGCGCTCCAGTCGTTGACGACGACCATTCCGAAGACATGCTCGCGCACGCGGTCGGCTGCGATCGGTTCGCCGAGCCGGTTGCCGGGGCCGACGAGGAACCCCATCTCGAGCTCGAAGTCGAGCTGGCGCGACGGCTCGTGGCGCGGCGGTGCGGCGCCGTCGGGGCGCGTCTGTCCCCACGGGCGCCGCACGTCGACCCCCGACGGCAGCAGCGAGCTGGCGCGCCCGTGGTAGGCGACCGGCAGGTGCAGCCAGTTGGGCTGCAGCGCGTTGTCGGCGCCGCGGAACATCGTGCCGACGTTGGTGGCGTGCTCGCGCGACGAGTAGAAGTCGGTGTAGTCGCCGACCTCCGCAGGGAGCAGCAGCTCGACGTCGGCGGCGCGGACGAGCGCCGCCTCGCGCAGCGCGCCGGCATCGCGCAGCGCCGGCTCGTCGGCGGCGAGCAGCCGGCCGACGCGGGAGCGCACCGCCCGCCACGCGGGCAGGCCGGCGGCGAGCAGCGGGTTGAGGGCGCCGCGGGCGAACACCTCGCGCCCGGGCATGCCCGGTCCGTCGAGCAGACCCGCCGCGACGAGCGCCGCGAGGTCGAGCACGCGGTCGCCGATGGCGACGCCGACACGGGCGCTGCCGCCGAGGCGCGGGCGGAAGACGCCGAGCGGCAGGTTCTGAATCGGGAAGTGCGAGTCGGCGGGCACCTCGATGAACGAACGGGCGGCGGGCGCGATCACGTGGCTCATCCCCGCATTGTGCCATCGCGCCGCCGCGCGCGGGGCGGCCGGACGCGCACCGGGTCAGAGCAGGCCGAGCGCCGCGAGGTCGTCGCGCGGCTCGGCGAGGCTGCAGCTCCCGAACGACAGCACGCCGTGCCGGCGGCCGGCCGCCAGCTCCGCGAGCGTCAGGCGGTGCCGCCCCCAGGCGAGCCCGTCGTCCGCGAAGGCGAAGTGCGCCGGGTCGCCGTCGCGCAGCACCGCTTCGAGGTCGGCCGCGGCGAGGCCCTTCGCGACCGCCAGCGCCGCTGCGGCCATGAGGTTCACGAACCCGTGCGTGTCGGCGCCGAGTGCGGCGTCCCGCCGCCGGAACGGGTGGTGCAGCCCCTGCGTGGCCTTGAGCGCGACGCCGCGGTCGCGGCACGCGGCGACCGCCGCCGCGAGCTCGGCAGGCGTCGACACCGCCGCGGCGGCGAGACCGCCGCAGCGCGCCTTCAGGCACGCCGGCGTGCGGCCGGGGACCGCCTCGGCGCGGTTATGCGCGGCGACCCCGGCGGCCGCGGCGGCCGCCTCCTCGGGCGGCGCGCCAGCCACCGGCGCCTCGACCGCGAGCAGGGCGAACGGCGGCAGCGCCGGCTCGAGCAGAGCGCGCAGGCGCCCGATGGCGACGGCGACCTCCCGCGGGTCGCGTGCGGCGAGGAGGTCGGGAGGCAGCTTCACCTCGAGCTGGTCGACGATGATGCGGCGGCCGGCGGCGGCCTGCGCGGCCGCGATCGCCGAGACGTCGTGCGCGGTCCGCTCGAGCAGCGCCGCGAGGGTGTCGCCGCCGCCGCCGATGGCGGCGACGACCAGCGGCGTGTCACTGCGGTCACCCCACGTCGCAGCCAGCTCGCTGAGCCACGTCGCGGGGCAGACGAAACGGCCGAGCAGCCAGCCGTCGTCGGACCCGTGCCAGCGTGCGTACTCGGCGACCGCGTCGGCGAGGGGCAGGCGCGCCGGCGGGTAGACGCCGGCGTAGTCGACCGCGCGGGCCATTACGGTGCGGAGAGACTGAAGGACCACCGGCCGCTCGCTGGCCTGCCCGGTATGGGCCTACCCGTCGAGCCGCGCGAGCTCGCCGCGGAGCAGCGTCTCGTGCTGCGCCTCGGCGTCGCGCAGCTCCTCGAACAGCGAAACCGTAGCCGCGTCGGTCACGAAGTCGATCGCCTGCTGGTAGTACGCGAACGCACGCTCCTCGGAGGCGAGCGCAAAGGCGTACGCTTCGCGCACCGTGATCGTCGGACCGACGGCGGCGTAGTCGGGCGCCTCGATCCCCCAGAACCAGCGGTCGGCGATTCCCGGGACAACGCCGGGGAACAGCTCCTCGCGTCGTCTCTTGAGCTGGTCGTGGTGCAGCTTTTCCAGCGCCGCCATGCGGTGGAAGAAGTCGGCGGCGTGGTCGCTCCCGCGCGAGCGCAGGATCGTCGAGAGCTGGTCGTAGTTGTCCTGCGCCTCGGCCTCCGCGAAGATCGCGAGGTCGAGGACGTCGTGCGGCTTCAGCTTGGCGAAGTCGAGGCTCAGGCCCATCGCATCCTCCGGAGGGCGGTCGGCGGCCACAGCGCCGCGGCCGCCCGCGCCGAATGGAGACTGTGCCTCGCGCCGCCCGCCGCTGTCAACACGCGCCGCTGGTCCAATACCGGGATCGGGCGGCTGCGGAGCCGCGAACGCCGCGGCCATGAAACGGCAGCGAGGCGGGTGCGGCCGGTCCCCGCCGGCCCGCCTCCCGCCGGCGGGACGGCTCCGAGAATGCGGGTGAGCCAGGCAGCCTCCTCCTGCACTTCGGGCTCTCGACTCCAGGCGGCATCGGCCTCCCGCTCGACCCCGACGTCACCCTCATCCGCCGCGGTGCCGGGAACCGGCATGCGCGACTACAATCACCGCGTACCCGGCCGTGAGGCGGGCCGGCCTCGTGCCGGCGGCCGCGGGCGCGGCCGTGCCACGGGGAGTGCTCATGAGCGGATCGTCGACGACGAGATTCTCCTTTTCGGCAGCAGTCCCGCGGGTGCGCGGCGCGCTGCGCTGGGCCGTGCGGGCGGGGGTGCTGCTGCTGGCGGCGGGCGCCGACTGCCGCTCGCAGGTGGCGCGCGTACACGTGCAGGCGTCGCTGGTCGACGGCCGGGCGCCCGAGGTGGTGGTGCGGGTTGCCGGGCAGGCGGGGCCTGCCGCGCCCGGCGGGCTGGCGACGCGCGAGGTGCGCGTGCAGACGGCGAGGCCGGGGGGACCGGACACGGTGACCGTGGAGTGGACGCCGGCGGCCGGAGCGAGCGGGCTCGCGTTCCTCGACGTCCAGCCCGACAACCCGGCGGGGCCGCCGCCCTACGTGTTCTCCGCGGTCGCGGTCTCCGACATCGCGGACCCGCAGGCCCCGCCGAGCCTCGTGGTGGCGTACGCCGCCCCCGCGCCGCCGCAGCCGCCGGCCGGGCCCGCCTTCCAGGACTGCTTCGTCGCCGTCACACCGGGAGGCAGCGAGTACGCAGCGGTGTTCGCGGACAGCGAGACCGGCGCCGGCCCGTCCGCGGCCGGCGCCGCGGCCGCGGATGTCCTCGCCGCCGCGCGCGAGCCGGCGGCGTACCGCTGGTGGCGGGTCGAGCAGTCGCTGGCGCCGGCGAGCGGCGTCGCCATGAGCCAGACGCTGTGCCAGGAGTGGGACGCCTTCTTGCGGGATCCGCGCTTCTTCGTGGCGCTGCGCGTGCCCGTGCAGGGCGATGCCGCCGACATGCGCTCGGCACCGCTGCCGCTGGTCGTGCCGGAGCCCGGTTTCGACGCACCCCGCGTAGAGCTCCGGGCCGGCGGCCAGCAGCCGCCCGAGGTGCTCGTGGCCGGGCTCGAGCTGCGCCCCGACCGGCTGGACCTCGCGGCGGCCGTGCTGCCCGCCGCCGCGGGCGAGCGCTGGATGACGCTCGGCGTCGCCGGCGGTCCGCCGGCGGCGTGCCCCGAATCCCTCGACGGCGACTGGGAGCTGTACGGCGAGCTCGCCCTCGACCTCGGCGGCGCCGACGTCTCGTGCTCCGAGTGCGTCCTGCAGCAGTACGTGTGCTGGGAGGGCGCCGCGCCGCCGTTCTTCTTCTCCGACCCGGCGGCGGCGCCCGCCGGCGTCGGCTCACGGTCCACTGTGCAGCGGGCCGGCGTGACCTGCACGGGCCCGTTCCCGCTGCGGCTGACCGCCGATCCGCCGGCGCCCCCACTGACCCTCGACGGCGTCTCCTGGCTGCGCCGCACCGGCGGCAGCGGCGTGGTGGCGCTCTCCCACACGCTGCGCGCCTGGCTGGCGCCCGGCGAGGAGACCGACGTGACGCTCACCGTCGAGTCGGCGCGGCACACCCGGTGGCGCCTCTACTTCGACGCCGGACTCACTCAGCGCATCACCGCGCCGGTGACGATCTCGGGCGACGCCCGGTTCGACTTCTGGGCGGCCATGCAGACGCCGCTCGGCTTCAAGGGGCCCGAGTCGATCATCATCGCCGCCGCGCCATCGTCGCCGGCGGGAGGCGCGGCGCAGGTGTCTGACCATCTCTGGGCGGGCGCGTGGGCGCCGCCGCCGCCGGCCCCTGCGGTCGCCGTGCAGTCGCGGGCGGTCGCGGCCGGCGGCGCGATCGTCGCCGAAGGCGCGCTGCCGGACGGCTCGTACCGGCTGGCGGTGGTGCCGAACGCGGCGTACGTGCCCGGCGCCTGCTACGGCGGCGCTGCGCTTGCGGCGGTCGACGTGGCCGTCACGGACGGCAGCCTGCCGGCGACCGAGGTGTGGCCCGCCGCGACGGTGGGCAGCTACGACCTCCTGGTGCTCGGCGCGGCCTGCACGCCGGCCGGGCCGCTCGCGGCGACGGCCGCCGAGGACGCCCGGCAGATCGTCACCGGCGACGACTGCTCGGCCGCCGCCGGCGTCGAGGTGGCGGTCCCGCCGAGCCCGATTCGCCGGTACCTGCGGCGGCGCTGATCCGGCGCCGGCGACCCGGCCGCACGTGCCTGGACTGCCGCCGGCGCGCGGCCGGCGCGCCCCGCACTCGTTCCGCGCCGGCAGCGCGGATGCGGGACCGGCGCTACTCGCCGCGTGCCAGGCGGAGGCCGATGTTGCCGGCGCTCGCCGCCGGCGCCTGGTACTCGCGCCGCGCCGCGCGGCAGTCGGCGGCGCCGCCGAAGCTGTCGCCGCCGCGCACGACGCGGTACGCGCCGGACGCCGGTCCAGTCGGGTCGAGCTGCAGCCCGGCGGTGTACGGCCCCCAGCGGTCGGCGACCCACTCCCACACGTTGCCGTGGGCGTCGAAGATGCCCAGCCCGTTGGGCGCCAGCGAGGCGGCCGGGTGATTGGCGCTGCCTGCGTTGCCGCACCACCACATGCGCGCCGCGGCCTCCTCGCACGGGCCGCAGCCGTCGTCGCACGCCGCCGCGTCGCCGAACGCGAAGCGCGTGGCGCTGCCGGCGCGCGCGGCGTACTCCCACTCGGCCTCGGTCGGCAGCCGCAGCGACCCGGCGCCGACCTGGGCGGTGGCGGCGAGGTGCTGGTTGAGCCTCTCGATGAACCCGCCGGGCCCGGCGACCGCGTTCCAGGCGACGTTGTAGACCGGCAGGTCGGGACCGATGCCGGCGCCCGCGGCCGGGTTCGTGCCCATCACCGCCTGCCACTGCGCCTGGGTCACCTCGGTCGCGCCGATCCAGAACGCGCGCGTGATGCGGACGTCGTGCTGCGGCCCCTCGTCGGCGCTGCGGCCGCGTTCGCCCTCCGGCGACCCCATGGCGAAGGTGCCGGCCGGCACGCGCGTGAGCTCGAGGCGGACGCCTCCCGGCAGGGTCACGACGCTTGCCGGGGGCGCCTCGTTCGCCACCTCGAGCCCGACGATGGCGACGTTGGCGTCGGCGCCGCCGAGGTCGTCGAGGAGGAGCGTGAGCTGGCCGTCGGCGACGGCCGTGCGGAAGGTCCGCACCTCGATTTGCCCCGCGGCGGTGGTCAGCGAGGCGGCGAACGCCCCTTCGAGGAACACCCCGGCCTGGTCGTGGCCGGCGCCCATGTCGCCGATGCGCACCGTGACGTCGTACTCGCCGTTCGGGAGGTCGAGCGCGAACGTCGCCAGCGGCGAGAAGGCGATGTCGCGGGCGAGGGCGTCGCCCTTGGCGCGGTCGCGGCCGCCGACGCTCCCGGACAGCCAGCCATAGCCGCGCGCCGGCGAGTAGCGCTGAGTGCTCGGCACCGGCACGTAGCCGGCCGCCGTGGGCGATCCCGCGACGCCGAAGTCGAACCGCCTGGTGGGCGCCGTGGCGACCGTGAGCGCGTTGATCGCGAAGAACTTGTCGGCGCCGCCGAGGTCGCGCAGCGTGAGGGTGAGCTGGCCGTCGACGGCCGCGACGTGGTAGACGCGCACCGCCCACTGGTTCCTGGCGGTGGTGATGGTGTCGAGCTGCTCGCCCTCGAGGATGACGGCGACCTGGTCATGCGCCGACGCGGCGTCGCCCGCCGTCAGCGTGACGTCGTAGATGCCGATCGGGACGTCGACCGCGAAGGTGGCCTCGGCGGCGAAGACGAGATCGCGCGAGAGGTCGGTTCCGGAGGTGCGGTTGCGGCTGTCGACGGCGCCGGCGATCCACCCCCAGCCGCGCGCAGCGGAGTAGGCGGTGGTGTGGGTGACGCCGGTGTAGCCCGGCTCGACCGGCGAGGTGGACGTGCCGAAATCGAACCGGCGGTCCATCGGGCGGATGTCGGGGTGGACGGTGATCGCGCGGCTCGCCGGCGTCGACGCCCCGCGGCAGTTGCTCGCGGTCAGCGAGACGGTGTAGGTGCCCGGCGCGCTCCACACGACGCTCGGGCTCTGCTCCGTGGACGCGGCGTCTCCCGGCAGCCCGCTCCACGACCAGCCCGTCGGGCTGCCGGTCGACTGGTCGGTGAGGTGGACCGTCTGCCCGACGTACGGCTGCATCTGCTGCGGGTAGTCGGGGTCGGCGCCCAGCGGCGACACCGAGAATGCGGCGGTCGGCGGCGACGGCGCCGAGCAGCAGGGGTCGCCGGCGACCGCCACCGTCTTGGTCGTGGTCTGCTGGAAGCTGCCGCGGCGGGCGGTGAGCACCACCTCGAAGGCGCCGCCGCAGGCGAACGTGTGCGTCACCGAGGGACCGGTCGCGGTGGCGAGCGCCGAGACCCGCAGCCCGCCCGATGCGGCGCCGCCGTCGTCCTTGAACGTCCAGGTGAAGGCGGTCGGATCGCCGTACGCGTACCCCTGCATCGCGGTGAACACGACCGGGACGTCGCGCTCCGCGGCCGGCGACCACGAGAAGTCGGCGGTCACGGCGCGCGTGTCCGGGTGGATCGTCACCGACTTGAGCACCTCGGCCGAGCTGCCCTGGCAGTTGGTGGCGATCAGACGGACGTTCTTGCCGCCCGCTGTCGACCAGGCGTGGGTCGGATGCTGCACCGTGTAGGTGACGCCGGCGCCCTGGAAGTCGTACCAGCTCCAAGCCGTCGGGGCGTTCGTCGAGAGGTCGGTGAATTGCACCGTCTGCCCGACGTAGGGCTGCTGCTGGCTCGGGAACCCCGGTGCGGCCCCCTGCGGCGACCACGTGAAGTTGGCCGCCGGCGGTGCCGGCGCCGAGCACACCGTGAACGAGCGCACCGCGGATGCGGCACTGCTGCAGGCGTTGCGTGCCACGATCTTCCACGAGTAGCTCTGCCCCTCAGCGACCGAGACCGCGTGCGACGTGCCGGTGACGGTGGCGACCAGCGGCGGCTCGCCGGGGCCGAAGTGGACGTCGTACGAGGCGGCGCCGGCGACCGCGCCCCACGACAGCGTCACCGACGGCGCGGCCACCTTTGCGCCGGAGGCGGGCGATGCCAGGGACGGGGCGCCGACCTGCGAGCACACCGTCACCTGCACCGTGGCCGTGTTCGACCACAGCGAGTAGTAGGTCGTCCCGCCGCACACGTTGAGCGCCCGCGCGCGATAGTAGAACGTCGTGTTGATCGGCGGAGCGTTGGTGAAGGCGCGGCTCGTGCCGGTGAGCGAGTAGGTCGTCGGCGACGCGAACCCGGCATCCGTGGACTGCTGCAGCTCGTAGGCCGGGTCGGGGCTGGTCGCCGTCCAGCTCACCGTGTAGCTCTGCCCCGCCGGCGCGCTCGCCGGCGCGCCGAGGACCGGCGCCGCCGGCGTCACGCACGGCGTCACCGTCGTGGCGCCGGTGCTCGACCACGCCGAGACGTAGGTGCTGCCGCCGCAGTCGTCGCGGGCGCGCACGCGGTAGTAGTAGGTCGTCGCGGAGGCGGCGGTGTGCGAGAAACCGCGGCTGGTAGCCGTGACGATCCACGACTGCGCGCCGGTGAAGGCAGCGTTGGTCGCCTCCTGCACTTCGTAGCTGTCCGCCGTGGCCACCGCCGACCAGGACACGGTGTAGGCGGCGCCGGAATCGGCGCCCGCCGGGGCCGAGATCGCCGGCGCCGCCGGCGTGCCGCACGCCACCACCTGGGTGCTGTCGCTGTTCGACCATCCCGACCACGAGGTGCTGCCGCCGCAATCGTCGCGGGCGCGCGCGCGGTAGTAGTACGTGCCGGGGGCGTTGCTGAAGCTGCGCGAGGTGCCGGCGACGCTGTACGTCGACGGGCTCGAGAACGACGGGTTGTCGTCCTCCTGCACCTCGTAGGAGTTGTCGGGGCTGGTCGAGGTCCAGGTCACGCTGTAGCTCTGCCCGCTGCCCGCGGCCGACGGCGCGTCGAGCGCCGGCGCCGCCGGGGCGCCCGGGCAGGTCGCTGCGAACCCGTCGTTCGAGGACGAGAACCCGCTGTCGCCGTAGGTGTTGGTCGCCTTCACCCAGTACCAGTACGCCGTCCCCGGCGTTACCCCGTAGTCGTCGTGGCTGGTGCCGCCCGGCGAGGCGATCTGGGTCGCGGTGCCGCTGTCGTTGCTGGTGTTGCGGAACACTTTGTACGAGGTCGCCCCGGACGCGCTGTTCCATGTGACGCGGACGCGGTCGGTGTAGGTGCCGTCGGTCGCCTGCACGCCGGTCGGCGCCGGCGGCGGCACCGGGTCAGCCGTGGGGTAGGTGTACTCGGCGCACGCCTCGTCGGTTGAGTTGATGGGGTGACAGCACATCGGGTACATCAGGGCGTTCGGATCGTCCACGTGACCGAAGCCGAGGCCGTGCCCCATCTCGTGGGTGACCATGATGGTGTAGTTGGTGGAGCCGAGGCACCCGACGCCGTTGTTCAAGATGACGAACCACCCGGTGATCGTGCTCCACGTCGCGCCGTCGTAGGTGTGGGATCCGCTCCAGTACGGCCCGCCGATCCCGAGGTACCCGCTGCACCCCGAGAGGTCCGGGATGTCGGAGCAGGGGTCGGCGAACACCACGACGTTGGTGCCGAACGGCGGGTACTCGGGGCTTCCGGAGGGCACCTCGTTGTAGATGCCGTCGCACCCCAGCGACACCCCGGTCGTGCCGCCGTACAGGATGTTGATGCTTGTGGTGGTGCCGTTCCACGCGGAGATCGCCGACTGCACTTGTGAGAACCCGTTGCCCGGGCTCATCGAGGGGTCGCCGGCCGAGTCCGCGTAGATCGTCACGGAGCCGGCCTGCCCGGGGTCGAACGCCCGCCAACGGGTGTACGGGGGGCTGGAGGTCATGTAGCGGCACGCGGAGGGCGGCGCCGCCGCCGCGACCGCCAGCGGCATCTGCTCCGGTGTGGCGACGACGGCGGCCGCGCTCCACGTCGCGGCACCGCTGCCTACGTCGGCGAGGTGCCGCAGCAGGGCGTCCCTGCGGTACGTGGCGGGCCGCTCGGCCGGCCCACCGTCGGCACGCGGAAACGCCTCAACCTCTCCCGCCTCGGGCACCGGCTGCAGGAGCACGCTGCCGTCGCGGCCGCGCACCTCCTTCAGCACGCCCCAGGACAACATGCGGAGCTGCATGCGGGCGGGGTCGCCGCCCGCGAGCATCAGAAGGTAGCGCTCGCCGGGCTGAAAGCGGGGGGCGCCCGCCACAACCCACCCCTGGGTGCCGAGGTCGCCGCCGGGAACCAGGACCGTGACCAGCCGCCGGTGCTCGTCCCCGCCCTTCACCAGCGTGTCGACGGCGAACGTCGTCTCGGTGAACAGCAGCGGGCCGCGGCGCAGCGTACGCGTCGCCACCGGCTCCCCGAGGACGACCGCCTGGCTCGTCGCGGCCAGCTCCCCGAGATCGCGCGGCGGGATGATCGACGCGGCGCGGGCGGGCGCGGTTGCCAGCGCGGCGATGGCGGTGCAGATCGCGAGGACGCGGTGACGGTTCACACGACTCTCCACAGGTAAATGTAGTCGGTCGCGCGGCCGCAAGCCAGTGACGTGTCTCACTCTCCCGCCACGCCGAGGTACCCCGTGCGCGGTCACTGCCGCCGCTGGCAGGGTGGCCTCACGTTGCGCGGTCCGCCGCCACTCCGGCGCGCATCGTGAACGGAGCGAAGCCCTTGCGAAGAAGGCAGCGCCCCGGCGGGTGCGCCGCCTGAGGCGCCTCGGAGGGAGGCGCCTCCCGAGCGGAAGGCCTGATCTGCTTTCTGCTGTCGGCTGTCATCTTCGCGCTGTCACCTCCCGGGGCCGATCGCCTGCTTCAGGCGGGCGTAGCCGGCGCGGCTGACCGGCACGCGGGTGCCGTCGCGCAGCACCGCCACGCGGCTGTCCTTGGCGTAGCTGTCGAACGCGGCGACGCGCGCGAGGTTGAGGATGATCGAGCGGTGCGCGCGCACGAACACGCGCGGGTCGAGCTGCGCCTCGAGCTCGCCGAGCGTCTGCTGGCGGCGGTAGGCGCGGCCGCCCGTGTGGAGGAGCACGTAGTCGTCCGCCGCCTCGACCCAGTCGAGCTCCGGGACCGGGACGAGCACCACCCGTTGGCCGTCGCGCACCACGATGCGGGCGAGCGGCGCACCGGCCGGCCGTGCGGCGGCGGCAAGCGCGGCGGCCGGCGCCGGACGCCCGGTCAACAGGCGCTCGCGGGCGCGCTCGATCGCCACCCGCAACCGCTCGGCGCCGAACGGCTTGAGCAGGTAGTCCACGGCGTGGACCGCGAACGCGCGCACGGCGTGCGCGTCGTACGCGGTGACGAACACCGTCGCCACCGGGCGGTCGAGCGCCTCGAGCACCTCGAACCCGGAGAGCTGCGGCATCTGGATGTCGAGCAGCAGCAGGTCGGGGGCGTGTTCGGCGACCGCCGCCACCGCGGCGAACCCGTCGGCGCACTCGGCGACCACCTCGACGCCGCCGATCTCGCCGAGGTACTCGCGCAGCAGCGCGCGCGCCGGCGCCTCGTCGTCGACGATCACAGCGCGCAGGGGTGCGGCGCTCATGCGGTCCGCTCCGGCCGCGCCGCCGCGGGCGGACCGCCGGCCGGCAGGTCGAGCGCGACGCGGAACACGCCGCCTTCGCTCGAGACGGCGACCGCGCCGCTGCCGGCGTAGGCGGCCGCGACCCTGGCGCGCACGTTCTCGAGGCCGACCCCGGCGCCGCGCGCCGGCTCCGCCGCGGGGTCGAACGGGTTGGAGACCACCACCGCGAGGCGGCCGCCGCCGGCGCTGGCGGTGATGCGCAGCTCGCCGCCCGCGAGCAGCGTCGCGATGCCGCGCGACACCGCGTTCTCGACCAGCGGCTGCAGCAGCAGCGGCGGCACCTCGCACGCCGCGCTCTCGGCGGTGACCTCGCTCGCCACCCGCAGGCGTTCGCCGAAGCGCGCCCGCGCGATCGCCAGGTAGCGCTCGGCGAGCGCCAGCTCCTCCGCCAGCGAGATCCGCTCGCGCCCGCCGAGGCGCAGGCTGTCGCGGAGGAAGTCGGCCAGAGTCAAGCACATCTCGCGCGCGGCCGCGGGGTCGCTGGCGGTCAGCGAGGCGATCGAGTTCATGGTGTTGAACAGGAAGTGCGGGTCGATCTGGGCGCGCAGCGCCCTGAGCTCGGCCTCGCGCGCGAGCAGGCGCAGCTCAAGCTCGCGCGTCTCGGCGAGATGCGCGTCCTCGAATGCGATCACGAGGTAGTGGAGGACGGCGGCGAGCGCGTACAGCAGCAGGCCCGCGGTGGCGAGCACCACCACCAGGCGAGGGAGGCGCTCGCTCGCCCCGGCGAACGGCGGGAGCTGCTCGAGGAACGAGGCCCAGGTGACCGCGAGGAAGAGCCAGAGCGTCGTGAGCACGGCCCCCGCAAGGACATGGGTGAGGATCACCTGGCCCACCGTGGCGCGCCGCAGCGGCGTCACGCGGCACGGATAGTAGACGCCGAGGCAGATGAAGGCGTAGGTGGCCGACAGCGGCAGCGCGAGCACGGCCGCTTCCAGCCACGAGGAGCCCGCCGCCAGTCTGATCAGCACCGCGATGATCCCCGCCACGGGGAGCCACGCCGCGAGGTACGGGCCGATGCGGCCGCTGCGGGTGACGATCGGGTTCATAACGCGGCCGGCGTCCTAGTTCTTGATCTCGACCCCGCCCATGATCGCCATCCCGCGCACCACCAGGACCTTGCCGGTCGGGCTCGGGGGCGGCGTGGTGGAGTCTGCGAAACCGCCGAGCAGCGGCATCCCTTTCGAGACCACCAGCCAGTCGCGCGGCACCTTGATCTCGACGCCGCCCCACAGGGCGAACGCGTCGATCGCCGCCTCCCCCGAGGCGATCGAGGCGTGCCGGAGGTCGATCTCGCAGCCGCCCATGATCGCGGTCATGCTGCCGCCGCGGAAGTCGCGCGCCGCGCTCTTGCGGGCCACCCCGCCGAGAATGCCGACGGCGTCGAGCCTGGCGTCGGCCTCGTAGCCGGTGGGCACGGTGCCGGCAGCCTCGCGTGCGGCCTGGACGAGCGCGGGACCGGCGGCCGCCGGCGGATCGCCGGGAAACGGCGGCGGCGCCACCGGCACGCTCGGGCGCTGCGCGGCTCCGATCGCGCGCCACAGCATGCTGGCGCCGATGGCCATCAGCACCACCGGCCAGAGGTCCGCCGGGTCGCGGTCGACCACGCCGAGGTTGGCCAGCAGCCACCAGACGCCGACCGCGATGAAGATGGCGCCGGTGGCGCGTCCAGGGGCGCCGGCCGGCTGCATCACCTTGCCGAGGCCGGCGCCGACGAACACCAGCGGCCAGTAGTCCCACAGCCGCCCCATCTCGACGAGGTCGAGCTTGTCGAGCAGGAACAGCACGCCGAGCGCGAAGAGGAGCAGGCCGAAGACGATCCTGGGTGTCGCGTCGCCGATCCGCTCGGGTTCCATCGTCCACCTCCGCCGGCGGCCCGCGGCCGCCCTCACGTCAACGTACGACATCGCGGCGTCGATGCTACGCTCCTCCCGGCGAGCGGTGGCCGCCTACCGGCGAGCGGCGCCGAACGCGCCGGAGCCAGGCTGCGCGACCGCCTGCAGCACCGCTCGCGCCGCGCTGACGGCGGGCGGCGTCGGCCGCACGCCGCCCCACCGCTCGACCACGGCCTCGGCGTCGCGCGCGCCCTCGGCGGCACGGCCGAGGCGCAGCAGCGCCTGTGCCCGGCGGGCGAGCGCCGCGAAGTGCACGCCGACGCCGCCGTGCGCCCGCACGAACAGCGTGAGGCGCTGGGCGAGGATGGAGTCGTCGGCGGCGCGCGCCACGCCCCAGTTGCCGCGGGCGGCGTGGGCGCGGGCGATCCCCTCGCGGGCGAGCAGGTGCTCGCGCGGGTCCGTGGTCGACAGCGGCACGGGCGCGTCGAGCCACAGCGGCAGTGCTGCGGCGGCGAGCGAGAAGCGCTCGAGCGCGGCGGCGGCGTCGCCCGCGTGCAGCGCCAGCTCGGCGTCGACGAGGAGGGGGAAGGCGCGGCGCACGCGCTCGGTCACCCGCTCGGTCGGGTAGCCGAACTCGCGGCACGCCTCCGCCGGCGTCCGCTGCAGCGCCTCGCGGGCGGCCAGCGCGCCGTCGCGCTCGCCGGCGCGCGCCGCGATCACGCCCAGCCAGAGCACCGCCTGCGCACGGCCGAGCGGCGTGCCGCGGTCGGCGACCGCCACCAGCTCGTCGCGCGCCGCGGTCGCGACGCCGAGGTCGAGCAGCGTCAGCGCGAGCTCGAGGCGCGCCCATCCCTCGAGGCTGCTCCCGGGCGCGGCCTCGGCGCACGCCCGCTCGCACGCGGCGACCGCAGTTGCCGCGTCGCCGAGGTAGAGGCGAAAGCGGGCGTCGTGGACGAGCGCCGAGACCCGCCCGAGCGGCAGCAGCAGCGCCAGTCGCCGGTCGACCACCGCGTCGAGCGCCGCCCGCGCCGCGTCGAGGTCGCCGGCCAGCCACGCGCGGAACGACGGCGCCAGGTACGGCAGCGCGAACGGGTGGCGGGGGTCGAGCTCGAGCACGCGCGCCCAGTCGGCGGCGGCGCCCTCGAGGTCGCCGGCGGCGAACAGCTTGGCCAGGCCGGCCTCGGAGAGGTTGAAGGGATGGTCCGGGCGCAGGTGCAGGCAGCGCTCGCGCATCCGCAGGGAGTCCTCGGTGCGGCCGGCCAGGAGGTACGCCTGCGCCAGCCGGTGCGTACCCCAGAAGTCGTCCGGCGCCACGGCGAGCAGCATCTCGAGCTGGTCGATCATCTCGCCGAGCTGGCCGGCGAACGACGCCCGGGTGGCGAGCACGAAGTGGCGGTCGCGCTCGTCGAGGCCGTCGACCTCGGCGGCGGCGCGCGCCGCCGCGGTCGCGGCGCCTTCGGGGTCCTCGCGCCACAGGTGCGCCTGCGCCAGCCACGCCCACGCCACCGCGCGCGACGGGTCGGCCTCGACCACGGCGTGCAGCAGGTTGTGCGCCTTCCCCCACTCGAAGCGGTCCGCGTGCGCGAGAGCCCGCGCGAGCAGGTTCTCGATCTGGCGGCCGCCACGCCTGCCGATGACCTCGACGGGCGCCGCCAGCCGGTATCCGCGCCGCGCGGCGGTGGCGACGACGCGCTGCTCCTTCGCATCGTCGCCGAGGATGTCGCGGAGCTCCTTGATGCGCTGGGTCAGCGCGGCGTCGGAGGCGGCCTCGCCGGGCCAGGCGGCCTCCAGCAACTCCTGCTTGGCGACGACGGAAGGCGCCGCGGCGGCGAGCGCCACGAGCAGACGCGCCGCTTTCGGCGGCAGGACGCGGACCTCGGTGCCCTCGGTCCACGATCCGTCGGAAGGGTCGAAGAGGCTGTCGCCGATACGATAGCGGACGCCGCCTGGGGTCGGGTCGCTCCGGGTCATTGTTCCGTCACAAAAGTAACACGGTTTCGTTGAGACGGCGGCGGCGTTTGCTACGGCAGGTTTCCGCCGGCGGAAGGCAGCGGAGTGTTTGGCAGGGACATGGAGACCAATAACGAAGGCCACCTCGGGCGAATTGGGGAGGGCGTGCTGGGCCAGGCCGTTCCATCCGGTGGCATCGGTGTGCACGGCAACAGCTCGAACGGCGAGGGCGTGTACGGCTCCAGCAGCGGCGCCTACGCCGGTGTACACGGCTTCTCGGCGAGCAAAGTCGGCGTGTGGGGCCAGAGCACGAGCGACGACGGAATCCTCGGCACAACCAGCACCGGGCACGCGGGCTACTTCATCGGCCGTCTGCTCAGCACCAATGTCGCGGGAGGCGGCGAGCACGACGTGTGCGCCGACGCCGGCGGCGTTCTCGTCAACTGCGGAACGTCGGACCGTCGCCTGAAGACCGACGTGGTGGAGCTGTCGCACGAGATCTACGTCATGGGGACGGTGCAGCGGCTGCGGGGCGTCGCGTTCGCCTGGGACACGACGCAGCAGCGGGCCGCCGGTCTCGGCGGGGGGCGCCAGATGGGGCTCATCGCGCAGGAGGTCGAAGCCGTGCTGCTGCAGGTGGTGAGCACCGGGGGAGACGGGTACGAGACTGTCGACTACGCCAAGCTCACGGCGTTTCTGATCGAGAACGAGAAGGCGCAGCAGACGCGCATCGACGGGCTCGAGCGGCGGCTGGCGGCGGTCGAGGAACGCTGAGCGGCGAGCGGCCCGCCTTCATCGTCATCTGGCCAGGTGGCGGGACGGGTGTCAGGTACACGCGGAGCTGCGTCGTGGCGGGGCAGGCGGTGAGCGGCGCGTGCGGCGCTGGTCTCCGGCGAGCGCGTCGCTCACAGCACCCGCCACCACGGCGCGGCCAGCACGTCCGGCGCCAGCCACTGCAGCGAGCTCCCGGTGTGCAGGAGCAGCCCGGGGCGCGCCTTCCGGCCGTACTCGCCCCGGAACGTCTGCAGGTGCGCGGCGTCGGACAGGCGCGGTCGCGCCGCCGCCTTGACCTCGATCGGCAGCAGCCGCCCGCCGGCCTCGACGACGAAGTCCACCTCCTCGCCGATCGCCGTGCGCCAGTAGCCAAGCTCGGCGCGCTCGGGCCGCGCATCGCGCCACGCCAGCAGGTCCTGGAGGACGAGGTTCTCCAGGTACTCGCCGCCGGGCTCGGTCGCCCCCGCCAGGTGGAGCGCGACGCCGGTGTCGCCCCAGTAGAGCTTGGGCGACTTGATCAGGCGCTTGGTGCGGTTCACGGCGTAGCCGGGCAAGCGGATGAGCTGGTACGACGCCTCGAGCAGGTTGAGCCAGCGATACACGGTGGGCTGCGCCAGCGCGACGTCGCGACCCAGCTCGGTCTGGTTGACGAGCTGCCCGAGCCGGAGGCAGGCGGCGCGCATCAGGCGCCTGAAGTCGGGAAGCGCGCTGATCGCCGCGAGGTCCTGCAGGTCGCGCTCCAGGTACGTCCGCTCGTAGCCCTCGAACCAGATGGCGCGCTCCGGGCCGGTTGCCATCGCGACGGCGGGGGTCGGGTAGCCGCCGCGGCGGGCGAGCGTGCGCCAGTCGGTCGGCTCACCGGGCCGGGCGGCCAGCAGGTCCAGCCATTCCTCGTCGCGGGCCGCGAGCAGCTCGTCCCAGGAGCCGCAGCGCCCCAGACCCTGCTGCTCGCGCCATGTCATCGGCCACAGGGCGAGGTAGCTTGCGCGACCGGCCAGCGACTCGGCGACACGGCGCATCAGCAGCAGGTTGGCCGAGCCGGTGAGGAGGAAGCGCCCCGGCGTGCGGTCTTGGTCGATCGCCCGCTTGACGGCGCCGAGCAGCGTCGGCTCGCGCTGGACCTCGTCGAGCGTCACCGGCTCGTTGCCACCGACGAGCACCTCGGGGTCTCGGCGGGCGGCGTCGAGCACGTCGAGGTCGTCGAGCGACAGATAGCGGCGCCGGCCCGGCACGAGCTGCTCGACGAGCGTGCTCTTGCCGGTCTGCCGCGCCCCGGTCACGACGACTGCGGGCATGACCCGGAGCCGCTCGCGCAGGGCGTTACCGACCAGACGGGGAAGTGGTTTCATGCCACGGATGATAATCACTCACAACGTGAATGATCAACGCCGCCGACGGCCGCATGGGCCTGCCGATGGGCAGGAGGAACCGACCTGCCCACTTGGTCCGCTTCCGGGTGATGGTCACGCCGGCGCGCGTAACCATCGCGGGGTGCTCGCACGGGTCGAGAAGCTCCAGACCCGGCAGCTCGAGCTGGGCTCCCTGCGAGAGGGTCTCGCCACTCTCGGTGATCGTCTCGAACTACCTGCGGCGGTGGAGGGCCGCCGATGGCGCGGGAGCCCCTGTATCATCGGGAGACGGTGCGGCGGCGGGGATGTGCACCGCGCGGGAGGGTGTCGATGCGGATGATCGCACGGGTCGGGCTAGCCGCTTTTCTGGGGCTGGCGGGGCTGGCGTGGGCTCAGGACGCCGCGAAGACGCCGGCCGCGCCGGAGCTCGAGCGGGCGCGGGCGGCGGCGGCGGCGTTGTCGACCGAGCTGCGCGCGCGGCTGATGGAGGAGATGAAGGCCGGCGGGCCGCTGCAGGGCGTCAAGGTGTGCTCCGAAGTTGCGCCGTCGTACGCGGCGAAGCACTCGGTGGACGGCCTCGCCGTGCGGCGGGTGAGCGAGCTCTGGCGCAACCCCGCGGACCGGCCCGACGCCTACGAGTCGGCGAAGCTCGCCGAGCTCGCGGCGGCGCATGCGAAGGGCGGAATGCCGGCCGAGAGCTGGGAGTGGGTCGGCGAGGGTGCAGGGCGGACGCTGCGCTATCTGAAGCCGATCACGATCGGCGGTCCGTGCCTCTCGTGCCACGGCGACCCGGCGGCAATGAAGTCTGAGGTCGCGGCGCTGATCCGCGAGAGTTACCCGGAGGACCGCGCGACCGGGTACAAGGACGGCGACTTCCGCGGTGCGGTGTCGGTCACGGTCGCGGCGGCGGCGAGATAGAGGCTACCGGCGCCAGAACTCGCGCGAGAAGAGCGCGAGGATGGTGAAGATCTCGAGGCGGCCGAGCAGCATGCACGCCGCCATCACGAGCTTCGGGATCGCCGGGAAGTGCGCGAAGGTGTCGTAGGCGCCGATCGCGCCGAGCCCCGGCCCGACGTTGCCGAGGGTCGTGAGCGCCGCCGAGCCGGCGGTCTCGAGGTCGTAGCCGAAACCGGCGATGATCCCCGCCGCCACCAGCGCGATGAACAGGTAGGCGGTGAGGAACGACCACAGCTCCGAGAGCACGGCGTCGTCCACCACCTTCCCCTCGTACTTCACCGGCCGCACCGCGTGCGGGTGGATGAGACGGTGGATCGTCGCGCGCAGCGACCGCACCGAGAGGAGCACGCGGATGCTCTTGACGCCGCCGCCGGTGGAGCCGGCCATGCTGCCGGCGACCATGAGGGCGAGCAGCACGAGGTGCGCGAGCGGCGCCCACAGCTCGAAGTCGGTGGTGCAGAAGCCCGTGGTGGTGATGATCGCCACCACCTGGAAGAGCGCGGTGCGGAGCACGGTCAGCGGCGCTTCCGTGGGCGCCCACGTCACCGCCGCGACGACGGCGGTCGCGCCGCCGACGATGGCGAGGTAGTAGCGCAGCTCGCTGTCGCGCAGCGCGGCCCGCCAGCGCCCGGTGAGGGCGCGGTAGTGGAGCAGGAAGTTCATCCCCGAGAGCAGCATGAACAGGGTGATGACCCACTCGGCGGCGGGGAGGCCGAACTCACCCACGGACGTGTTGCGCGTCGAGAACCCGCCGGTGGCCACGGTGGCGAAGGTGTGGCAGACGGCGTCGAACATTCCCATCCCGCACGCCATGAGCGCCGCGACCTCGGCCACGGTCAGGCCAACGTAGATCGCCCAGAGCGTGCGGGCGGTTGTTGCGAGTCGAGGTTGGATCTTGTCCGCCACCGGGCCGGGGACCTCGGCCTGGAAGAGCTGCATGCCGCCGATGCCGAGCAGCGGCAGGATCGCGATGGTGAAGAGGATGATCCCCATGCCGCCGATCCAGTGGGTCGTCGCGCGCCAGAGCAGGAGCGCGCGCGGCAGCACCGTCACGTCGGCGATGACCGTGGAGCCGGTGGTCGTGAACCCCGAGACCGACTCGAAGAACGCGTCGACCGGGTTGAGCGCGCCGGCGATGACGTACGGCAGCGCCCCGATCAGCGACGTGGTCAGCCATCCGAACGAGACCACCAGGAGGCCGTCGCGGGGCCGGATGCGGCGGTCGGTGCCGCGCGTCGCTGCGAGCAGGGCGCCGCCGCAGCAGCAGGCGACGGCGATGCTGCCGAGGTAGGGCAGCGGCGGCTCGCCGCGCAGCAGCGCGAAGCCGGCGGCCACGGCGAGGAACCCGCCGTTGAACAGCGCCAGCCAGCCGACCAGGTGGAGGTCGAAGCGGAGGTTCACGCGGCGTTACCCGGAGAGGAACTCGTCCAACGCCGTCGCCTCCTCGACGGCGGTCACGAGCAGCGCGCGGTCGCCGGTCAGGATGCGGTCGGTGCCTTTCGGCACGACCAGCTTTCCGTCCCGCAGCGCCGCGGCCACGATGACGCCGCGCGGCAGGCCGAGCTCCGCCAGCGGCGCGCGGACGAGGCGGCTGTCGGACGCGACGTCGACCTCCACCGCCTCGACGAAGTCCTCGAGGAAGGCGGCGGCGGCTCGGATACGGCCGCGCCTGGCGAAGTGCAGCGCGAGCCCGACGGTGAGCAGCCGCGGCGAGATGATGGCGTCGATGCCGAGCTCGCCGACCAGCCCGGAGAGACCCGGGTCGTCGACGAGCGCGAAGGTGTGCCCGACCCCGAGTCGGCGGGCGAGCAGGCACGAGACGACGTTCTGCGGGTGCTTGTCGGTGCAGCCGACGAACGCGGACGCCCTCTCGATCCCCTCTTCCTCCAGGAGCTCCTGGTTGGTCGCGGCACCGTGGATCACCAGCGCGTCGGAAAGCATCGCCGCCGCCTGACGCGCCAGCGCCTCGCTCTCCTCGATCAGCGTCACCGGGACGTGCTCCTGCCCGAGCCTGGCGGCGAGCGCGAGGCCGATGCGGGTCGCCCCGGCGATCATGACGCGTCCCTCGGCGGCGCGGTGCACGCCGAGCAGGCTGAGGACGTTGTCCATCTCCGCCGGGTCGATCGCGAAGTACACGGTGTCGCCGGCTTTGATCTCGTCCTCGCCGTGCGGGATCAGCCAGTGCTCACCGCGGCGGATCGCGACGACGAGCACCGGCGACTCCGGGAACAGCAGGCGCATGTGGGACAGGAGCAGCCCGGCGAAATCGCTCCCCTGGCGGATCGGGAAGCCGGCGACGAGCAGCCGCCCGTCGAGGAACGGCGCGAGGTCGAGCGCGCCCGGCACCGGGAGCAGCGACAGAATCTTCTCGACCGCCGCCATGTCCGGGTTGACCGAGACCTGATCGCCCTCGAGGCCCTCGGCGATGGCGCGGAAGCTCGCCTGGTGGTCGAGCTCCCGCAGACGCGCCACGACCTTCGGCACATGGAAGATCGTGGCGCCGATCAGCGCCGCGATCATGTTCACCTCGTCCGAGGACGTACAGGCGAACAACACGTCGCACTCGTCGATGCCGGCCTCGCGCAGCACGCCGACCGTGGTGCCGCTGCCGTTGACAGTCTGGATGTCGAGCTGCTCGTTGAGCGAGCGGAGGTGCTCGCCGTCGTTCTCGACGACGACGACGGCATGCCCCTCGCGGGACAGACGGGCCGCGAGCGTCGACCCCACCAGCCCTCCGCCCACGATCACCGCTCGCACCTGGGAACCCCCTCCGCCGTACGCTCACGGTCCGCGCCGGTCGAGGTCGATCGCTGCTGCCTGGCGCGAGCCTAGCACAGGCGGCGCACCGGCCGGGAGCGGCGCCGGCAGGGGACTTCGGTGGCTGGCGAGGCGGACTGCGGAGGCGAGGGCCGGGCCGCGCCCGCCTCCGTGTGCAGGTACGGCCCCCGCGGCTACCCCCCACGATGGCATGGAACCCCGGGCCGTGCGCCCGGGCGCGGGCCCGACTCCGGATCCCTGCTCGTCACTCCCAGATCCCGAGCATCGCCTTGACCTCGTCGTCGGCGTCTCTGCGCGGGTCCCAGGGCGGGCTCCACTGCAGCTCGACGCGGGCCGAGGAGACGCCGGGCACACGCCGTGCGGCCGCCTCCACCTCGGCGACGATCATCGGCCCCTCGGGGCAGAACGGGCTCGTGAGCGTCATCGTGACAGTCACGGCGCCGTCCTCCGCCACGTCGACCTTGCGGACCAGCCCGAGGTCGACCACCGAGATCGCTATCTCCGGGTCTACAACGTGCCGTACCGCGTCGCGCACCTGCTCCGCGGTCACCGCCATGCCTGCCTCCTCATCACTCACGGCAGCTCCGTCGAGCTCTCCGAGCTGGACTTGCCGGCGCGCCAGGACCTGAGCGCGTCGAGCAGCGTCACCCACGGGAGCATCGCGCACTTGACGCGGACGGGAAAGCGCTGCACGCCTTCGAGCGCCTCGAGGTCGCCGAGGTCGGTTCCCACGGGCGCCGGGTGGCCGTGCATGACGGCGCGGAACCCCTCGGCGGCGGCCTCGGCGTCGGCGATCGCGCGGCCGGGGATCATCTCCGCCATCATCGAGCCCGAGGCGGTGCAGATCGCGCAGCCGTGGCCGTCGAGCTGCACGCCGGCGACGCGATCGCCGTCGAGCGCGATGTTGAGCAGCACCTCGTCGCCGCACACCGGGTTGAAGCCGTGGGCGCGCGCGTCCACCTTCGGCAGCGGCGTACGCCCGCGGGGGTGGCGGTGGTGGTCCATGACGACCTCGCGGTAGAGGTCGTCGAGCTTCACGTCGGGGCGGTCAATCATGAGCTCAATCCGAAGTACTTCCTCGCCGCGACCAGCCCGTCCACCAGCGCGTCGACGTCGTCGCGGCCGGTGTAGAGGCCGAACGAGGCGCGTGCGGTGGCGGGTACGCCGAGGCGGCGCATCAGCGGCTGCGCGCAGTGGTGGCCGGCGCGCACCGCGATGCCGCGGGTGTCGAGGATCTGCGCGAGGTCGTGCGGGTGGATGTCGCGGTCGTAGAACGAGACCAGGCCGGAGCGCCGCTCGGGGTCGCTGGGGCCGTGGATGTCGAGCCAGCCGAGCGACGTGAGCCGCTCGAGTGCGTAGCCGACGAGTTCGACCTCGTGAGCGCGCACCGCGACCATGCCGACCTCCTCGAGCAGGTCGAGCGCGGCGGGGAACGCCGCCGCGTCGGCGATGTTGGGGGTGCCCGCCTCGAAGCGGTGCGGCACGTCGTTCCACGAGGCGAAGTCGAGGCGCACCTCGCGGATCATCTCGCCGCCGCCGAGCACCGGCTCCATGGCGTCGAGGAGCTCCAGCTTGCCGACCAGGAAGCCGACGCCGGTCGGGCCGTACGCCTTGTGCGCGGAGAAGGCGAGGAAGTCGACGCCGAGCGCCGCGAAGTCCACGGGCATGTGCGGCACCGACTGCGCGCCGTCGACCAGCACCACCGCGCCGGCGCGGTGGGCAGCCGCCGCGATCTCGGCCACCGGCGTGATGGTGCCGAGCACGTTGGACATCGCGGTGAGCGATACGATCTTCGTGCGCGGCGACAGCAGGGCGGCGAACGCCGCCATGTCGAGCTCGCCGCCGTCGGTGATCGGGACGTGGCGCAGCACGATGCCGCGCTCGCGCGCCAGCATGATCCACGGCACCAGGTTCGAGTGGTGCTCCATCGCGGTGAGCAGCACCTCGTCGCCGGGAGTGAGAGTCGCGCCCCACGAGCGCGCCACCAGGTTGATCGCCTCGGTGGCGTTGCGCAGGATCACCACGCCGCGCGGATCGGGCGCGTTGACGAAGCGCGCGACCCGCTCGCGGCACCCCTCGTACGCCGCCGTCGCCTCCTCGGCGAGCGTGTGGACGCCCCGGTGGACGTTGGCGTTGGTGTGCGTGTAGTAGTGCGCGAGCGCCGCGATCACGGTGTCGGGCTTCTGCGTCGTGGCGGCGTTGTCGAGGTAGACGAGGCGGTGGCCGTTGACGGTGCGGGAGAGGATCGGGAAGCGCGCGGCGAGCGCGCGCGCGTCGAGCGCGGGCCGGCCGGCGGCGGCGGTCATGCTCCCTCCGAGTGCAGGCGCGCCGCGATGAACGCCTCGATGCGCTCGCGCGTCGCCGCCGGCAGGTTGGCGAGCGTCTTGCCGAGGAACCCGAAGACGATCAGGCGCACCGCCTGGCGGCGCGCCAGGCCGCGGCTCTGCAAATAGAAGAGCTGCTCTTCGTCGATGCGCGACATCGTCGCGCCGTGGCTGCAGCGCACGTCCTCGTTGAGGATCTCGAGCTCCGGGATCGAGTCGGCGCGCGCCTCGTCCGAGAGCAGCAGATTGCGGTTCTCCTGGTACGCCTCGCACCCGCGCGCGTCGGGAGCGATGCGGATCATGCCGGTGTACGAGGAGCGCGAGGCGCCGGTCATCGCGACCTTGAAGCCGAGGTTCGAGCGGGTGTCGGGCGCGGCGTGGATGTGCTCGGTGTGGTGGTCGAAGCGCTGCGCGTCGGCGCCCATCGCGACGCCGTACGTCTCCACCTCGGCGCGGGGGCCGGCGAGCTCGGCGCCGAGGTCGAGCTTGTAGTGCGCGCCGCCGAACGAGGCGAGCGAGAGCTGCGCCTTCGCGCCGGCCGCCAGGCGCGCGCGCAGCGTCAGGTGGCCGGCGACACCGGCCTCCCAGCGCTGCACCAGGCCGTAGCGCAGCGAGGCGCCCTCGCCGACCAGCACCTCGGTGACGCCGAGGACGCGCGCGTCCTCGCAGCCCTCGAGGTGGCCCTCGACGATCTCGACCGAGCTGCCGGCGCCGACCACCACCAGCACACGCGGGATCGTCGTGCTGCCGGCCGCGCCGGCGACGAAGCGCAGGCGGATCGGGTTGTCGAGCACCACGCCGGCGGGCACCCGCACCAACACGCCGCCGCGCCAGGCGGCGAGGTTGATCGCCTCCGCGAAGCCGTGGCTGGCCGGCGCCAGCGTCGCCAGCTCCGGCGCCGGCGCGTGGTGGAGGTCCTCGACGATCACGCCGGCTCGCCGCGCGGTCTCGTCCCAGCCGATCATCCGCACCGCGCCGCCGGCGACGATCGCGGCGCCGGCGAGCGGCTCGTCGAGCCGCCACGCCGGGGTCACCGCCGCGGGCGCCGCCGCCGACGGGTCGCCGTCGGGCAGGAAGCGCGCCGGGTTGGAGTAGCGCCACAGGTGGCGGGAGCGGCTCGGCAGCGCCAGCGGGTCGAGCAGCTCGCGCGCGTGCAGCCGCAGCGCCAGCTTGCCGGCGTCCTCGCCGCACGCTCTCGCCAGCTCCTCCACGTGCTCGATCCTGAACGTCTCCTGCGGCTGCGCGCTCATCGCTCTCCCGTCCGTCCGGACCACGGGCAAGAAACCATCGGACACTCCTCTCGCCTCTCGGGCCACGGGCCACTCCCCTCGCTTCTCGGGCCACGGGCCACGGGCCACGCCGTGCGGCTACCCAACCGACCCCTCCATCTCCAGCTCGATCAGCCGGTTGAGCTCGACCGCGTACTCCATCGGCAGCTCCTTTACGAACGGCTCGATGAAGCCGTTGACGATCATCAGCCGCGCCTTCGCCTCGGTGAGGCCGCGCGAGCGCAGATAGAAGAGCTGCTCGTCGCCGAGCTTGGAGACGCGCGCCTCGTGCTCGATCTTGACGTGGTCCTCGTCGATCTCCATCGTCGGGTACGTGTCGGTGCGCGCCGCGTCGCCGATCAGCAGCGCATCGCACTGCACCGAGGCTTTGCACCCCACCGCGCCCTTGCGCACCTTGACCAGGCCGCGGTACGAGGCGCGCCCGCCGTCCTTGGAGATCGACTTCGAGGTGATCTGCGAGGTGGTGTTGGGCGCCAGGTGGGTGACCTTGGCGCCGGCGTCCTGGTGCTGCCCGGGTCCGGCGAAGGCGATCGACAGCACCTCGCCGTGGGCACGCTCGCCGCGCAGGACGATCGCCGGGTACTTCATCGTGAGCTTCGAGCCGATGTTGCCGTCGACCCACTCGACCACCGCGTCCTCAAGGGCGACCGCGCGCTTGGTGACCAGGTTGAACACGTTGGTCGACCAGTTCTGGATCGTCGTGTAGCGGATGTGGGCGCCCTTCCTGGCGATCAGCTCCACCACGGCGGAGTGGAGGGAGTCGCTGGAGTAGGTCGGGGCGGTGCACCCCTCGATGTAGTGCACCCTCGACCCCTCGTCGGCGATGATCAGCGTGCGCTCGAACTGCCCCATCTTCTCGGCGTTGATGCGGAAGTACGCCTGCAGGGGGATCGCCACGTCTGTGTGGGGCGGCACGTAGATGAAGGTGCCGCCCGACCACGCGGCGGTGTTGAGCGCGGAGAACTTGTTGTCGGCGGCGGGGATCACGGTGCCGAAGTGGGCGCGCACGATCTCCTCGTGCTCGCGCAGCCCCGAGTCCATATCGAGGAAGATCACCCCCTGCTTGGTGAGCTCCTCTTTGACGGAGTGGTACACCACCTCCGACTCGTACTGCGCCGTGACACCGGCGAGGAACTTGCGCTCGGCCTCCGGGATGCCGAGCCGGTCGAACGTGCGCTTGACGTTCTCCGGCACGTCCTCCCAGCTCCGCTCCTGCTTCTCGGTGGCGCGCAGGTAGTAGGTGATCTCGTCGAAGTCGATCTCGGCGAGCATCTCCCGGTTGCCCCACGATGGCATCGGCTTGGCGAGGAACACGTCGAGCGCCTTGTGCCGCACCTCGCGCATCCAGTCGGGCTCCTTCTTCAGCCGCGAGATCATCTCGACGACCTCGTGCGAGATCCCCTTGGGGGCGCGCACGAAGTACGCCTCGGGGTCGTGGAACCCGTAGCGCGTCGCGTAGTCGGCGCCGATGTCGAGGTGGTCGCCTTGCGAACTCATTGGCGACTCTCACCCGCGCCCTCTCCCCGCGGAGCAGGGTCTCCTGCTCCGCGGGACAGGCCCGCAAGCGGGAGAGGGACCTCAGCGGAGCGGGCTTGCTGCGCAAGCCCGGTATGCTCGCCTCCGGCGAGCCAGTCGTACCCCTTCTCCTCGAGCTCGAGCGCCAGCTCGGGGCCGCCGGTGCGGACGATGCGACCGCCCATGAACACGTGCACGACGTGCGGTTTCACGTAGTTGAGCAGCCGCTGGTAGTGGGTGACCAGCAGCACGCCGACGTCGGGGCCGGCGCCGGCGTTGATCCCGGCGGCGACCACCTTGAGCGCGTCGATGTCGAGACCTGAGTCGGTCTCGTCGAGCAGCGCCAGGCGCGGCTTGAGCATGAGGAGCTGGAGGATCTCGACGCGTTTCTTCTCGCCGCCGGAGAACCCGTCGTTGAGGTAGCGCCCCGCGAACGCGGGGTCCATGTCGAGCTCCTCCATGCGCGCGAGCAGCTCCTTGCGGAACTCGCGCACCGGGACATCGCCGCCGCGCCGCGCGGACACCGCGGCGCGCAGGAACGACGCCACCGTCACGCCGGGCACCGCCACCGGGTACTGGAAGCCGAGGAACATCCCGCGGCGAGCCCGCTCGTCGGTCGCCAGCGCAGTCACGTCCTCGCCGTCGAGCGTGAGCGTGCCGGAGACCTGCAGCGCCGGGTGCGCCATCAGCGCGTTGACCAGCGTCGACTTGCCCGAGCCGTTGGGGCCCATGATGGCGTGGATCTCGCCGGGGGCGATGGCGAGGTCGACGCCCTTGACGACGTGCTTGTCGCCGACGCTCACGTGGACGTCGGTGCAGGTGAAGACGGGAGTGGCGGTACGGGTCATCGGGACGGTCTCCTTGGCTGTGCCGGGGCCGGCGGCGCGGCCTGCGACGGCAGCAGCAGCGGCCAGCGCTCGGCGAGCTGCGCGCGCGTCGAGCGCTCGCCGCGCACGAGGTCGGCGAGCGTGGTCTGCGAGAAGAACTGGCGCAGCATCGCGTCGAGGTGCGCCCACACCGGCCGCAGCGAGCAGTCGGTGAGGCGGGAGCAGGCGGACTCGTCGGGCGAGCCGTGCTCGCGGCAGAACGCGGCGTCGAACAGCGGCTTGCCGAGCGACGAGAGCACCGCGAGCACGGTGATGCTCTCCGGCGGCGCCGCCAGCGCGTAGCCGCCCTTGCGGCCGCGCGCCGCCACCACCAGCCCGGCGCGCCGCAGGCGCAGCAGCACCTTGGCCGCGAACGGCGGCGCGATGTTCTCCGCCCGCGCCAGCTCGGTGAGCGACACGGTGTCGGCGGGGTGGAGCGCGAGCTGCATCATGCAGCGCAGCCCGTACTCCTCGGTGGCGGTGATCTTCATCGGGCTCCCAAGACGGCGCGGCGGGCGTCGTCACAAGGCGAAACCGCTAAATCATGACCTTTGATTCCGGTTTTTGTCAAGAGGCGGAGCGCTGTTTCTGCGACATTATCTCAAAATATGCAGACGCGGTGATCATCGCTGCGATGCTGGAGCTGGCCCGCCAGGGACGGGGTGAGTTGCTCGGGCAGACACGGGTGGATCTCGATCGCTACCGATACGCCGGCGGCTCTGCGCTCTCGGCGTCGCCGCCGACGGGCGTGACGTCGGACACGGCATAGACGCCGCCGTCGTCGCCGCCCGAGAGCAGCCGCATCAGGAGCTGCCCGTCCGGCGGCTCGCCAGCCGCGCCAAGGGCCGAGAGCACATCCGGTACCAGCAGGTGCTCGCGGGGCGCGAGCAGGACGGTACCGCCTGCGACGAGCCTCCCGTCCCCTGCGCGCACCTCGATCCCGACCTCGGCCGCCGCAGGCCCGGGGTTCACGAGGCCGATACCGAGCGCCCCGAGGCCTCCCGGCCCCGCAACGCCGCGCGTCCCGTCGAGCCGAGCCACCGCGCCACGGGACAGCGTCGTGGCGCCTGCCGCGCCGGAGGACGCGCCGGGGCGCAGGCGGCGGCGGGCGGGCCCGCCCGACGGCACGATCGTGACGGTGCCGCCTTGCGTGCACGTCTGGTCCGCTATCGTCGCGGTCACCTGCCATGCGTAGGCACCGGTCGTCGCGTAGGCGTGGGTTGCGTCGGACCCTGCGCCGAGCCCGCCGTCGCCGAACGACCACTGGAAGCCCACCGCTCCGCTGCAACTCACCGGCGTCGCCGTCGCGGCGAACGTCACGGTGGAGCCGGCGCCGGCGATGGCGGGCACCGTCGCCGAGCAGGCGAGGGTGCACGCGGGAACGGCGGTCTCGGTTCCGAGGAGGTTGCCCGTGGCGTCGTACTCGTAGGTGATCGATGCGCCGCTCGGGTACGTCGCCCGGACGAGCCGGCCGGCTGCGTCGTAGAGGTAGGTCGCCTCCTGCGCCGCCGCCGGGATGCCGAATGGCGGCCACGCGAGCAGCCCGACCGCGGCCAAGAGGAGCAGTCTGCGCCGGGCGGGAAGCGGTCGGAAGCAGCGACGTGCTTCGGGAAGGCGGATCATGAGGGTCATCGGGTCGGTCCTCCGAGCAGGAGCGCGCCGAGGGTCGGGAGATCGAGCACCCGCGCCAGCGGTGCGTTGAGGAAGAGCAGCATCGAGTTCCACGAGACGGCGAGGTTGGCGGCGGCGTGCAGGGCGGCAGCGGGCCACAGCGAGCCATGCGCCCGCTCCGTGACCCAGCCGAGGACCAGCCCAGAGACCACCGCCGTTGCCGCCTGCACGGGGCCGCCGGAGGGCAGGTGCGTGACGCCGAACGACAGTGCGGCGACGGCGGTGGCGCCCGAGATCGGCCCCAGCCGCCGCTGCCACCCGGGGGCCGCGAGCACCGATTGCTGCAGGGCGCCGCGGAAGAGCAGCTCCTCCGCGAGCGCGAGTGAGGCCACGGCCGGCGCCGCGGCGAGCAGCTCGCGCGCGGCCGGGCCGGGAGCGGGCACCATCAGCATGCCGCCGAGCGCCGCCTCGACGACGAGCGCCGTGACGGCCGCAGGTAGCGCCCAGACTGCCGCGGCGAGCGCTGCCGCTTCCGGCCAGCCGGTGCGCGCAGGGCCGAGGCAGCGGGCGATCCGGGCGGGCGGGGTGAGCAGCCATGCCAGCCCGGCGCACGCGACCGGAACCGCGATCGCCGCCGCGCCGCCGGCCCGCGCGGCGAGCGCCGCCGCGCCGGCCGCCGCCGCGGTCGCGCAGCAGACGACGACGAGCGGCGGGAACGCCGGCGCAAGTGCCGTCGCCGGCGTCAGCGCGCTCACGACGCCTCCGCCGCGAGTCGCGCAGGCTGTTGCAGGCGCACAAGCAGCGCCATCCCGGCGACGACGGCGGCGGTGCAGATGAGCTGGTTGAGCGAGAGCGCGCCGACCATGGGGCGGGCGTCGCCGCGGAAATGCTCGACGGTGAAGCGCAGGGCGCCGTAGCCCGTCAGGTAGACGCCGAGCAGCGCGGCGCGCCGGTGCGGGCGGGACCACAGCCACCGGAGGAGCGCGAACAGCAGCGCCAGGCCTGCCGCCTCGTAGAGCTGCGTGGGGTGCACCGGCACGCCCTGGAACGCGCTCCCCGACCCGGCGGGGAAGGTGACCGCCCACGGCAGGTCCCACGCCGGGCGGCCGTGGCAGCACCCGGCGGCAAGACAGCCAAGCCTGCCGACGAGCTGCGCGAGCGGCGCTTGGATAACCGCCACACCCGCCGCCGTGAGGCGGTCGCCGCGCGCCGCCGGATGGCCTGCGATGAGCGCACCCTCCGCGGCGAGGAACGTCGCGAGGCCGCCGAGCGACCACGTGCCGCCCAGGGCAGGAAGGAGCGGCGCGAGCAGCGCCGGAACGACGGCGGCGCCGGCGACGAACGCGACGCCGCCGACGAGCCAGGTGTCGAGGGCGAACGCGGTCGGGAAGCCCGCTCTGCGCGCCGCCGCCATCCCCGCGGGCAGCGCTGCCGCGGCGGCGAGCAGCAGCAGCGCGACGAATCCGTTGATCTCGACGCCGAGGACCGCGAGCAGGGGTCCGGGGTACACGCTCACTCTCCCCGCGGCGGCCGGGCGAGCCGGCGGCGCGCGAGCACGTAGCCGGCGGCGAGCGCAGCGAGGGTGACGCCGAGGAGCATCGCCGGTTGCCGGTGCCCGCGTCTGCCCAGCAACGATGCCCGGGTCATGTCGCAATCGCAGTTGATGTCGCTGCCCCAGGAGGCCCAGTCCCGCAGGGCGTATCGCTCCATGTCCGTGAGCCCTTCCACGGGCGGCCGCGGCGGCGCCGGTCGCTTCTGCAGCTCCAGCGCCTTCGCCAGCATCGGCGTGGGCACTCCCGCCGGGTCGCCTTCGCCGGAAGGAGGCCGGGAGAACCGCGCCCTCCTCCAGTTGAGAGTGCCGCGCTCGCTGACGAAGCTGATGAACCAGGTCACGCGGCCGTCGTCGCCGATTTCGCCGTAGATCTGCCCTGCGGTGACAGGCCGGCTTTCCGGGCGCCAGTCAGGCGGCAGCGGCCGGCCGTCCTGGTCGACGTAGTACGACTCGCCGCTCGGGTCGATCAGACCCAGCGGATTCTGCGCGCCGTACTGGTAGGGGTTGAGAGCGCGGGGGTCGTCGAGGTCGGGCCAGCGCGGGTCGCGGGAGACGAAGCGGGCGGTGCGGCTGTCGTACACGCGGGCGCGCATGTGGTACAGGCCGCTCGTCCCTTCGAGTAGCACGCCGAGCTCGCCGACGAAGGCGAACGGCTGGTCGCTCGCGCCCTCGTGGCGGATCAGGCGGCCGTACGGGGTGTACCCGTAGCTGTCGGTGACGGCGCCGCTGGCGTCGGTGAGGAACAGCGTCGTGCCGAGGTGGTTGAAGTGGTAGAACGACGGCGCCGCGGGCGCCGCAGCCGAAACCGCCCAGAGCAGCCGTCCCTGCGGCGTGTGGACGAAGTACCGGTACCAGGCGCCGTTGCGCTTCTCGGCGACCACCGGGCGGCCCGGCAGCGAGTAGCTGCGCACGTAGTCGATGACCACGCCGCCGACGGTCCGCCGCACCAGCTCGCCGCTCGCCGTGTACTCGCAGTCGGCCGCCGCGCCGTCGTGCGTCACCCGGACGAGGCGGTCGGCGGCGTCCCAGTCGTAGGTGCGCCGGGGATCGGCCTTGCGCCGGCCGCGCGCATCGTGCGAGAAGCCGGCGGCGGCGGTCTGGTTGGCGGCGTCGTACTCGAACCCCTCGATCTCCGGCGACAGGAACGCGGCGACGTCCAGCGGCAGCGCCTCGGCGACCGCGGTGATGGCGTCGTCGGCGGCGAACGTGAAGTCGAGCTGGCCGAGGCCGCCGTGGCGGATGCGCGTGATGCGGCCGTTGGCATTCCGCTCGATCTCGGTGGTCACGCCGTTGGAGCGCTCGATCGCCGCGAGCAGGCGGTCGGCGTCCCACGTGAGGTGCGCCCACGCGCCGCTCGCGCTGTCGCTCACCGCGGTGACGAGGCCGCGCGCGTCGTGCGCGTAGCTCACCGTCGCCTGCCCGGCGATGTCGAGCGTCGCGAGGCGGTCGGCGCCGTCCCAGGCAGCCGCCACCGTGGCCCCAGCCATGGTCGTGGCGGTGACGCGGTCGCGGGCATCCCAGGTGACCGTCACCGGTGAGCTGGCGCTCGCCGTCATCCGCCCGAGGGCGTCGTAGGTGAAGCCCAGCACCAACCCACCGGTGAAGGCGCGCTCGACGAGGTTTCCGGCGGCGTCCCAGGTGCGGGTCTCGACGACGCCGTCGGGGTGCGTGACCTGCGCGAGGCGGCCGCTGGAGTCCCATGCGTACGCCGCGGTGCGGCCGAGCGGGTCGGTCGCGCCGGTGCGCCTGCCCGCCGGCGTGTAGGCGAACTCCCAGTGGCTGCCGCGCTGGTCGGTGATGCGCGTGACCAGGCCGAGCGCGTTGCGGGTGTAGGTCACGGTGCCGGTGAGCGGGGTGGTGATCGAGGTGACCCGCCCCTCGCCGTCTCGCACGATCGTCGACTCGCGCCCGGCGCGGTCGGTGATCCTCACGATGCGCCCGAGCGGGTCGCGCGCGAGCGTGAGGGTATTGCCGCGGGGGTCGGTGACGGACACCACGGCGCCCAGCGGGTCGGTGCCGAGCGCGACGGTGCGCCCGAGCGGCGACGTCGCTCCGGTCGTCACGCCTTCCCTGTTGCGGGATATCGCCAGCAAGTTGTCGAGCTCGTCGCGCACGCCGTTGATCCAGCGCCGGGGGTCGTGGAGGACGTCGACCGCGCCGCCGCCCGGGCGCGTGACGCGTGCGACGCCGCCCCAGTAGGTGTAGGCGAAGCTCGTGACACCGCCGAGCGGCCCGGTCGACTCCTGCAGGCGGCCGAGCGCGTCGTACGAGCGCAGCGTCTCCTGGCTGGCCGGCGTGCCGTCGGCCCGCACCACGCGCGTCGGGTTGCCGTCGGCGTCGTACTGCACCGTGGTCGTCGTGCCGCGGCCGTCGACGTGCTGCGTCACCCGGTCACGGGCGTCGTAGAGGAACGTCTCGAAGCTGCCGTCGGGGCGATCGACGCGGGCGAGGCGCTTGCATGGGTCGTAGGCGAAGCTGGTGAGGCCGGTGTCCGAGTCGTGGGTGGCGGCGAGGGTGCCGTCCGCGTTGAAGACGTTCGTCCGCACGCCGCCCGTCGGGTTGGACTCGGTGAGCACGCGCCCGGCCGCGTCGTAGGTGTAGGTCCAGACACCGCCGCCGCGATCGGTCCGCGCAAGCACGTTGCCGCGGCCGTCGTACGAGAACGTCTCGAACGCGCCGCCCGGGTAGTCGATTCGCGCGAGGTCGTGAAACGTGAACTCCACCTGCTCCGCGGGCAGCAGCGGGTTGGCGAAGGTCTGCGTGCGCGGGGTGTAGGTGAACGTCGTGAAGTGAACACGGGCGTTGCGGACGGTCGCGAGCTTCCCGCTGTCGGGATGGTAGGTCCAGAACGTCGTGCGGTTCTCGCGGTCCTTGACGTACGTGATCTGCTCGCGGTCGTTCTTCTGGAAGACCGCGGTGCTGCCGGCAGCGTCGGTAAGCTCGGCCGGCAGCGAGCGGTTGCTGTAGTGCCGGAACCGATCGCTGGTGCCGTCGGGGTACGTCGCGGTGACGTAGTAGCTTGCGGGGTCGTAGGTGAAGCTCGTGACGGCGCCTGCCTCGGACTGTGACACGACGCGGCTCGCGAAGGTGCCGGCGAGCGCGACGCTGGCGTAGGTCTGCGTTGACGGTACGCGCCCGGCCGGCGTGGTCAGCGAGGCGATCAGATCGGCCCCCGCGTAGGCGAACACCGTCACACCTCCCCCGGCGTCGGTCACGCTGCGCAGGGTGGTGTCGCGGGGCGCGTTGTCGGGCGTGCTCGGCTCGTGGGTGAAGACGATCGAGCGGCCGCACTGATCGGTAAGCGATCGAAGAAGCGGCCGCGCGCTGAAGGTCTGGTAGGCGAGGTCGAGGCCGCGGCCACGGCCGTCCTCGATGCGCACCGGGTCGTTGCTGCCCGCCGACGGGTAGACGAAACGGAGCGCGTTGCCGTTGCGGTCGAGCACGTGAGTGAGACGGCGAGACCCGTTGACGACGACGCTGCTCTTCTCGAAGAGATACACCCGCTCCAGCACCGGGTCCATCAGCCAGGCGTGCTGTGCCGTCGTCACCAGCACGAAGCGGACCGGCGAGCCGTTGTTCGACACCTGCCCCTGCGGGTAGCTCTCGCTCGCCCCGGCGAGCGCCCACGCTCCTGCGACCTTCTTGAACGACACCCAGTCGCCCGCTCTGACCTGCGCCGTCGCCCAGGTCGAGTCGCCGTACGCGAGGTCGACGTTGAGCGTCGCGAACGGCTCGAGCCAGAACGTCGTCGGGAGCCGCAGGAGGTGTCCGTTACCGGCGTGCTGCAGGTCGCTGCGGTAGTGGAGCACGGCGGCGAGCGGCACGTCGCCGCCGAGCGAGGCCAGCGGCAGCGCGAAGTGGAACGCCCCCGAGCTCATCGCCACCGGATCGCCGGCCTCCAGGCTGTGGTCGTAGTAGCGCGACGGGCCGATGCCGGGGACTTCGTAGCTGAAGAGGCTCGCTGCTGCCGGGTGTGCCGGCCGCTCGTCGGCCGGGGCCTGGCCCGCAGCCGCGACCAGGAGAAGAAGCACCGCCAGGGCCGGGAACGCCGCCTTCCGCCTCGCACTCCGCACCGCGGCACGAAAAGCGGGTGGATGAGGTCCGAACACCGACAGAGACAGCCTGCGACGACGACGATAACGACTCATTGGCAGCCCCCCCGAGCAACGACGGATCGCGCCGTTCCGCCAAGGTCCCACGATGAGCTGGATCTACGGTATGAGATCCGGTCTTACTCGTCAATCCGGGGTCCGCGCGGCCGGGTCCGCGCGGCCGCGGCTCGGCCGCCCGGTCAGCCGCGCAGCGCGAGCCAGGCGGCGGCGAGGGCGAGGGTAACCAGGGTGACCGGGATGCCGATGCGGGCGTGCTCGCGCCAGCCGATGCGGACGTCGAGCGCGCGCGCCTGCTCGACCACGATGATGTTGGCGATCGAGCCGACGATGAACAGGTTGCCGGCGAGCGTGCTGGCCAGCGCCAGAGTGGCGCCGGCGAGCGGGTGGGTGGCGACGGGGAGCAGCAGCATCACCGCCGGAACGTTGGACACCACGTTCGAGAGCACCACCACCGCGGCGAACAGGACCGCAGGCGCGGCAACGTCGACACCGTGCGCCCGTGTCGCGGCGATACCGGCGGTGAGCCACCCCGACTCGGCGAGCGCGTGGTTGACCACGAACAGGCCGACGAACAGCACGAGCAGGTTCCAGTCGACCAGACCGAGGAAGTCGCGCGAGGCGAGGCGGCGCGAGAGCATCAGCACCCCGGCGGCGGAGACCGCCACCACCTCGCGGGCCGTGGTGCTGAGCAGGAACAGGGCGACGATCGCCGCCAGCACCGCGACTCCCTTTCCCGTCTGCCACGCGTCGAACGCGATCGCCTCGACGTTCGGGGTCGGCGTGTGCCGCCGCCAGCGCCCCCGCGTCGCCATGTGCACGACCGCCCACACGGCCGCGAGGCCGAGGACGGAGGGAACGGCGGCGTCGGCGATGTAGCCGCCGAAGGAGAGACCGAGCCGCTGGCCGATCAGCATGTTCTGCGGGTTGCCGATCAGCGTCGCCGCCGAGCCGACGTTGGCGGCACAGGCGAGGGCGAGCAGGAACGGCACCGGGTCGAGGGAGCGGCGCGCGCACCCCTCGACGAGCAGCGGCGCCAGCGCGAGGCAGATGATGTCGTTGGCGAGCAGCGCCGAGAGCAGCCCGGAGACCGCGACGACGAGCGCCAGCAGCACGGTCGGCGGCACGTCGGCGCGCGAGAGCGCGCGGGTGACGCGGGTGTAGAAGCCGCCGAGGCGGAGCTGCGCCGAGACGACCATGAGGCCGAACAGCAGCCCCATCGTCGGGATGTCGACCGCGTCCCACGCGGCGTGCGGCGTCACCTTGCCGGCTGCGACCAACGCGATCGCACCGAGCAGCGCGATGCCGGCGCGGTCGAGCTTCAGCCCCGGGATCTCGCCGAGGATCATCCCGAGGTAGACGGCAGCGAAGATCACGAGAATCGTCGGGTCCATGGGCAGGGAGCAAGTCTAGCGTGACCACGCGCCACACCGGCGGCTCGATGCTGCCGGCTTCGCTCCCCGCTTTCGCTCGCCGCGTCGGCGGCGTACCCTTGGCGGCGCAGCAGCGGGAGGGGTGCCGATGGCGTCGTTGGCGGGAGCGGTGCGGCGAGAGGCGGCGTTCGCGGTCAACCAGGACCACTGGCGGGTCGTCATCGACCGCCTGCGCAGCGAGGAGGAGCGGCTGCGCGAGGGTGGCGGCGCCAAGGCGGCCGAGCGCCAGCGCGCGCAGGGCAAGATGCTGGCGCGCGAGCGCATCGCGGCGCTCACCGACCGCGGCAAGCCGTTTCTCGAGCTCGGGCTGTGGACCGCCTGGGGGATGTACGAGGAGTGGGGAGGGGCGCCCGCCGCCGGCGTCGTCACCGGGCTCGGGATGGTCTCCGGCCGCATCTGCGTGATCGTCGCCAACGACGCCACCGTCAAGGCCGGGGCGTGGTTCCCGATCACCTGCAAGAAGGTGCTGCGGGCGCAGGAGATCGCGATGCAGAACCGCCTGCCGCTGATCTACCTGGTCGACTCCGCCGGCGTCTTCCTGCCTTTGCAGGACGAGATCTTCCCGGACAAGGAGCACTTCGGGCGGGCGTTCTTCAACAACGCCCGGCTCTCGGCCGAGGGGGTGTACCAGATCGCGGCGATCATGGGGCCGTGCGTAGCCGGCGGCGCCTACCTGCCGATCATGTCGGACGAGGCGCTGATCGTCGAGAAGACCGGCTCGATCTTCCTCGCCGGTCCGCACCTCGTGAAGGCGGCGATCGGCGAGCCGATCGACGCCGAGGCGCTCGGCGGCGCCGAGGTGCAGACCGACATCTCGATGGTGGTCGACGACCGCTGCCCCGACGACGCCTCCTGCCTCGCGGCGATCCGCGCCCGCATCGGCCAGCTCGCGCAACCGCGGCTGGCGCCCTACGACCGCATCGCCGAGCGGCCGCCGGCGGTCGACCCCGCCGAGGTGATCGGCGTCATCCCGCCAGACCGCGCCCGCCCGTACGACACCTACGCGCTGCTCGCGCACCTGCTCGACGGCTCCGAGCTCGAGGAGTACAAGGCCACCTCGGGGCGGACGCTGGTGTGCGGCACGGGCCGCATCAAGGGGTGGGCGGTGGGGGTCGTCGCCAACCAGCGCGCCATCGTCGCGCGCCGCCGTGGCCTCGACGCGAAGGCAAGGGAGATGCAGATCGGCGGCGTCATCTACCCCGACTCGGCCGACAAGGGCGCCCGCTTCATCGAGCTGTGCAACCAGAAAGGGATCCCGCTGGTGTTCCTGCAGGACGTCACCGGCTTCATGGTGGGGTCGAAGGCGGAGCGCGAGGGGATCATCAAGGACGGCGCCAAGATGGTCAACGCGGTGGCCAACTCGACGGTGCCGAAGATCACGATCATGGTGGGGAACTCCTACGGCGCCGGCAACTACGCGATGTGCGGCAAGGCGTACGACCCGCGCTTCATTTTCGCCTGGCCGTCGGCGTCGATCGCAGTGATGGGCGGCGAGCAGGCGGCGCAGACGCTGCTCTCGATCCAGCTCAAGAACCGCGGCGAGGACGTGAGCGACGACGAGAGGAAGCAGCGCCTCGCCGACATCAAGGCGCGCTACGACGCCACCATGGACCCGCGCTACGCGGCGGCGCGGCTGTGGGTGGACGGCATCCTCGATCCGCGCGACACCCGCGACGTGATCTCCGCGTGCCTCGAGTCCGCGGCGCACGAGGGGCAGCAGAAGCCGTTCCGCTGGGGCGTGCTGCAGACCTGAGAGGCAGGGCACCGGGCACCGGGCACCGGGAACCGGGAACCGCAAGATCGCGCGGCGCGCCTCAGGGTTTGGCGAGGCGCTTGCGGGCGGCGTCGGAGTTACCGCCCTTCGGTACGAGCTCGATGTAGCGTTTGTACTGGGCCCTTGCCTCGTCCGCGCGGCCGAGCTTCTCGAGGCACCCGGCGAGGCCCCACACCGACGACGCGAACTCGGGGTTGAGCTCAGTCGCTTTGCGGTAGCTCGCTTCTGCCTCTGCCACCTTGCCGGCGGCGAGCAGCCCCTCGCCGAGCGAGTCGTGGGAGTTGGCGTCGTCGGGCGCGAGCTCGACCTGGCGGCGGAAGGCGGCGATCGCGTCGTCGTATCGCTCCTGATGCAGCAGCGCGTAGCCGAGGGAGTTGAACGTCGGACCCCGCTCGGGCTGCAGCTTGAGCGCCTCCCGGTACGCCGCCTCGGCCGCCGGCCACTCCTTTTCGTGGTCGGCGATGCGAGCCGCCGCGAGGTGCCCGCGATGGGCGTCGAGCGCGAGGATCGCCGCCGCCTGCTCGCGCGCCTTGGCGATGCTGCCGCCCGCGACGCCGGGAGCGTTGACGTAGTACTGCAGCAACGCCTGCCGGGCGTCGACCGACGCCGGGTCGAGCGCAACCGCCCGCTCGAACGCGGCCTTCGCCTTGCCGGCCAGCGACGCGGCCTTGAACAGCCCCGCCTGGCCGGCCTTGGCGGCGTACATCGAGCCGAGCCACATGTGATAGCGGGAGCTGCCGGGTTCGAGGGCCGCTGCCTTCTCGAGGTGGGTGATGGCGCCGTCGAGGTCGCGCTTCGAGTTGGCCAGCGCCAGACCGTAGTACGCGTGGGCGCGGGCATTGTCCGGCTCCGCGGCGACTACGCCGGCGAGCAGCGCGGCGGACTCCGCGTACTGCCGCTGCTCGAACAGCGCCATAGCCTGGTCCAACGGGGCTTGCGCGTTCAGGGTCGCCGTCACGAGCGATAGCACCGCGGTGGCAAGGAGCGGTTTTCGGGGGGGCCTCATGGGTCGATCATCATAATGCAGCGCGGGTGAATCACCCGGATCTTCCAGGGAAACCGGCCAGCGCGGGAGCGCGGGCGCCCCCGCCCGCGCGGGCGGAGTCCGGGCCGGCGAGGGCGCCGGCCCTCCCGGGTGTTTCCTCTCTCGCCCGACCGCCGCGCCGCGGCGTACCCCTGCTCGGAATGGCCGCCTTCGAGCACTCATTCCTTCGGGCCACGGGCCACGGGCCACGCCTCACCGCAGCCGGATGTCCACGTCCCCCACGCCCGCCTGGACGTCGATCGCCGCCTTGCCGGGGCCCTGCGCATCGAGCGTGTGGGCGATGAAGCCGCTGCCCTCGGTGCGCCCCTTCGGCGAGCGCAGCGAAACGTCGCCGACGCCGCAGTTCCCCTCGATGCGCCCGAACGCCGCGTGCTCGCCCTCGATGCGCACGTCGCCGACGCCGAGCTCGATGTCGATGTCGCTCGCGAGGTCGAGCACCCGCACGTCGCCGACGCCGAGCTCGAGCTCGAGCGCCGTGGCGGCCGGCACGTGCAGCGTCCAGTCCTCGCCGAAGTGACGGTCGCCGCTGCCGCGCTCGCTCATCCGCAGGTGCAACACCCCGCCCTTGACCTCGGCCTCGAGCTGCATCGCCTCGAGCTCGCGGCGGGCGCGCGCCGAGCCGCGCCACCCCTTGCTCGCGCTCACCTCCACGTGGGCGGTGATGCGGTCGGTGGCGTCGCCGACGATCTCGACGTCGCCGACGCCGACCTCGAGCACGATCCTGGTGATGCCGGAGGCCGCGCGGTCGAGGTCGAACGTGCGCTCCAGGTCGTCCGCCCAGGCAGGCGCGATCAGCAGCAACGTCGTCGCGATCAGGGCAAGGCGTCGCATCTCGGGGCTCCTTCCCACCCGGTCAAACGAGCCGGGCGCCGCAGAGGTTCTCTCGCCCCCGCCCTCGACCTCGGGAAGGTGAGAACGTGCGAGAACGCCCGGAGCGAGGCAGCGCCTGCTGGCCGCTTCACTTCCCCTCGTCATGGGCGCCGGCTACGGGCGGACGAACGGGTTCCCCGCCATCTCCTCCCCGATCGTCGTCTCCGGGCCGTGGCCGGAGATGACGCGGGTCGCGGGCGGCAGGCGGTAGAGCACCTCGCGGATCGAGCGCTCGAGCAGCTCGAACGAGCCGCCCCACAGGTCGGTGCGACCGATCGACCCGGCGAACAGGACGTCTCCCACCACCGCCACCGGCGGCGCCGAGGCCTCGTCGATCAGCACGACGTGCCCGGGCGAGTGGCCGGGGCAATGGCGGACGAGCAGGCGCAGGGCGCCGGCGGCCACGTGGCTGCCGTCGGCGAGCAGTCCGTCCTCGCGCACCACTTCAGGCGGCGGGAAACCGAACATGCGCGCCTGCATCGGCAGGTTGGCCAGCAGCGGCAGGTCCTCGCGGTGGACGAGGACGGCGGCGTCCGGGTGCGCCCGCTTCACCTCGGCGACGCCGTAGGCGTGGTCGATGTGGGCGTGCGTGAGCACGATCGCCCGCGGCTCGAGACGCTGCTCGCGGATCGCCGCGAGCACCAGCTCGACGTTGAAGCCGGGGTCGACGACGATCGCGTCGGGCGCCGCGTCGGCGGCGAGGATCACGCAGCGCGCCAGGAATGGGCCGATCTCGAGCTGGGTGATCCTCACGCCGCGGGCTTCCCGAGGTCGTCGAGCAGCCGCTCGAGCAGCGAGCGCAGCTTGCCCTTCGCCGCCTCGCCGGCCTCGATCACCTCCTCGTGGGTGAGCGGGCGGCCAGCGATCCCGGCGGCGGGGTTGGTGGCCAGCGACAGCACCAGCACCCGCATCCCCATGTGCCGCGCCGCGATGACCTCCTGCACCGTCGACATCCCGACGACGGTGCCACCGATGCGGCGCAGCATCTCGATCTCCGCCGGCGTCTCGTAGCTCGGGCCGAGCACGCCGGCGTAGACGCCCTCGCGGACGGTGAAGCCGGCGCCGGCGGCGTGGCGCAGCGCGAGGGCGCGCAGCTCGCCGTCGTAGGCGTAGGTCATGTCCGGGAAAGGCGGTCTGCGCCACATCGCCCACTCGCCGACCAGCGGGTTGGCGCCCTGCAGGTTGACGTGGTCGCGAACCACGACGAGGGTGCCGGGAGCGAGGTCGGGGTCCATCGCTCCCGAGGCGTTGGTCGCGACGTAGACAGGCGCCCCGAGCAGGCCGGCCAGACGCGGGATCGCCGCCACCTCGTAGGCGGAGTACCCCTGATAGAGGTGGAAGCGGCCGTTGAACACGAGCAGGCCGGCGCCGCCGCGCCGCCACAGCGACAGCGTCGGCGTGTGGCCGAGCAGCTCGTGGATGCGGAACGGGAAGATGTCGCGGTACGGCACCTCGGCGGCGCGCTCCCAGCCGGCCGGCCGCAGCACGATCCCGGACCCCGCCACCAGGGCGGCGGTGAGCTTCCCGGTCTCGTGGCGTGCGGCGAGGTCGCGCGCGGACGCCTCGATCATGGCAGGGGTAAGTGTGCTCATCGCGGAGAGCATAGTCGAAAAACCGGCGCGGCGCCGCGGCGGGGGCAGCGGTGCGCGGCGGTCGGCGCTTCCGTGCGGCGGCGCTGGCGCATCGCGCCGCGGCTCGCGGCTCGAGCTCGCCGCCGCGCGCGCCCGCCGAAGACGCGAAGGCCGCCGGGAGTGCCCGGCGGCCTTACGGGGTTCGTCCTGCGGCGTGCCGGTCAGAACTGCCAGCGCACCCCGAGGCGGTAGTAGTCGACGTTGCCGCCGAGGTCGGCGAGGTACGGGGCGTCGTCCTGGTAGTCGACGTAGGAGTACGAGAACGTCGCCCAGGTCGCCGCGCCGACTCTCGCCTCGGCGCCCAGCGTCGCGTCCCACGACGCCGCGTCGAGATCGGAATAGGTCTGGAGCTGCGAGAGATCGTACGAGCCCCAGTGGAGCTTCTCGAGGACGTCCGCGGGGGCCGAGAGGTCGATCTGCTCCATCGACTCCTCCCACAGCGAGTACGTCACCGCCAGGGAGAGCTTGAAGCGGTCGGAGGGTGCGAGCGAGCCGCCGAGGGACAGGGTGGTGTCGTTGCCGTTGTTGACCGCCGAATCGCTGCTCGAGCCGAACTGGCCGAGTGTGATCCCGCCCGCTCAACCATCCTGGAGCGGGATGCAGGTGTGCTGCCTGAGCTCCCGCTCGCGATACGAAGCGCCGACGTACATCTCGGTTTTCTCGCTCGGCGCGATGACCACGGAGGCGACCACGGCGTTGAGCGTCTTCGCCCAGTCGTTGAGATCGCCGCCGTTGTTGGCGCCGTCCCACCACTGGTACGACACGCTGGCGAGCGCCGCCGGGCCGAGCTGGTAGCTGCCGGCGAGCTTGATCTCGACGTACTGCTCGGGCGAGGCCGAGAGGTCGGCGATGCGCGCCTCCTGGACCTGGTAGTACTGGGTCGACCCGGGCACGACCGGAGACGGTACGGCAACGGTCTGCATCGCCGTCGGGTTGCAGGCGGCGTCGATCACCGCGAACGGGTGCGCGATGTCGGCGAACGTCGCCGTGGCGCGGAGCTGCAGCCCCTTGGCCGGCCGCAGCGAGTAGGCCAGCTTCACCCGTTGCTCGAGCGTGCCGGTCTCCCCGGGAGCGACCTCGAAGCTGTCGCGGTCGATGCTGCGCACGTCGTAGGTGACCGCCAGCGTGCTGCCCTTGGCCACCTTGTGGGCGTAGCGGAGCTGCGCCTCGGTGACATCGCGGTCGATCGCCGACTGGCGAAGGAAGTCGGGGTTGTAGCCGTAGCGCTCGCGGAAGGTCTTGCCGGCATAGGGTCCGGCGACGGCGATCGGCTCGGTGGTGTCCACGTAGTAGTCGGTGGAGTCGATCGAGTACGTGCGGGCGCGCAGCGAGAGCGTACCCTTCGTCCCGACGCGGCGGCCGAGTGCGAGCTTGAACCCTTCGTACTCGACCTCGTTGCCGCTCGACATGTTGGTTACCTTGGTGCCTGCGCCCGTCAGCGACACCGCGAAGCCGCCGAGGTTCTCGTTCACGATCTCGCCCTTCACCGTCTTCTTCTCGGTGGTTGGAACGAGGTCGTACGCCAGGGCGCCGTTGCGCAGGTCGTACTGCGCGCGGTCGCGGAACAGCGGCGTGCGCAGCGCCGGCTGCTCGATCAGCTCGTAGACGCGCGTCGGTGTGGCGCCGCGCTCGCGGAAGTCGCGCTCGACGTACGCACCGTTGATCGCCCACGCTCCGAGCGTCGCGCGCGCCGAGACGCCGCCGTCGCGGGTGTGCTCGTCCACGGCCCTGGTCTTGGATTGAACGTGGCACGAGGAGCAGTGCGACAGCGCCATCGACTGCTTGTGCCCCTCGCGCCACTGCTCGCGGTAGTGGACGCCGACTGTGAGCCAGCCGGCGTTCGGGAACTGGAACTCCGTCGTGTTGGTCAGCACGCTGTAGTCGATGCCGTACTGCGCGTTCGGGTCGAGGTCGGTGGACCACGTCGCCACGACCTCCTTCACGGTACCGCGCAGGTTGGTGAGCGGGTCGTGCTCGAGCCGGTGCGGCACGCCCGTGTACGTGGTGTGCGACCGCACGCTGCGGGTGAGCTCGAAGTCGAGCGTCGTCTTGTGGTCGTTGGTGTCGAACGCCTCGCTCGTCAGCGCGAGGAAGAAGTCGCCGAACAGCGCCTTGAGGTCGACGCGCAGCTCGGCGCCGTCGTCGGTGGTGCGGTACTCGGCCGCGCGGTCGAGGTTACCTTCCGTCTGAACGGCGCGGCCTCCGATCTCGACCGTGCCGGTCATCCCTTCCTGCGCCGACGCCGCCCCGGCGAGCAGGGCGCAGGTGAAAGCGATGAGCAGGGTTCTGGCTTTCATCTCGTCCTCCTAGCGGGTCAGGCCTTCGCCGCGGCCGGGAACCGTGTTCGACGGCAGGTCGGAGCCGTGCACCCGGATGTGACACTGCGTGCACTTGGTGCCGAACGCCATCTGGTTGCCGTACGGGCCGTTCACGTTGGGGTAGGGCTTGCCGCCGATGGTGACCGTGCCGCTGCCGGCGACCGCCTTCCACCCGGCGTGGAAGTGCAGCTCGTGGCACTGCAGGCAGAGGAACGGCTCGTTCGCCACCAGCAGGTTGTTCGCCGTCGAGCCGTGCGGCTGGTGGCAGATCATGCAGTCCTCCTCCACCGGCTCGTGCTGGAAGATGAACGGTCCCTGCTGCGCCGCGTGGCAGGTGAGGCAGAGGTCGTTGCTGCGCTCGACGGTCTTGAGGGCGCCGGCGTTCGCCTTGTGCACGTTGTGGCACGAGGCGCACGACATCCTGCCCTCCTTCACCGGGTGGTGCGACGGCGCGAACATCAGCGCCTGCACGTCGGCGTGGCAGGTGGCGCACTTCTTCCCGGGCTCATTGGCGGCGTGGCTGGAATGGCAGGTCGTGCACCCGGCCTCGCCGGCGTGCGCGGAAGCCTTCCACTCGCCCATGCCGCGCGTCGCGTGGCAGCGCAGGCACGCCTCGCTGTCCGCCTCGGCGTCGCCTCCGAAGCGCCGCAGGCCCTCGACCTCGCCGGTCTCGAGGTGCTTTGCGGTGTCGCCGTGGCACGAGGCGCACCCGGTGACGCCGTCGGGTGTCTCGAAGCCGCGGATGCGGGCGTGCGTGGTGTGCGCGAAGGCGGCTGCCGCCTGCTCGTGGCACGCGGCGCAGTCGGCGTCGCCGGCGGCCTCGCCGGGCGGCGCCGCGGCGCTCAGTGCGAGGAGCACCGCTCCAAGGACATTCAGCATATCTCCTCCCGTATCCTGCGTTTGAAGAACACGGATTCGCACCCCGCGGTCCGGGCTGGGCCGTGAGGAGCAGTTGCCTGCGATGTCTGAACGAGCTCGTGCGCGAAGTGTGAGTTCGACGCCGGTTGCGGCAGCGCCGCCCCGCCGGGGCGGCCGAGGGAGCCTCAACGATAGCGGGTGACGCGCACGGACGTCATGATATGACCCTCGCTCTTCTTTGTCAATAATTCGCCACATAGACGTATAAAATCAATCGTTAGATAGTTATGCCATGAGGCAGACTCCGCCGCGGCGCCCGGCAGCGGTCTTGTCCCCAGTGCTAGAATGCCGGGCCCGAGCCTCGCTCGCGCGCGGCATCTTCAAGTACTGGGAGGATTTCGAGCAGTGGAACCACTCGAGACGCTGCGCGCCAACCGCAGGGGCAAACTGGAGGAGCTGCGCCGGCGCGGCATCGACCCGTACCCGCCGCGCTTTCGGGTCGACGGCCGGGTGAGCGAGGTGGCCGCGCGCTTCGCCGGGCTCGACGCGGCCGCACTCGAGCAGGAGCCCCCCGCGGTGCGCGTGGCGGGGCGCGTCACCGCCGTGCGCGGCCACGGCAAGGCGACGTTCCTCGACCTTTCCGACGGCGACGGGCGGCTGCAGGTGTACGTGCGCCGCGACGAGGTCGGCGACGCGGCATTCGCGCTGCTCGAGACGGTGGACCTCGGCGACTTCCTCGGCGTCACCGGCGTGGTGTTCCGCACCCGCACCGGCGAGCTGTCGGTGCGGGCGGCGACGCTGACCGTGCTCGCCAAGGCGCTGCAGCCGTGGCCCGAGAAGTGGCACGGGATCGCCGACCGCGAGCTGCGGGCGCGGCAGCGCTACCTCGACCTCGCGACCAACCCGGAGTCGCGTGCGGTGTTCACGGCGCGCGCCGCAGCGGTTCGCGAGATCCGCGCGTTCCTCGATGCGCGCGGCTTCCTGGAGGTCGAGACGCCGATGATGCACCCGATCCCCGGCGGCGCCGCCGCGCGGCCGTTCACCACGCACCACAACACGCTCGACCTCGACCTCTACCTGCGCATCGCGCCGGAGCTGTACCTCAAGCGGCTGGTGGTCGGCGGCTTCGAGCGCGTCTACGAGATCAACCGCAACTTCCGCAACGAGGGGATCTCGACGCACCACAACCCCGAGTTCACGATGCTCGAGTTCTACTGGGCGTACGCCGACTACAAGGACCTCATGGATCTCTCGGAGGAGATGCTGTGCGGCGTCGCGGCGCAGGTCGCGGGCGGCGAGAGTCTGGCGTGGGGCGAGCGGACGATCTCGCTCGCCCGCCCCTGGCGTCGCCTGTCGATGCGCGACGCGGCGATCGAGTACGCGCGCCTCGCGCCAGCGGACCTCGCCGAGCGCCCGGAGCTCGAGCGCACCGCCGCGCGTCTCGGCGTCGGGGACGTGGCGCGGCTGTCGTCCGGCAAGCTGCTCGCCGAGATCTTCGAGGCCGCCGCGGAACCGCACCTCGTCGACCCCGTGTTCATCACCGACTTCCCGGCGGACATCTCGCCGCTGGCCAAGCGCAAGCCCGGCGAGCCCGATCTCACCGAGCGCTTCGAGCTGTACATCGGTGGCATGGAGGTGGCCAACGCCTTCTCCGAACTCAACGACCCCGACGACCAGCGCGCCCGCTTCGTCGAACAGGCGCGCGCCGGCGGCGGCGTCGTCGACGAGGACTACGTGCTGGCGCTCGAGCACGGCATGCCGCCGACCGCGGGAGAAGGGATCGGCATCGACCGTCTGGTCATGCTGCTCACCAACTCGCGCTCGATCCGCGATGTGATCCTGTTCCCCCTTCTCCGACCGAAGGAATGACAACCGTGACCCGTGGCCCGTGGCCCGTGGCGCGAACTTCCCGCCCCCCCGTACGGTTGATGAGATCCAGCGCCGCAGCCCACGGTTCACAGAGCCACGGACACGGAGCCTGCCTCGCGGGCCACGGGCCACGGGCCACGGGCTGCGGACACCCAGTCACACCGGTGGCCTCCTGATGGGCGTGCTGACCCTGCTCGCCGGTCGCTACCTGCTCGGCCTGCGGCGGCGCACGCACGTCGCGGCGGTGAGCGCGATCTCGTTCGGCGCGATGGCGCTCGGAGCGGCGGCGCTGGTGATTACGCTGGCGCTGCTCGAGGGGTTCCAGGCGACGATCCGCGCGCAGCTCGCGCGCACCGGCGTGCACGCCGAGCTGCGCCCGCGGTCGGGGCGGGAGCTGCCGCCCGGCGAGTGGGTCGAGGAGCTGCGGCGCCGCCACCCGGACCTCCAGATGCGGCCGGTGACCTCGGGCCCGGTGTGGTGCCTGGCGGCGGGCAGCGCCACGCCTGCGACGCTCGAGGCGGTCGAGGGGCTGTCCGGAGTGGAGGTCAACCGCGTCCTCGCGGCGCGACTCGGCGTCGGCGCCGGTGGCGCGCTCACGGTGGCGAGCCCGGTTCTGTCGCTGACCCCGCTCGGGCCTATGCCGAGCCGCCGCCGCCTCGCGATCGGCTCGGTGCGCGAGAGCCGCCACGGCGAGGACGGCGCGGTGGTCCTCGTGCCGCCGGAGCTCGCTGCCGGCCTGATCGCCGCGGGGAGACCGCGCGCCGTCGAGCTGCGGGCCGCGCGCCCCGAGCAGGCGTGGAGCGTGGCATCGCGCGTGCATGAAGACGTTCCCGATGGCGTCGAGGTGGTGTCGTTCCGCGAGCTCAACCGCCCGTTGCTGGCCGCGCTGCAGTTGGAGCGGGCGATGATCGGGCTCGGCGTTGCGCTCGTGATCGTGGTCGCGGCGCTCAACCTGCTGTGCAATCTGGCACTCCTGGCGGCGGAGAAGCGTGCCGATGTGGCGCTGTTGGGTGCGCTAGGGCTCACGGGCGAGCGCGTCCGCGCGCTGTTCGTCGCGCTCGGGCTGGGGGTCGGGGCGCTCGGCGGCGCCATCGGGGCGCTGGCCGGCGGCGCGATCGCCTTCGCGCTCGACGCGGCCCGTGCGTTGCCGCTCCCGCGCGGCGTGTTCATCGTCTCGCACGTGCCGTTTCGCGTCACTCCGGGAGCGCTGGCGCTCGCGCTCGCGGTGTCGGTCGCGGCGGCGCTGCTGGCCTCGCTGCCGCCGGCGCGTGCCGCCGCCCGCCGCGACATCCTCGATGGCCTCCGCTATGAGTGATCCAGCCACCGCCGGCAGCGGTGAGGCGCCCGGTGCCCCCCCAGCGGTGCGGGCGAGGGGGCTGGTGAAGGGGTACGGGAGCGGGCCGCGGCGGGTCGAGGTGCTGCGCGGCCTGGACGTGGAGGTCGCGGCGGGGGAGATGGTCGCGGTGGTGGGGCCCTCGGGCGTCGGCAAGAGCACGTTGCTGCACCTGCTCGGCCTGCTCGACCGGCCGGACGCGGGCACCGTCGAGCTGTTCGGCGAGGCGGTCGGCGAGTGGACGCCGCGCGAGCGGGCGCGCTTCCGCAACCGGTCGCTCGGCTTCGTCTTCCAGTTCCACGCGCTGCTGCCCGAGTTCACGCTCGCGGAGAACGTCGCGATGCCGCTGCTGATCGCCGGTCGGCGGCACGCCGAGGCGCTCGCAGCGGCGCTCGATCTGGTGGCGTCGGTCGGCCTGGCCGAGCGTGCGGAGCATTTCCCGGACCAGCTCTCGGGCGGCGAGCAGCAGCGCGGCGCCGTGGCGCGGGCGCTGGTCGGCAGCCCGCGCCTGCTGCTCGCCGACGAGCCCACCGGAAACCTCGACGCCGCCGCTGCCTCCGCGCTGTTCGATCTGGTGCGGTCGCTGCATTTGAGCCGCGGCGTCACGAGTGTTATCGTGACCCACAACGAGGCCCTGGCCGGCCGCTGCGATCGCGTGTTGCGGCTGGCCGGGGCCGCTGGCGGCTATTGATGCTGGAGAACCTCACCGAGCGCGCCCGGCGCACCTTGTTCTTCGCCCGCTACGAGGGCGCTCGGGCCGGGGCCCCGATGATCGAGTCGGAGCACCTGCTGCTCGGGATGCTGCGCGAGGGCGACGAGCTGGTCGAGCAGCTCCTCGCCCGTTTCCAGGTCGATGGCCGCCAGCTCCACGGCGAGCTCGCGGCGCCGGATGCAGGCGCCGCGGAGGCCGCGGCGCCGGGCGAGCTGCCGCTGTCCGACGAGTGCCGGCGGATCCTCATGCTGGCGGCGCACGAAGCCGAGGTGCAGGGGCAGATGGCGGTGGGCAACGAGCACCTGCTGCTCGGGATGCTGCGCCTGGAGGCGTGCGCCGCCGCGCGGCTGTTGGCGGGGCGCGGCGTGTCGCTGGCCGCCGCCCGCGAGGAGCTCGTCGAGCTGCACCGCGAGCGAGACGCCCGCCGCAGCAGGCGCGAGCCGACCGCGCTCGCCGAGTTCGCGCGCGACCTCACGGAGGCGGCGGTCGGCGGCCGCTTCGACCCGCTGGTCGGCCGCGAGCAGGAGGTCGACAGGATCGTCCAGATCCTAGTGCGGCGGACGAAGAACAACCCGATCCTGCTCGGCGAGCCCGGGGTGGGCAAGACCGCGATCGTCGAGGGGCTGGCGCAGCGCATCGCGGCCGGCCGCGTGCCGGTGCAGCTCGCCGACCGCCGCATCCTCGCCCTCGACCTTTCGCTCGTCGTCGCCGGCACCAAGTACCGCGGGCAGTTCGAGGAGCGCCTGAAGGCGATCCTCAAGGAGCTGCGCGAGAACCCCGAGATCATCGTCTTCATCGACGAGCTGCACGTGCTCGTCGGCGCCGGCTCGGCGGAGGGGTCGCTCGACGCGGCCAACATCCTCAAGCCGGCGCTGTCGCGCGGCGAGATCACCTGCATCGGCGCGACGACGTTGAAGGAGTACCGCAAGTACATCGAGAAGGACCGCTCGCTGTCGCGCCGCTTCCAGCCGGTGGCGGTGCAGCCGCCGGACGAGGCGGCGACGCTCACCATCCTTGAGGGACTGCGCGACCGCTACGAGCAGTTCCACCGCGTTCACTACACGGACGAGTCGCTCGCCGCGGCCGTCGAGCAGTCGGGCCGCTACATCCCCGACCGATTCTTCCCCGACAAGGCGATCGACGTTCTCGACGAGGCCGGCGCCCGCGTCAAGCTGCGCCGCGCCGCCTCCACCGAGCAGCTCCGCCAGACGCAGGCGGAGGCCACCCGCGTGGTGCGCGACATGAAACGGGCGGTCTCCGCCAAGGACTTCGAGGGCGCGGTGCGTCTGCGCGAGCGCGAGCTGGAGCTGCGCGCCGAGATCACGCGGCTCGGCGTGGCGCTGCCGGCCGAGCAGCCGTCCGCCGAGGTGACGCGCGACGACGTCGAGGAGGTCATCGCCGAGTGGACGGGGATCCCGCTGACCACCCTGCGCGAGGACGAGGCCGACCGCCTCGCGCGCATGGAGGAGATCCTGCGCCAGCGCGTGGTCGGCCAGGAGGAGGCGGTCTCGGCGATCGCGCGCGCGATCCGCCGCTCCCGGCTCGGCGTCACGCGCGGCCAGCGGCCGATCGGGTCGTTCCTGTTCCTCGGGCCTTCGGGCGTCGGCAAGACAGAGGCGGCCCGCCAGCTCGCCCGTTTCCTGTTCCAGAGCGAGAAGGCGCTGGCGCGCTTCGACATGTCGGAGTACATGGAGAAGCACGCGGTGTCGCGGCTGATCGGCTCGCCGCCCGGCTACGTCGGCTTCGAGGAGGGCGGCCAGCTCACCGAGCGCGTGCGCCGGCAGCCGTACTCGCTGATCCTGCTCGACGAGATCGAGAAGGCGCACCCGGACACCGTCAACCTGCTGCTGCAGGTCCTCGAGGACGGGGTGCTCACCGACGCCTACGGGGACCAAGTCGACTTCCGCAACACGCTCATCGTCATGACCTCGAACCTCGGCACCCGCGAGCTGTTCGCCGGCGCGCCCGCCGTGGGGTTCGGCAAGGCCGCGGGCGGCCCGGGCGACGGCGAGGTGCGCGAGGCGGTGCTGCGCGAGCTCAGGCGGGCGTTCCCGCCCGAGTTCCTCAACCGGCTCGACGACGTCGTGGTGTTCCACCCGCTGAGCGCGGCGCAGCTTCACGGTATCGGGCGTCTGCTGGTAGGCGACGTGGTCGCCCACCTGGCCGGACGCGGCGTCGCGTTCGATGTCCCGGAAGAGGTCGTGCAGTGGCTCCTCGCCCACGCCGGGAGCGACCCGGCGGCGGGTGCGCGGCCGCTGCGCCGCGCCGTCCGGCGCCACCTCGAGGACGCGATCTCCGATTACATGATCCGCCACCGGCTCGCCGGCGAACGGGCGCTCGCGGCGCGCGTCGTCGACGACACCCTTGTCGTCACCGCACAGGAGGGCGTGTGCCCGTGACGAGCGTGCTCACCCGTGTAGCGATCGCGTTGCTGCTCGCGGCCCCGGCGGTGGCGGCAGCGCAGGATGCCGCCCCCGAGATCGCCGAGGTCGAGGTCGTCGGCGGCACGACGATCTCGGCCGAGACGGTCGAGTACTACCTCGGCGTGACGCAGGGCGACCCCTTCGACAGGGAGGCGATCGCCGGCAACTTCCATCGCTTCTGGGACTCGGGACTCGTCGAGGAGCTGAAGGTCGAGTCCGAAGATGCCGGTCCCGGCAAGGTGAAGGTGATCGTCACCGTCAAGGAGCGGCCCAAGGTCACGGCGTGGGAGTTCGAGGGGAACAAGAAGCTGTCCGACAGCACTCTGCGCGAGAAGCTCGACGAGGCGCAGGTGACGATGCGGCGCAACACCCCGCTGCGGCAGTCCGAGGTGCAGCGCTACCGCCAGGCGATCAAGGACGTGTACACCGCCGAGGGGTACGCCAGCGCCACCGTCGAGCCGGTCGTCGAGGAGGTGGGCGCAGCGACCCGCAAGGTCGTGTTCAAGATCGACGAGGGCGCCAAGATAAAGATCGGCGCCATCGACTTCGAGGGGAACGAGGTGTTCTCGGACCGGACGCTGCGCCGCGCCATGAAGAAGCTGAAGCAGAAGTCGTTCTTCCGCCTGTTCGGCAAGAAGCTGATCTGGAACAATGAGGCGTGGGGCGAGGATTCCGAGAACGTGAAGAAGTACTACATGAACCGCGGCTACAAGGACATCCTCGTCGGCGAGCCGAAGGTGGAGCTGACCGCCAGGAATCCGGAGGCGGAGAGCCAGAAGAAGAAAGGGTTCCGCATGGCGGTCACCATCCCGGTGCAGGAGGGACGGCAGTTCCGCCTCGGCAGCCTCGAGATCAAGGGCGTCACCGTCTTCGACCCGGAGAAGCTGCGGAAGCTGTACGAGGTCGACCTCGGCGGCAAGTACAGGCAGAACCTGATCGAGGCCGGCAACGAGGAGGTGCGCAAGCTCTACCAGTCGCGCGGCTACATCTACGCCTACACCAGCCAGGCGGCGACCGACAGCGCGACCGAGCCCGACGTCACCAACGTCACCATCGACGTCTACGAGGGCGACCGCTACCGCCTCGGGCGCATCGAGTTCACCGGCAACACGAAGACGCAGGAGAAGGTGATGCGGCGCGAGTTCCGCATCTTCGAGGGCGACTGGATGGACATGGGCGCCTTCCGCAAGTCGGTGTTCAAGGTCAACCAGCTCGGCTTCTTCAAGCTCACCGACGACCCGCCCGAGTTCAAGTTCGACGAGCAGCGCAAGCTCGTCAACGTCACCGTGAAGGGGCAGGAGGTCGGCCGCAGCGACATCCAGTTCGGCGCCGGCTACTCCGAGATCGACCACTTCTTCGCCCAGCTCATCTTCAACACCCGCAACTTCATGGGTCGCGGCGAGGTGCTCGGCGTTTCGATCTCCTCCGGCAGCCGCCAGGACACCTACTCGCTGTCGTTCACCGAGCCGTACTTCCTCGACCGCCGCATGGTGATCGGCGGCTCGATCTACAAACAGGAGACGACGCTCGTCGACTACTTCCGCGACTCCAAGGGCGGCTCCATCGTGTGGGGGTTCTCGCCCAGCTTCTTCGGCCAGTTCTCGCTCGTCTACGGCTACGACGACGCGTACGTGAAATACACCACCGTGCGCACGCTCGCCGCCGGTCAGGAGCCGACGTTCCCGCACCGCCGGCCGCTCGACCCGCCGTACACGGACATGCCGGCGCCCGAGCTGTTCTTCGACACCTACACCGGCGTCACCTCGTCGCTCACGCCGTCGCTGGTGTACGACTCCCGCGACGACCCGTTCGACCCGAACGAGGGACTCACGTACTACGGCCGCGTGCGCGTCGCAGGCGGTCCCCTGGGCGGCGACTTCAACTACGTCCGACCGGAAGTCGGCGCGACGCTCTTCCGCCCGCTGACGCGGCGCTACATCCTGGCTGGGAACCTCGAGGCCGGGCAGATCTTCCCGTTCTCCGACTCCGAGATCCCGGTCTACGACCGCTACCGGCTCGGCGGCGAGCGCTCGCTGCGCGGCTTCGAGTACTACTCGGTGCTTCCGCGCACCGAGAGCGGGCGCTACTTCACCACCCCCGCCGGCGCGCGCGTCGGCGGCGACCGCTACGCCCAGCTCAACCTCGAGTTCCAAATCAAGCTCGGCGGCCCGATCAAGTTCATCCTCTTCTCGGACATCGGCAATACGTGGCACGAGAGCCAAGGCTGGGACCTCAACCTCCTGCGGTACAGCGCGGGCGCCGAGCTGCGCATCTTCCTGCCGATGTTCCAGGCGCCGCTGCGCTTCATCTACGGCGTCAACCTCGACCCGTTCCCGGACGAGAAGGGCAACGACTTCCAGTTCTCGATCGGCACCACGTTCTGATCCGACGGTCGCGGGCGAGCCCAGGCCGCGGCTGCTCCCGCGTGCGCCGGGGGCGGCACGTCCGGCCCTTGACCTTCCCCATCGGGGCCTCGTTCCCCGCCTGCGCGCTGCTATCCTTACGGCGTGCACGAGAGCCCCGGCGACGCCCCGCTCGCGCCGCACCCGACGCTGGCGCCGTACTACGGCAGGGACGAGGACCGGGCGGCCTACGTGCGCCGCCTGTTCGACCACTCGGCGGGCGCCTACGACCACATCGAGGCGATGATGGCGTTCGGCACCGGCCGCTGGTATCGCCGGCAGGCGCTCGAGCGCGCCGGGCTGGCCGCCGGGCAGCGCGTGCTCGACGTCGCGACCGGAACCGGGCTGGTCGCCCGCGAGGCGGCGGCGATCGTCGGCGACCCGCGCCGCGTCATCGGCCTCGACCCCAGCCCGGGGATGCTCGCCGAGGCGCGCCGGCTGCTCGGTATCCCGGCGACGCTCGGCGCCGGCGAGGCGCTCCCGTACCGCGAAGCCTCCTTCGAGTTCCTCGCGATGGGCTACGCCCTGCGCCACCTTGCCGACCTGACGGTGACGTTCCGTGAGTTCCTGCGCGTGCTCAGCCCCGGCGGCACCGTACTGGTGCTCGAGCTCACGCGGCCGCCGAGCCGCCTCCACCGCGCTTTCCTGCGCCTGTACATCAAGGGGGTGATCCCGGCGCTCTCGCGCCTGACCACGCGCAACCGCGACGCCGCCGTCCTGTGGCGCTATTTCTGGGACACCATCGAGGCGTGCGTGCCGCCGGAGCGGATCATGGCGGCGCTCAGCCAGGCCGGCTTCGCCGACGTGAAGCGCGAGCTCGTGCTCGGCATGTTCTCGGAGTACACCGGCCGCCGGCCCTAACCGCCGTTCACCCCCGTTGCTGCGGCGCCCTGTGCCGCCGCCTTCGGCAGCGGGCCCGAGTCGTTGCGCTGCTTTGCGAGCGCGACCAGGCTCTGCAAGCTGGCGGTGTCGTCGAGCGGCGGCGCGGCGACGCCGAGCCGGCAGCGCACCTCGGCGACCAGCACCTCGTCGCCACTGCGCGCGAGCTGCCACCCGCGGCGGGTGCGGACGAGGAACTCGGGCGGCTGGGCGAGCAGCTCGAGCGCCTCCGCCGCGTTGCGGCCGAGCAGCTCGCGGGCGCGCCGCGCCGTCACCGTGCCGGCGGTGCGCGCCTCCAGCAGCAGCGCCACCGCGTTCGCGACGTCCTCGGCGGGCAGCGGCGCGGGGACGTGGCCGACCACCCACGAGGCCTCCGCCCCGAGGAGGATCGCGAACCAGAAGACGAGCAACGAGATCAGGAAGAACAGCACGATCGCCAGCGAGCCGTAGATGACGTTCAGCCCCGAGGTGAGGTCGAGGTACGTCTGGAAGCCGAGGTGCACGGCAAGCAGGGCCGCCGTGGCGACGCCGGCGCCGGCCAGGGCGGCGCGCCACGGCACCCGCGTGTGCGGCACCCAGCGGTACAGCAGCGTCAGGGCGACGAGCGAGAACAGCGCCGGCAGGGGCCGGGTGAAACTGACGATGTTCACGTACCAGGGCTTCGCCGAGAGCCAGTAGAGCCACGAGAACAGGGCGGTGATCAGCAGCGGCCCCGAGAGCAGCACGGCGGCGAACGACGCCAGCCGCCACCGCCAGCGCCGGCGCTGCGGCACGCCCCACACCGCGTTGATCACCTCCTCGATCTGGTAGAACGCCTGGAACGTCACCAGGACAGAGACGAGGATCGCCAGCCACCCGAGCGACGCCGTGCGCTCGGCCAGCGACGCGAGCGTCGCCTGCACGCGCGCCGGCGAGAACGGCAGCACCGTGGCGATCGCGCGCACCACCAGCTCGGCGCGCTCCGGCTGCACGCGCGACACCGTGACCAGCGCAACGGTGAGCAGCGGCACGAGCGACAGCAGGCTGGTGTAGGCGAGCGCCGCGGCGCGCAGCAGGAGCTGGTCGCGGTGCTGCGCCTGCAGCAGCTTCGCCGCGAAGCGGAGCAGGCGGCGCCGCCGCGGCCTCACAGCGGCACGGTCTCCTCGAGGCGTGGCAGGTAGCAGTCCCAGCCGAAGCGCGCCGCGAAGCGGTCGGCGAGCGCGCGGCTGGCGCCCTCCTCCCCGTGGGTGACGAACGCCAGGCGCGGGCGCTCGCGCGCCTCGGCGGCCCAGATCGTCAGCTCGTCGGCGTCCGCATGCGCGGACAGCGAGGAGATGCTGCGCACCTGCGCGCGCACCGGCACCATCTCGCCGAAGATCTTGACCGCCGGCTCGCCCTCGAGGATGCGGCGGCCGCGCGTGCCCTCGGCCTGGAAGCCGACGAACAGCACGGTGTTGCACTCGTCGGGCAGCCGGCGCCGGAGGTGGTGGAGGACACGGCCGCCGGTCGCCATCCCGGAGGCGGAGATCACGATCGCAGGCCCGGCGAGCGAGTTCAGCCGCTTGGACTCGTCGACCGTCCGCACCATCGCGAGGCCAGGCGGGGAGAACGGGTCGATCCCACTCTCGCGCAGCGCGCGCGCCTCGACGTCGTGCTCGCGGATGCAGTCGCGGTAGGCGAGCGTCGCCTCCAGCGCCATCGGCGAATCGAGGAAGATCGGCAGCGGCCGGATCGCCTCGTCGGCGATCAGCTCGCGTAGCAAGTACAGCACCTCCTGCGTGCGGTCGATGGCGAACGCCGGGATCACCAGGACGCCGCCGCGGCCGACCGCCTCATTGACCGCCTCGGCGAGCTGCTCGCCCGGTTCGCCGGGGCCGTGATGGCGGTTGCCGTAGGTCGACTCCACGACCAGGTACGTCGAGCCCGGGTAGGGCGTGGGAGGCTGCAGCACCGGCACGGCGTAGCGGCCGACGTCGCCCGAGAAATAGACCGACGTGCGCTCGCCGCCGGCCGCCTTGAGCGTGAGCTCGACCGCGGCCGCGCCGAGGATGTGCCCCTGCCGGTGGTAGGTGAAGCGGGCGCCCGGCCAGAGGTCGTGCGGCGCGCCGAACGGCAGCGCCTGCAGCGTGCGGATCGCCTGGTGCGCGTCGTCGGCCGTGAACAGAGGCAGCGCGGGGGCGTGCCGCGTCGACCGCACCTTGTTCGCGTAGCGGGCCTCCTCCTCCTGGAGGTGCGCCGCGTCGAGGAGCATCGGCGGCAGCAGGCGACGGGTCGGCGCCGTCACGAATACGGGACCGCTGAACCCCTCGCGCACGAGCCGCGGCAGGAACCCCGAGTGGTCGATGTGGGCGTGGGTGATGATCACGGCCGACAGCGAGCCGGCGTCGCAGGGGAACGGCGCCCAGTTGCGCAGGCGCAGCTCCTTGCGCCCCTGGAACAGACCGGCGTCGACGAGGAGGCGGCGGCCGTGCGCCTCGACGAGGTAGCGGGAGCCCGTGACGGTGCCGGCGGCCCCGAGAAAGGTGATCGTCGCCATGCGGCGAACCTTATCACTACCGTGGCGGCGCTTGCCCGCACCGGCGCCCTGGCGTAGAATCCCGGCGAGAGCCACGTACGACTGGAGGCCGCCATGGCGGAAGAGAAGAAGTCATCCAAGGTCGAGGAGAAGATCGACCAGCTCGAAGGAGCTGTACACGAGGTGCTCGAAGGCGCCAAGGAGTCGATCGCGCACGCCGAGGGCTCGATGGACCGGGCCAAGGAAGCGCTCGGCGAGGGGTACGGCAAGGTCCGCACGCGGACCGCCGACGGCTACGAGAAGGCGAAGGCGTACCTCGCCGAGGCGCGCAGCGCGCTCGAAGCGGCGCGGGAGAAGATGGGCGAGCTGTACGGCCGCTCCCGCGAGGCCGCCGAGGAGGCGTACGCGAAAGCGAAGGTGCAGTTCGACCGGCTTTCCGCAGAGGTCAGGCGCGGCTATGCGAAGGTCAAGGCCAGGGTCCAGGAGGTCGACATGAAGGAGGTGCGCGACGACGTCGTCGACTACGTCAGGCGCAACCCCGGCAAGTCGATCCTGATCGCCTTCGCGGTGGGCTTCGCGGTCGGCTACGTGGTCCGCCGGCGGGAGCCGTAGCACATGGACGAGCGCACCACCAGAGACGAGGAGCCCGGGGCGCCGAGCGCCACAGAGACGTTCGACCTCGAGGCCGAGGACGAGGAGGCTGTCGCGGATGAGCCCCGGCGGCTGGACGCCGACTACCTCCTCGACAAGGTCATCCCGGAGGGGATCGACTGGCGCGATCTCGTGCGCCGTCACCCGTTCCTGTCGGTGGGGGCGGTGGCGGCGGTGGGGTTCCTGCTCGGGCGGAGCAAGGGCGCGGCGATCGTCGCCGGCGTCTCGGCAGGCCTGACCACCGCGGTCATGCGCCAGCTCTCCGATGTCTTCGAGGGGGAAGTTTTCGAGTTCTAGCGCGTTTTCGTTGCAGTGCCGGGCGTCGAGACACGGTGGGAGGCTGGAGTGCCAACGGTGGCCGCGGCGACAGAGCGCGCTCGTCGCACGCATTCGTGTGCGAATGAGGTGGTGCTGAGGTGACTGTCCCGTCCGAGATAGGGCGCTACAAGATCGTTGGCGAGCTGGGCCGCGGCGCGATGGGCGTCGTCTACCGCGGCGTCGACCCGGCGCTCGACCGCCACGTCGCGATCAAGGTGATCTCGTCGCAGCAGTCCGCCGGCGCTCTCAACACGCAGGAGATGGAGGCGCGCTTCCTGCGCGAGGCGAAGATCGCGGCGCGTATCAACCACCCAGGGATCGTCACCGTGTACGACGCCGGGCGCGCCGGCGACTCGCTCTACCTCGTGATGGAGCTGATCGAGGGGGAATCGCTCGCGCAGCGCCTGGCGCGCAAGGAGTACCCGACCGTCGCCGAGTCGTTCATGATGGTCGCCCAGTGCGCCGATGCGCTCGCGGCCGCGCACGCGCTCGGCGTGGTGCACCGCGACGTCAAGCCCGCCAACATCATGCTCACCAAGGACGGCCGCGTGAAGGTGGCCGACTTCGGCGTCGCCAAGGCGATCGGCGAGGGCACCGACCTGACGCGGACGGGCACGGTCGTCGGCAGCCCGGCCTACATGGCGCCGGAGCAGGTGCGCGGGCTGTCGCCGGACGGCCGCGCCGATCTGTTCTCGCTCGGTGTCGTCCTCTACGAGCTGCTGCTGCACCGCAAGCCGTTTCCCGCCGACACCATCACCAGCCTGATCTACCAGATCCTCCACGAGGACCCGCTCGTCGACACCGAAGCGGCGAGCTCGCTCGGCGAGCGCGCGTCCAACTTCATGCGCGCCTGCCTCGCCAAGGACCCGCAGGACCGCGTCAAGGACGGCGCCGCCTTCGCGGCCGAGGCACGCGCCCTCGCCGTGCAGGCCGCGAGCGCCGGCGTCGAGATGACCAGCGCGACGAAGATGATCGCGCCCGCCTCTTCCGTTCCGCCAGCGACGGCGGCCGCGGCGGCCGCGCCGCAGACCACCACCGCGGCCACCGTGGCGGTGCAGGCGAGGCGCTTCCCGCTGCTCCCGGTGCTCGCGGGCGCCGTCGTGCTGCTGGCGGTCGTGGTCGCGGCGCTGCTCCTGCGCGGGCACGGACCCGGCGCCGCGGCGCAAGTCGAGCCGGGGGCGCAGGCGGGGGCCCCGCCGACGGCGCCGGGCGGCGACGCGCCGGCCGTGCTCCCGGCCGCTCCGGCGGTGCCCGCGCCGACCGCGGCGCCCGAGCCGGAGCCGGTGCGTCCGGTGCTCGGCCAGGCGCCGCCGCCGGCGGTGGCGCCGCCGGCGTCGCGCTGGCGGCCGCTGCCGCAGGCCGGGCCGGCGCAGGCGCCGCGCGTCGCCGCGGCGCCCACCGCGCCGCCGCCGCCGACGCCGACCCCGCCGATCGTCCAGGTGTTCGAGTGCCGCGAGGGCGCCAACTTCAACGTGTCGCCGGAGAAGGCGCAGGTGACCGTCAACGGCAGGCTGATCGGCATCGCCGACGACTGGGACGGCGCCGGCTTCGGCAAGCTCGGAAAGTCGTACATGTTCCCCGGGGCCGGCGTCTACTACGTCAAGCTCAGCCACCCCGAGCGCCAGACCCTCTGGGTGAAGATCGTGGTCGACCCCGAGGCGAAGCGCCGTCTCGCCGACGTCGACACCCGCCTGCCGCGACGCTAGCTTCGCGCGGGAACGCCGCAGCCGGCCGGGAGGCGCCGGCCCGCGGCTCGTTCGCTATCATGCTCGGTCACGCCGGCTCCCGCCGGCGGCGAGGGGTGGGGAATGCTCGAGGCGATCGCGGAACGGCTGCAGAAGGTGTTCAAGACGCTGCGCGGCGAGGGCCACCTCACCGAGCAGCACGTGGATGCTGCGCTGGCGGAGATCCGGCGCGCGCTGCTCGCGGCCGACGTCGCGCTGCCGGTGGTCAAGGAGTTCACCGCCCGGGTGCGCGAGCGCGCGGTCGGCAAGGAGGTTCTCGCCTCGCTCAAGCCCGCGCAGCAGGTGGTCAAGATCGTCCACGAGGAGATCACGCGCCTGCTCGGCGGCGAGCACCGGCCGATCAGGCTCAAGGGGTTCCCGGCGCCGCTGCTGCTGGTCGGCCTGCAGGGGACCGGCAAGACGTCGACGTGCGCGAAGCTCGGCGTCTTCCTCAAGGCGAAGCTCGGCAAGCACGTCCTGCTGGTGCCCGCCGACACCGCGCGCCCGGCCGCGCGCGAGCAGCTCGAGCAGCTCGGCCGCCAGGCCGGCATCCCGGTGCTCGACACCCGGCCGTGGCCGTCAGCGCCCGAGATCGCGCGCGCCTCGCTCGTCGAGGCGCGGCGCAAGGGATTCGAGGTGCTGGTGTTCGACACCGCGGGCCGACTCCACGTCGACGACGCGCTGATGCGCGAGCTCTCCGAGCTGCACGCTCTCCTGCAGCCTTCCGAGGTGCTGCTGGTCGCCGACGCGATGACCGGGCAGGACGCAGTCAGGCAGGCCGAAGCGTTCTCCGCGCGCCTGCCGCTGACCGGCGTCATCCTCACCAAACTCGACGGCGACGCGCGCGGCGGCGCGGCGCTCTCCGTGGTGTCCGTGGCCTGCCAGCCGGTGCGGCTGGCAGGCATCGGCGAGCGCCTCGAGGACCTCGAGGTGTTCCACCCCGACCGCATGGCGGCGCGCATCCTCGGCATGGGCGACGTGCTGACGCTTGTGGAGAAGGCGCAGGAGTCGATCGACCTCAAGCGTGCGGCGGAGCTCGAGAAGAAGATCAGGAAGGAAGGGTTCGACCTCGAGGACCTGCGCGAGCAGCTCAAGCAGATGCGCGGCGGCGGGCTGCTGTCCCAGCTCACCGATCTGATCCCGGGGGCCAAGGCGCTCAAGGGAACCGACGTCGACGAGAAGCGGATCAAGCGCTTCGAGGCGATCATCTGCTCGATGACGCCGAGGGAGCGCCGCCGCCCAGAGATCCTCAACGGCTCGCGCCGCAAGCGGATCGCGCGCGGCGCCGGCACCACCGTCGAAGAGGTCAACCGGCTGCTCCGGCAGCACGCCGAGATGCGCAAGCTGATGAAGCGGTTCGGCTCCGGCGGCGACCCCCGCCGGGTGCTGCGGTCGCTCGGCCTGTGACGCGCCGCCCCCGGGGCGGCCGGCGTCTGCTACAATTCCCGTTCCGCGGGCGACCGCGACGGACCGGGAAGCGGCGCGCGGCCGTGCCCGGCGCCGCGCAAACCCCGGCGTGAAGAGCGGAGGTAGGTGAGAGATGCTGAAGATCCGACTGCGACGCATGGGTGCGAACCGGCGCCCGGTCTATCGCGTGGTGGTGTCCGACGGCCGCCGGACCCCCTCGGCGGCTGTGCTCGAGGAGGTGGGCTCGTACAACCCGAGAACGCAGCCGGCGGAGGTCCGCATCGACCGCGATCGCGTGGCGTACTGGGTGGCGCGTGGCGCGCAGCTCTCGGAGACCGTGCGCACCCTGCTCGCCACGAAGTGACGCGTCCAAACGCCGCCTGACCCGCGGAGGTCCGAGATGAAGCAACTCGTGGAGTCGATCGCCAGGGCGCTCGTGGATCAGCCCGACCGCGTCGAGGTCAAGGAGATCGCGGGCGAGCAGACGACGGTGCTCGAGCTGCGCGTCGCTCCCGAAGACCTCGGGCGGGTGATCGGCAAGCAGGGGCGGACCGCGCGCGCCATCCGGACGCTCCTCGCCGCCGCCGGCGTGCGGGTGCGCAAGCGTCTCGTCCTCGAGATCCTGGACTAGTGTCCCGTCCCGCACATTCGTTGCCCCAATGGAGCGGGCCGGGACACGTCGCGGGGAACGCCGCGCTGCGCGAGGGTGCGGCCTGCGGCCGCGCACGCGGCGTGCTCTCCCCGCGTCCGTTGCCGGAAGCGGCGGCGCGCCGCCTCCCTCGGACCCCTGCCCGCGTGTCGCGTCCATTGCGATGAACAGCGAGATCCCCAGACGCGACACTGGGCGCGCGGCGGGCCGACCGGGAGAGATCCTGGCGGTTGGACGGATCCGGCGGCCCCACGGCGTGCGCGGCGAGGTCCTCGCCGAGATCACCACGGACTTTCCCGAGCGCCTCGCCGCAGGCGTCGAGGTCGGCGTCGGGGCGCAGGAGCCCGAGCGCTGGCTCGCGGTCGCGGACGTACGCATCCACAAGGGGTGCTTCCTCCTCCGTCTCAACGGCGTCGGCACGCGCGACGCCGCCGAGGCGCTGCGCGGCGCCTGGCTCTTCCTGCCCGCGCAGGCGCGCGCCGCGCTGCCGGCCAACTACTACTACGAGCACGAGCTCGCCGGCCTCGCCTGCGTCCTCGCGGACGGCACCCGGGTCGGCGAGGTGAGTGAGCTCGGAACGGAGACCGGCCTGCCGATGCTCACCGTGCGCACCCAGGTTGGCGAGGCGCTGGTGCCGTTCGCCTCGCCGATCGTCGTGAGCGTCGACCTCGGCGCCGGTGTGGTGGTGATCGACCCGCCGGCCGGTCTGCTCGACGGCGATGCGCTGTGATCTCCTGACGCTGTTCCCGGCCGCCGTCGAGGCGTACGCTGCGGTGGGCGTCCTCGGCAAGGCGGCGGCGGCCGGCATCGTCGACGTGCGCGTCCACGACCTGAGGCGGTGGGCGGTCAACCGCTATGGGCAGGTCGACGACGAGGCGTACGGCGGCGGCCCCGGCATGGTGCTCATGGCGCCGGTCGTCGTCCGCGCCGTGCGCGAGGTCGCGGCCGACGGCGGCGCGCCGCCGCACGTGGTGCTGCCCGATCCGCGCGGGCGGCGTTTCTCCGACGCGGCGGCGCGGGAGCTCGCCGGCCGCGAGCGGCTGCTGCTCGTGTGCGGCAGGTACGAGGGGTTCGACGAACGCGTGCACCGGCTGCTCGCCGCCGATGAGATCTCGCTCGGCGACTACGTGATCTCGGGGGGAGAGCTCGCGGCGCTCGTCATCCTCGACGCGGCGGTCAGACATATCCCCGGCGTCGTCGGCGATCCCGGCTCGGTCGCGGACGACTCCTTCACGTCCGGGCTGCTCGATCACCCCGTGTACACCCGGCCGGCGGAGTTCGAGGGGCTCGCCGTGCCGCCCGTGCTCGTCTCCGGCCACCATGCCGCGATCGCCGCGTGGCGGCGGCGGGAGGCGGTGCGGCTGACGCTGCGGCTGCGTCCGGACCTGATCGCCGCCGGCTGGGCCGGCTTCCCCGCCGACCTCCGCCGTGTGATCGCGGAGGTCGCCAGCGAGGAGGGCATCCCGTCCTTGCCGCCTGCCGCAATCTGAGGTCGCGCGATGCCCGGGCCCCGGGCCGCGAACCACGAACCACGAACCACGAACCACGAACCACGAACCACGAACCACGAATCCGAAGAGGGTGTATAATCCCCGGTCCGCGCCAGTGCTGCGGCGGTGGCAGTGCCCCGGAGGTACCGTATGGACTTGAGGGAAGTCGAGAAAGAGCAACTGCGCGACAGCATCCCGGCGTTCGCGCCCGGCGACACCGTGCGCGTGCACGTGAAGGTCCGCGAGGGCGAAAAGGAACGCATCCAGGTGTTCGAGGGTGTGGTGATCGGGCGCCGCGGCGGCGGCATCCGCGAGAGCTTCACGGTTCGCAAGATCTCCTACGGGATCGGTGTCGAGCGCGTTTTTCCGGTGCACTCGCCGAGCATCGACAAGGTGCAGGTCGTCCGCCACGGCAAGGTCCGCCGCGCGAAGCTGTACTACCTGCGCGCCCTCAAGGGCAAGGCGGCCAGGCTCGAGGAGGAATACGCCCGCAAGTGAGGCCGACGCCGCCCGCCGGTGCGGTCGACGCGGTGTTGTGGCGACGTTTCGGGCCGGTGGCCGGGGTCGACGAGGTCGGCAGAGGTGCGCTGGCGGGGCCGGTGGTGGTCGCGGCGGTGGTGCTCCCGCTGGCCGGTGTGCCCGCCGGCATCGACGACTCCAAGCGCCTCTCCGCGCAGCGGCGCGAGCGCCTGGCGCCGCTCATCACGGCGCGGGCGGCCTCCTGGGCGCTGGCCGAGCGCAGCGCGGCCGAGATTGACGAGATGAACGTCCTCAACGCCACCGTTGCCGCCATGACCGAGGCCGTCGGCCGCCTCGACCCGCCGCCGGCGTGCGTGGTCGTGGACGCGCTGCGCCTGCCGCGCGTCGCGGCGCCGCTGATCGCGGAGCCGCACGCCGACGCGCGCTACGTCTGCGTGGCGGCGGCGTCGATCCTGGCGAAGGTGGCGCGCGACCGCTTCATGATCGCGGCGGCCCGCCGCTACCCGTGCTACGGCTGGGAACGGAACAAGGGGTACGGCACCCGGGAGCACCTCGCCGCGCTGCGGCGATTCGGGCCTTCTCCATTGCATCGCCGCAGCTTCGCGCCGGTGCGTGTGTTAGCATAACCGGCGGGAAACGAGCCTGGAACAATGGCGTTGGCCAAGCGCGATCAGATCCTCCAGGAGGCCGAGAAACTCGCGTCGCGCGGGAAGCTGGACGCGGCGATCAAGGAGTACCGCCGCGCCGTCGAGCAGGCGCCGAACGACACGAACACGTTGAACCGGCTCGGCGACCTTCTCCAGCGTGCGAGCCGCATTCCCGAGGCCGTCGAGGTCTACCAGCGCATCGCCGATCACTTCTCCGAGGACGGCTTCTTCCTCAAGGCGATCGCGATCTACAAGAAGATCAACCGGCTCGACCCGCAGCGGACCGAAACGTACGAAAAGCTCGCGGACCTCTACTTCAAGCAAGGCCTGGTCGTTGAGGGGCGGCAGCAGCTCCTCACGCTCGCGGACTGGTTCACCCGCTCCAAGCGGGTCCCGGAGACGATCCGCGTGTTCCGCCGCCTGGCCGACCTGGAGCCGACCAACCTGCAGGCCCGGGCGAAGCTCGTAGATCTTCTCGTGCAGTCCGGCGAGGTGGACGCGCTGGCGGCCGAGATCGAGCCGCTGGGCAAGGCGCTGCTCGGCCGGGGCATGCTCGACGAGGCGATCAAGCTCTACCACCGGGCGCTCGATCTCAAGCCGAAGGACTGCACCTTCGTCGCGCCGTGCATCGAGGCGCTGGCCGCCGGCGGCCGTCTCGTGCCGGCGAAGGAGCTCGCGGATCTAGCGCTGCAGGCCGGCGGGCCCGGTCCGGAGCTCGCGCGGGCGGCGGCCAGGGCCTACGTCGAGACGGGCGACCTCAAGACCGCCCGCTCTCTCCTCGATGAGGCGATTTCCCGCCTGGGGGAGCGCACGGAGCTCGTGCAGCTCCTCGCCGACGTGCTGCTGCGGGTCGGTGATGCCGGGGAGGCCAAGGAAAGGGTGATCCCGGTCGTCGACCGCCTGGTGGCGGCCGGCGATCTCGTCCGGGCGGGCGGCCTCATCAGACGGTTGCTGCGCTCGACCCCCGGCGACATCGATGTGCTGCAGCGCGCGCGCGAGGTGTTCGACCGCCGCGACGATCCCGAGATGGCGGCGACCGTGGAGGCCGCCCTCGCGGACGCCTACTTCCGTGCCAACCGGCGCGACGACGCCGCCAGGCTCTACCGCGAGCTGGCCCGCCTCGATCCGGGCAACCGTCTCTTCGCGCAGCGCCTCGAGGCGCTCGGTGGCGCTCGCGCGCCAGCGCCCGCGGCTCCCGCACCCGCGGTTCCTCCCGCATCGCCCGCGCCCGCCCCGGCGCCGGCGGCCGCCGATTCCGATCTGGAGTTCGTCGACGTGCAGGTGGAGATCGAAGGGTTTGAGAGCGCCGACCCGCAGCTTTCTTCGCCGCCGCCGCACGCCGGACCGCTGCCGCCCGTCGAGCCGGCGTCGGCGCCCGCCGCGGCGGCCGCGCCGCAGGCCGCGCCGCCGCGGGCGGTTCCCATGCTCGCTGCCGTGCCGTCGTTCGAGGCGCCGACCGGCGACGCGGCCCGGTTCGAAACCGGCGGAGCGCCGGAGGTGGGGGCGGAGGAGCCGGCCGCCCTCGGCGCGCCGGAGAGCGGGGCCCAGGTCAGCAACGCCGAGGAGCTGTACACCGAGGCCGTGGTGTTCGCCAAGTACGGCCTGACCGACAAGGCCATCTCTCACGTTCACCGACTGCTGGCGCTCGATCCCACGCACGCCGGCGGCAGGGCGCTGCTGTCGTCGCTGGGTGAGGAGCTGGTCGAGGTCGAGCCCGACGCCCTTGCTGGCGCCGCCGGCGAGCGGCCCGTCCCGTCCGCCGCCGTGCCGATCGCGGCGGCAGGTCAGGAGTCGCCGTCCGCCGAGCCGCCGCCCTCCGCCCACGCGGCGCGCGGGCGCGTCAAGCTCGAGGAGCTCGAGACGATCCTCGGGCTCGGTGCGGCGCCGCAGCGTGACGCCGAGCGCGCCGTCGCCGACCGGCGCTTCGCGATGCCCGAGATCACCTTCGAGGTGCCAGGGCCTGCCGGGCCGGCGCCTCAGCCGCCCGCGTTCCACCTGCACGAGATCGACCTGAGCGAGATGCTCGGGCACGAAGCGGCGCCGGCGGCGGCGCGGCCGGAGGCGCTGGCGCTGCATGCGGCGCCGGGGCCAGCCGCGGCGCCGGAGCAACCCGCGGCAGCGCCGCCGCCGGCGCGGGCGGCGCGCGCGCCCGAGGCCGCGCCGGCGGCGGCGATCCCCGCGGCGGCGCCGCCGCCCGCCGGGCCGGTGCCGCTCGAGGCGGATGTCGAAGTGCTCGAGGAGCCGGTCGAGCTCGTCGAGGTCGGGGATGTCCTCGCCGGGCCGAACGACGAGCAGCTCCGAGAGGTCGACTTCCTCATCGAGCAGGGGCTGCTCGACGAGGCGGCGGGGCTGCTGCGCAAGCTCAAGGATGCTGCCGGCGACAGCCACGATGTGACCGCCCGGCTCGCCCTGCTCAAGGCGCGCGGCTGGGAAGACCTGCGGCCGGCGCCGGCGGCCGAGACGTCGGCGGACGAGCTGTTCAGTGAGGAGGACCGCTTCTTCGACCTCGCGGCCGAGCTCGAGCGCGAGCTGGCGGACGAGGAGATCGTGGCCGAGGCGACCGGCGCGAACACCCCGGGAGAGGTGTCGATCGAGGAGCTGTTCCGCGAGTTCCAAAAGGGGGTGGCGGAGCAGCTCCGCGAAGAGGACTACGACACCCACTTCAACCTCGGCATCGCGTACCGCGAGATGGGTCTGCTCGACGAGGCGATCCGCGAGTTCCAGCTCGCTGCGAAGTCGCCGGAGCTCGGCGTCGAGGCGACCAGCATGATCGGCTCGTGCTACCTCGAGCACGGCCTGCCGGAGCAGGCGGCGGAGTGGTACGCCCGCGCGCTGGCGATGCCGGGCGTCGCGCCGGAGGTGCAGATCGGCCTGCGCTACGAGCTGGGGCGGGCGCACGAGGCGAACGGCAACCTCGACGGCGCCCTGGCGAGCTTCGGCGAGGTGCTCGCGCTCAATCCGGGGTTCCGCGACGTCGTCGACCGCGTCGCCCGCCTCCGCGCGAACTGACCTTCCTCGCGGCCGGAGGCCGCGAGGAGGTCATTGCCTGGAAAGTCCCCTTCATCCTGCGGGAGCGCGGGCGCCCTCGCCCGCGCGGAGGTCCTGCCCTGCGGCGCCCGGGCCGGCGAGGGCGCCGGCCCTCCCGCTCACTTTCATGTTCCGGGGTGCGCCCACGGCTCATGAAGATTCCGAGGAGGCCGCGAGCGGCATTACGCCAGTGCCAGCACCTCGCCGACCAGCCTCTCGATGCCGACGGCCGTCTCGGCGACCCACCCGGCCAGCATGTAGGCCGGGGTCGTGACGATGCGCCGCTCGCGGTCGACGACGGTGCCGTCGGTGCCGCAGGCGACGTGCGTCGCCCCCATGCTCTCGAGGGCGGCGGCCGTTGGGGCGTCGCTACCGATCGTGAGCCGCGGGTGCTCGTCCCCGAGCAGGCGGGCGATGAGCGCCGGCGCGATGCAGATGGCGCCGATCGGCTTCCTGCGCGCGTGCACCGCGCGGACCAGCCGCTCCACCTCGGGATGAACGGAGCAGGCAGCCCCCTTGACGGCGAAGTCGCAGAGGTTCTTCGCGGCGCCGAACCCGCCCGGCAGGATCAGCGCGTCGAGGTCGTCGGCGCCGAGGGTGGCGACGTCGACGATCGCGCCGCGAGCGATCCGCGCCGCCTCGACGAGCACGTTGCGGCTCTCGCCCGTGACCTCGCCGGTGAGATGGTTGACGACGTGGAGCTGCGGCGTGTCGGGAGCGCAGCACACGGCCTTTGCGCCGGCGCGGTCGAGGGCGAGTAGCGTGAGCACCGCCTCGTGGATCTCCGCACCGTCGTAGACGCCGCAGCCGGCAAGCAGCACCCCAACTCTCGGTTTGTCCATGGTGCGAACCTCCCTCGCCATCATCGTAGCCGGTTCGCCGCCCGATGTTCAAAGCGATGCTGCGCGGCGGGGGGAGGCCCACCTCCGGGCGCCCGGCAGCGGGGCGGTTTCCCCGCCCGCGGCGGCGAGGCCCGAGGCCCGAGGCCCCAGGCGCGAGCTCGAGCCTCGCGGCTCCCGACCCCAGACGGTGAGCCACTGCGCCCGCGGCTTGAACCTCGAACTTCGAGCTCTGAACCTTGAACGTCGGCGTTCGAACCCGGAGCTCCCTACGGAGCGCCCGCTGCGACGAGGAGCGTCATCCCCTTGCGCATCAGGTGGTGGAGCCGCTGCGCGTCCGCGCGTGCGACCGCCAGCGCGATCGCCGGCCGGTGGTCGGCGGCCTCGCCGCGCATCCGCGCCAGGCCGTCGCGCACGGCGGCCCAGTAGCGTTCCCACAGCCCGTTCGGCGGCAGCGTGTCGGTGACCAGCAGGTCCCAGCCGCTGGAGAGCCGCGATCGGTAGCGCACCGGCGGCTCCGGGACCGGCGTCGGTGTCGCGGCCGGGGCCCGCGCGCCGGCGGGCGTCGGGGCTGCCGGAGGCTCCTCCTCGTCGTCCCCGGTGGAGTAGGGTCGCAGCGTGGCCGGCGCGATCACCTCGCGGTCGGTGTCGCCGGGCCCCTCGTCGACCGTCCACAGCGCCGGCAGGCTCGGCCCCTCGGGAGCGGACATGCGGAACAGCGGCTGCTGGCTGACGATCTCGATGCCGGCGAGCGGCAGCGAGTCGAGGACGACACCGCGTGCCTTCACCTCGAGAACGCGGCGTGGTGGGTCGAGCACGAGGTAGACGCTGGGCTTCCTGGCGACCTGCGCCTCGAGCTCGAGCGAGACGACGCGAGCCGGGTCGAGCGGACCGTCGCCGGCAAGCGCGGCGGCGACCGCCAGGGCGCTAGTAGAGATAGACGCGAGTGCCGACTGGCGCATTGCGGTAGATGAACTCCAGGTCCTCGTCGCCGAGGCGGATGCAGCCGTGGGTCACGCGCCGGCCGAGGAGCGACGGGAACAGCGTCCCGTGGATGATGTACCCCTCTCCCATGTAGAGGGCGTAGTCGCCGAGCGAGAACCCGTCGAAGCGCTCGTTGGGGTCGGTGGGAGGGAGCTGGCCCTCCTCGATGAACGCCCAGTCGGGCTTGGCCCACACGGGGTTCTTCACCTTGCGCTCGATCACGCGCTCGCCGAGAGGGGTGTCGAACACCCAGGTGCGGCCGTTGCGCGGGTCCTTCAGCACGATCCCGGTGCCGGTCGAGCAGACGGCGGTGCGCTGGAGCTGGCCGTCGCGGTACAGGTGCAGGCGGTTGCGGAACGAATCGACGACGATGTAGAGGCCCTGCGGCGCAACCGCCGAGAGCTGCTCGACTGCGCGCGCGGCGCGCCGCCGCAGGCGGGTGTCGTCGTCCCCGACGTCGTCGCTCCGACCGCTAGCGGTCAGCGGCGTCGCGACCAGCGGGCGTCCGACCTTGGCGAGCAGCGCCGTCGAACCGCCGGCGAGAATCGCCGCGGTTGCGGCGATCGCGGAGAGAACCAGCCACCAGCGGGTCCGCGGCGGCGGCGTTGGCGGCGCCGGCGCACTGAGGATGCTCAAGGGCTCGCTCACACCGTCCCCACGATCACGACGAGCGTTCCGATCGGTGCACGGTCGTAGACCCAGTCCATGTCGCTGTTGTGGAGGGCCACGCACCCGTCGGTCCAGTCGCGACCCTCGCCTCCCCCGCCGTGGATCTCGATCAGGCTGCCGATGCCCGCCCTGCTCGGTATTGTACCAACCCGTTTGCCGAGCATGTAGCGTTCGCGGTCCTCCTTGTTCGGGTAGTCGATCAGCAGCGCCTTGTAGAACGTCGTACGGCGGCCTTCCTTGCGGTCGACGACGCGGTAGGCGCCCTCCGGAGTGGCCTTGTCGCCCGAGTGGGCCTTGCGCTGCAGGCCGTTCGCGCCGAGGTCGGCGGCGAAGCTTGCGATGCGCTCGCCGCCCCGGTAGACGCTGAGGCGGCGCCGCAGCTTGTCGACGACGATCGCGGTCTTGCCGGTAAGGCGCGACTCGCGGATCGCGCCGTCAACCCACGAGCGCCACATCGCCAGGAGCTTCGGGTCCTCGAAGCGCGAGTGCACGGCGCGAAAGCTCCTGCCGATCACCGCGGTCATCTCGCGCACCTTGTCGAGCTTGTCGGCCGCGGGCCCGAACTGCCCGGCTGCGGCGAGCTCGATGGCGGTCCCGAACGCGGTGGTCGCACGCTCCATGGCCGACGCCTCGCGGCGTCCCATGCCGGCCTCCTGCAGCTCCGCGCGGGCCCGCGACATGCTCGCCCGGGCGATCGGCAGCAGTTGCTCGTACCGTCGCCGGGCGGCGTCGCGGTGGGCGCGGACGTCGGCCGTGACCTTGCGGGCGGCGATCACCGCGCGCAGCCACGCCGCGCTGGCGCGGCCGCGCTGCGACGGGTCGGCGAGCTCGCCGGCGGTGGCGATCTCGGCGTCCGCGACGAGCCGCTCGAGGTAGCGGGCCTGCTGCGGCGCCGTCGGGCGGGCGAGCGCGATCGCGGAGCGCATCACGCGGCGCACGCCGTCGACATCGGGCGGAACGGGTGCGCCGCAGGCGGCCGCGAGGGCGGCGACCGCGGCGACAGCGCAAAGCAAAGGCCGGCGGCACACCGCCGCCGGCCTCACGACCACGGACTGCCAGCTCAGCACTTGATCTTGGTCTTGGCGTTGGCGATTTCGGTCGCCATCGCGTCGACCTGGCCCTTGAGGGTGTTCGCCTGCGCCTTGGCGCCGAAGAAGTCCTCGCGGCCGAACGCGCCCTCGAGCTCCGTCACCTGCGCGGCGTAGCCGTCCAGGTTGCCCTTCATCATCTCCATGTCCTTCTTGAGATCCTTGGGCTTGCGGCGGCACTTGTCGAGATCGGCCATCGCCTGGGTGGCGGCATCGATCGCGGCCTTGGCGGCGTCGATGGCGGCGCGGGCCTCGTTCTTCGCCTTCTCCTTGCCGGCGATCCCGGCGTCCTTGGCAGCGTTGGCGGCGTTCTGCGCCTCCGCGATGAGCTGCTTCGCCTTGGTGTAGGAGCGGAACAGGGCGAACTTGGCGTTCTGCGCCTCGAGCTCGGCGTTGACCGCGTTCATCGCCTGCTGCGCCTTGTCCCAGGCATCCGCAGCGTACTTCGGAGCCTCGGCCTGCTCGGCGGCAGTGAGGGCGGCCTTGGCGCCGTCGATCTCCTGCTGCGGCGGCTTGGCGCAACCGACGGCCAGCACCGCGACGACGAGCAGCATTGCACCCACAAAGACCTGATTCTTCCGCATCTCTGACTCTCCTTTCCTCCTGAGCGAGGTGGCATCTGTGCGATGCCGACGTTTGACACGTATTCGTAGCGAGAACTCTCCTGCCACATCCCAACGCCAGGGAGATCACCGGCTGCCCGGAGCGCGGTGGGAGCCCTGGTTCGAACTCCGCTTCCTCGCGGCGACGGGCCAGCACCTCCTGAGGGGCGGAAACTCCCCTCTGGGGGTTGCGTTATAAACCTGTCGGCGGCGCTTGTCAAGGAGCACCGAACGCCGCGCCGCGGCGCGGCGCCGCGGCGAGCGCCGCCAGGTTGCGGCGGAACCGCGCGAACCCCAGGCGGCGCAGCGGCGTGCCGGCGGCGAGCGCGCGGAAGCCGCCCTCGTCGAGCCCGGCGAGGCGCTGCAGCGGGGCCGGCGCGAGGTGCGGCCGCGGCGCCAGCAGCAGCTCGCGCCGCGGTGCGGCACGGCGGTTCCACGGGCACACCGTCTGGCAGACGTCGCACCCCGCGAGGTGCGGCGCGAGCGCCTGCGCCAGCGCGGCGGGGATCTCGTTCCGGTGCTCGATGGTGAGGTAGGAGATGCAGCGGCGGGCGTCGAGCGTGGACGGTGCCGGGAAGGCGCGCGTCGGGCAGGCGTCGAGGCAGGCGGTGCAGGCGCCGCAGTGCGCCGAGGCGGGGGCGTGGGGCGGCAGCTCCACCGTGGTAAGGAGCTCGCCGAGCAGCAGCTCGGAGCCCAGAAGGCGGTTGATCAGGCAGGTGTTCTTGCCGATCCACCCGAGCCCGGCGCGCGCCGCCAACTCGCGCTCGAGCAGCGGCGAGGTGTCGACTGCGGCGCGCCAGCGCGAGCCCGGCGCCCGCGCCGCCAGGAAGCGGCCGAGCCGCGCCAGCCGCGGGCGGATGACGTCGTGGTAGTCCTTGCGCCGGGCGTAACGGGCGATCACCGCCTCGCCGCCGCCCGGCCGCACCGGCGGATCGTCGGCGTCGTGGTAGCTCAGCGCGACGCAGATCACGGAGCGGGCGCCGGGCAGCAGGCTCGCAGGCTCGGCGCGCGCCGTTCCTGCCGTCGCCATCCAGGCCATCTCGCCGTGCATCCCGGCCGCGAGCCATTCGGCGAGGCGGCCGGCCCCGGCGAGGGGGGCGGTGTCGGTGATCCCGACGAGGTCGAAGCCGAGCTCCTCGCGGGCGTAGGCGATCACGGCGTCGGCGAGCATCAGGTGCACGCGCGCATGGTAGAGCGCACCGGCGCGGCAGGCCACCGCGGCCCGGCCCCGTCGCGCGCGCTTGAAGCGGCCAGCAGGTCGAGGAGAGCCTGTTCTGCTGCGTGGCCCATCCCGCGCGCGTGCACGAAGCGGCGGCGCGGCGCCGCGGGGAGGCCGCACGGTTCCGCCTTGCTAGACTGTAAAGGTGCTCGGTGCATCGCTGCTCGCCGTGGCCGCCGTCCTCGCGGACGGCCGGCTGGTGTTCACCGATACGGCGAGCGGCGCGCTGCTGCGCCAGGTGGCGCTCCCGGGAGCGCCTGTGCGGCTCTTCGCGGCGCCGGACGGCCGCATCCTGCTGCCGCTCGCAGGCAGCGACGAGACGGTCGTCGTCTCGCCGATCGGCCCGACGGAGCGCTGGCCGGGCCGCCTGTTCCCGCTCTTCTTCGACGAGTTCGACCGCATGCACGTGGTCTTCCCCGAGGAGCTGCTCGTCATGTCGTACCCGGAACGGGTGCCTATCCTGAGGGTTCCGGTGCCCGGCCTGCGGGCCGCCTGGCGCGCCGCGACGACGAGCAACGGGCTCGTGGTCGTCGTGTGCCCCCCGAGCGCCGAGCGCCGCGTGCTCATCGTCACCGCCGAACCGGGAGCGCCGCAGCGCGAGATCGCGCTGGCCGGCGAGCCCCGGCACCTCGCCATCGCGCCCGATGCCGCGTGGATCGCCGTCGGCTACGACGATGCGGTGGAGATCGCCTTTCCCGCGGAGGCGAGGGGGCGGGGACGGATCCCGATGAACGGCGGGGTGCGCGACCTGGCCGCGGCGGCGGATCCGGCCGATCTGCTGCTGGCCCTGGATCGGTCGGTGGCGGTGCTGCGCGTTTCGGCGAGGCACGACGCGGGCGCGAAGGCGCGCGGCGAGCTCGGCCTCGAGGGCGGGGCCACGTCGCTCTCGGCGGCCGGCGGGGAGGCTGTCGCCGTGGCGCGCGACCGGCTGCTCGTCCTCGCGAGGCGGGGCGCGAAGGTGCTGCGCGAGGTGCCGATCGCGGGCGCCAGCCAGGCCGTCCTGCTGCCGGCGCGGCCGGAGTCCGCAGCGCCGCCGTGGTCGACGCCGTGAGCGCGCCGGCGCCGCCGTGCCGGCGCGGCGATCAGCGGGCGCGCCGCCGTGGACCGGACCGCGACGGCGGCGGGAGGGCGCCAGGCGGGCGCCGCTTGACCGGCAGGAACAGCGAGGGGTCGGCCCAGCCCACCGGAATCTTGGCGCCGAGGAGCTGCTCGATCGCCGGCAGCGAGTAGACGAAATTGTCGCACGCCAGCGAGATCGCCTTGCCGTGCGCTCCCGCGCGGGCGGTGCGGCCGACGCGGTGGACGTAGTCTTCCGGGTCGAACGGCAGATCGTAGTTGATGACGTGGCTGACGCCCTCGATGTGGAGGCCGCGCGACGCCACGTCGGTGGCGACGAGGATCGGCAGCGTGCCGTTCTTGAAGTCGTCGAGCACCTTCAGGCGGCGCCGCTGCACGACGGAGCCGGTGAGCTGGCGGGCGTCGTAGCCGTGCCGCTCGAGCCGCTCGGTCAGCCGTGTCGCCTCGTCGCGGGTGTTGACGAAGATCATCGTGCGCTCGCACCCCTCGCGCGCGAGCAGGCCGAGGAGCAGCGAGAACTTCTCCGTCGAGCCGACGTGGTAGAGGACCTGCTCGAGGTGGTCAGGCGTGACGTCCTCGGGGTTGACCACCACCTCGGCCGGGTTGCGCATCTCGCGCCACCCGAGCTGGAGCACGCGCTGCGTCAGGGTGGCCGTGAAGAACATCGTCTGCCGCCTGTGCGGCGGCGGCAGTCGGCGGATGATCGCGTGCAGGTCGTCGATGAACCCCATGTCGAACATCCGGTCGGCCTCGTCGACGACGAGAACCCTCACCGAGGAGAGGGTTGTCACGCCGCGACGCAGGAAGTCGAGCAGGCGCCCCGGCGTGCCGACGACGATGTCGGGCCCGCGCGCGAGCGCGATCCGCTGCTCCTCGAACTCGACGCCGCCGAACACGGAGAGCGTTTCGAGGCCCGTGTGGACGCCGAGCGCCCGCGCGTCGGCCGCTATCTGCACGACGAGCTCGCGCGTCGGGCAGACGATCAGGGCGCGCGGCGCCCGCTTCGTGGGGCGGGGGGTGCATAGCAGCCGGTTGAAGATGGTGACGAGGTACGCCGCGGTCTTGCCGGTGCCGGTCTGGGCCTGGCCGACGACGTCGCGGCCCGCGATCGACAGCGGCAGCACCTCCGCCTGCACCAGGGTGCAGTGGGTGAATCCGGCGTCGTCCAGGCCCCGGCGGACTTCCGGAAGCAGATCGTACTCGTCGAAGGTGCGTTGGGAGAAGAGGGTGCTCGTGACCGTCACGCGGGTGAGTATACGCGCCCGGGCGTAGAATGCGCGCGGAGGCGATGGTGAGAACGATTCTCGTGGCGGTCCTGGCGATCGCCCTGTGCAGTTGCGCTTCGACCGGTGTGCCGCCGGCGCCGGAGAGGCCTGCGAGCCCGCCGAGCGGCGCGCTCGCGCTGGTGGCGCAGGCGCACCTCCGGCTGGAGGCGGGCGAGATCTCGGCCGGCCTGCGCCTGTTCGCCGACGCCGTCGCCCTCGCTCCGGGCGACGACGAGCTGCGCGAGGAGTACGGCCTGGCGCTCGCCGGAGTCGGGCTCACGGACGCTGCGATCGAGCAGCTCGCCGGGCTCGCGCGGCGGTCGCCGGCCGGCGAGGCGACGCTCGGGATCCTGCTCTCGCAGGCGGCCAGCGATCCCGCCGCCGTCGCGGCCGCGTTGCCTCATCTCGATGCCGGCGTGGACGCGGTGCCGCAGGGCCTGCAGGCGCGCTTGACGCTGGCGCAGTCCCTGCTCCGGCTCGGTCGCGGCGCCGACGCGTGGCCGCACGTCCAGGTCCTGCTGTCGGAGCGCCCGGACGACCCGCGCATCCTGCTGCTCGCCGGCCAGTCGATGCGGCAGTCGGGGCGGCTGGACGACGCCGCCGGGTACCTGCGCCAGGCGGCGGCCAACGCGGACGTGCGGCCGCGCGCCACCATCGAGCTGGTCGAAACGCTTGCCGCCGGCGGCAGGTACCGCGAGGCCGCCGACCTCATGGGCGAGTTCATCCGCACCGAGGGGACCACCGTGGCGGCGCTGGCGCGCTGGGCCACGCTGCTCGTCCGCGCCGGCGACCGCGACCACGCTACCCGCGTGCTCGACGGGATCCTCGAGAAGGATCCCGACTTCCGCGACGCACTGCTGCTCAAGGCGATGCTCGCGGCGAGCGCCGGCGACGTGCAGGGCGCCGAGCAGCTCTACCGTCGGGCGCTGGCGGGCAACCCCGGCGACCCCGACGCGGCGCTCGGCCTGGCCCGCCTCCTCGTCGAGCTGCGCCGTCTCGACGAGGCGCGCACGCTGCTCGCCGGCGTCTGGGAGCGGGTGGTCGAGCACGCGCTCGAGGCGGACGAGGCCGGCATCGAGGTGGCGCAGGAGCTGGCCGCCGTCGAGCTGGTCGACGAGAAGCCGGAGGCGGCGCGCCCGTGGCTCGATCGGCTCGCCGCGCGGCCCCTTTCGCGGCGCTCGCTGGCGCTGTGGGCCGGGTACTTCCGGCAGCGCAAGGCCGCCCTGGAGGGGGTAGGCTTCTTCGCCGCCGCGAAGGCCGAGGAGGATCCCGGCGGGGGGCGGGCGCGCGCGGCGTTCGAGGCGGAGTTCCGCCTCGCCGCGGGCCAGGACGACGAGGCGTTGCGCCTGCTCGATCCGCTGCTCGCCGGCGACGAGGACGAGGTGCTCGCCGCTCTCGGCACGCTCGAGCGCGCGAAGCGCTATGCGCAGGTCGTCGAGCACTCCCGGCGGGTGCTCGCGCGGCTGCCGGAGGCCCGCGGCGTGCGCTTCGCGCTCGCCGCGTCGCTGGAGCGCAGCGGGAAGTGGGAGGAGTCCGAAGCGGTCTTTCGCGAGATCCTCGCCGGCGCGCCCGACGACGCCCCGTCGCTGAACTACCTCGGCTACATGTACGCGGACCGCGGCGTGAAGCTCGACGAGGCGCGGGAGATGCTGATCAAGGCCGTCTCCCTCGATCCCACCTCGGGGGCGTACATCGACTCGCTCGGCTGGGTCTACTTCCGTCTCGGGGAGTACGGCCTCGCGGAGAAGCACCTCACCGAGGCCGCGCGCCTGGCGCCGAGCGACCCCACGGTCAACGAGCACATGGGAGACCTGTTCCAGGCGCTCGGCGACGCGGCGCGCGCCGCCGAGTGGTACCGCAAGGCGCTCGCCTGTGAGGCCGACGACCCGGAGCAGCCGGCCAGACTCCGCAAGAAGCTTGCGGAGGTCGAGCCCGCGGGGGCCGATGCGCCGCGTTGAGCCGGCGGCGGGAGCGGTGCTGCTGGTGGCCGCCGCCTGCGCCGGCGTGGCGCACCGGCCCCCGCCGCCCCCTCCCGCGGCGCTACCGTTCGCCGCTCCGCGCCCGTTCGCCGCGCTCTATCGCCTCGACTGCTGCGGTCAGCGCGGCCTGCTGCTGACCGTACGCGGCGACGGCGAGCGGCTCGCGCTCGCGGTCGCCTCCGGTCCGGCCGGGACGGTGGTCGAGGCGTGGGTGGACGGAGGCGGCGGTGTCGTCCGGAGCGGCCGCGAGCGTTGCGTCCGGCGGCTCGCCGGCGGGAGGCTCGCGCTCGCGGGCGGCGCCGAGCTCCCGGCTCGTCCGGCGGTCGCGGCGTTGCTGGCGCGCGGCCTCGTCGCGGAGGGTGCGCGGCCGTCGCCGGGGCGCGCGGGGTGGCTGGAGTGCGATATCGGCGGGGCCGCAGTGCGCTGGCGCGTCGCCGCCGGCGTCGTCGTCGAGGCCGAGGTGGCCGGCGAGGCGGGCGGCGAGGCGGGCGGCGCGCCCACGCTCTCGCTCGTTCTCGCGGACCACCACGGCCGCGTGCCCGGCCGCATCGCGTTCCGCTCGGCCGGCGAGAGCGGCGCGCTCGCGCTCGTCGAGTGGCGCGAGAACGTTGTCCCCGCGCCGCCGGCGTGGGTCTCCTGGCCGCAGTGCGAGGCGGCGCGATGAGCCGCCGGCGGGTCGTGATCCGCTGTCCCGGCAAGGTGAACCTGCACCTCGAGGTGGTGCGCCGGCGGCCGGACGGGTACCACGAGTTGAGGACGCTGTTCGTGGCCGTCGGCGTCTGGGACCGGCTCGAGCTGGCGGCGACCCCCGACGGGTCGCTGGCGCTTGCGGTGGATCCACCCGGCGCCGTGAGCGCGGGTCCGGACAACCTCGTGCTGCGCGCGGCGCACGCGGCGCGGGCGGCGTGGGGAGTCGCCGAGGGCGCGCGGATCACGCTGCGCAAGGGCATCCCCGTCGCCGGCGGGATGGGCGGCGGCTCCGCCGACGCCGCCGCGACGCTGGTGGCACTGGCGGCGCTCTGGCGGCGGCCGCAGCCGATCGCCGCCCTCCACGATCTCGGCGCGGCGCTCGGCTCGGACGTCCCGTACTTCCTGGCCGGCGGCGCCGCCTGGGGCGAGGGCCGGGGGGAGCGTCTGCGCGCGCTCCCGGATCTGCCGCCGTGGTGGGTCGTGCTGGTCCCGGGCGACCGGCCGGTCGCCACCGCCGAGGTGTTCTCACGCCTGCAACCCGGGGACATCGGCAGAGGCCCGGCGGCGCCGGTGTACGATTGGTTGGCCGGAGGCGCCGACCTGCCACTGGCGGCGCTGCGCAACGACCTTGAGGGTGCGGTGACCGCGGGCTGGCCCTGGGTCGGCGAGCGCCTCGCGGCGATGCGCCGCGCCGGGGCGCCGGTCGCGCTGGTTTCGGGCAGCGGTGGCACGGTGTTCGGTCTGTGGCGCGACGAGCGTGAGGCGCGCGCCGGCGCCGCCCGCTGCGGGCCGCTCGCGACCGTGGTGGCGCCGCTGCTCGGTCGTGACGGCTCGCGGTTGCGGCCGGTCGTCGGGGAGGGGTCATGAACGTCACCGAGGTACGGATCAACCTGAGCAAGGGCGGCAAGGTGCGCGCGTTCGCCCAGATCGTCATCGACGGCAGCTTCCTGATCGGCGATCTCCGCGTGCTCGAGGGCAAGGAGGGCACGCTGCACGTGGCGATGCCGTCGCGGCGGCTGCGCAACGGGTCGTTCCGGGAGATCGCGCACGCCCTCAACACCGAGACGCGGAGGAAGCTCGACGAGACGATCCTGGCGGAGTATCGGCGGGTGGCCGGCGAGAGCGGCGCCGAGGGCTCGTCGCGCGCGCAGCAGATCGCGGGCAAGTTCCTCGGGGAGAAGTACTGGACCGAGGAGGAGGGCGAGGAGGAGTAGGCGGCCTGCGGGGTTCCGCCTGGACAGCGCCGCTGCGGCGGACTAGACTCGGCCCCGTCTTGGGGCGTCGGCAAATGGGTAAGCCACGGGACTTTGGATCCCGCATGTGCAGGTTCGAGTCCTGCCGCCCCAGCCAACGCCGGGGCGATCCCGGCCGGCCGGTGCGGCTCGGGGCCGCCCCGCCGGCGCGCGCGAGGGAGGGGTGAGAATGCATGAGCAGCTTCCCCTGGTGGTTTTTTCCGGCCGCGCCCATCCGGCGCTGACCGAGCGCATCTGCGACTACCTGCAGATCCCCGAGGGGAGCGCGAAGCTGTACAACTTCTCGGACGGCGAGAACTACTGCCAGATCGAGGAGAACGTGCGCGGCGGCGACGTCTTCATCGTGCAGCCCACGTGCCCGCCGGTCAACGACAACCTGATGGAGCTGCTGATCATCCTCGACGCGTGCAAGCGCTCCTCAGCCAACCGCGTCACCGCGGTGATCCCCTATCTCGGCTATGGCCGCCAGGACCGCAAGGACCGGCCGCGGGTGCCGATTACCGCAAAGCTGGTGTGCGACCTCCTCACCTCGGCGGGCGCCATGCGAATCCTCACCATGGACCTCCACGCGGCCCAGATCCAGGGCTTTTTCAACATCCCGGTCGACCACCTGTTCGCGGCGCCGGTGCTGATCGAGGAGCTGCGGCGCCTCGCCCTGCCGAATCTGGTGATGGTTTCGCCCGACGCCGGCGGCGTCGAGCGCGCGCGCGCCTTCGCCAAGCGCCTCGGCGCCGGCCTGGCGATCGTCGACAAGCGGCGCACCAGCCCGAATCACGCCGAGGTGATGAACATCATCGGCGACGTGGACGGCAAGAATTGCGTCGTCGTCGACGACATCATCGACACGGCCGGGACTCTGGTGAAGACCGCTGCCGTGCTCGCCGATCGCGGCGCCGCCAGCGTGCTTGCCGCGGGCGTGCACCCGGTGCTCTCCGGCCCGGCGGTGGACCGCATCGAGGCGTCGGCGGTCCGCGAGGTGATCGTCACCGACACCATCCCGCTCAACGCGAACGCGCGCGCCTGCGCGAAGATCCGCCAGCTCTCGGTGGCCGAGCTGCTCGGCGAGGCGATCCGCCGCATTCACGAGGCGAAGTCGGTCTCCAGCCTGTTCGTGTAGGAAGCGGGCGAAGGGCGAGAGGCGGGAGGCGACAGGAAGAAGCGGCAAGGGTGACGCGCCCGGAGCGTGCGGACCGCTGCCCATGCACGCCGACCCCGGTCCGGCCGTCCTCCAGCGTTCCCGCGTCCCGCTTTTCGCCTTTCGCCTGCACTTGTGGTACAGTTCGTGCCCTTCGCGGAGCGCCGCGAGGTGGAGGTGCGTCCATGGAAGAGCTCGTGATCGAGGTGGAGCGCCGGAGCTCCACGGGCAAGGGTCACAACCGCAAGCTGCGCCGACAAGGGACGATCCCCGCGGTGGTGTACGGCGGCGGCAAGGAGTCGGTTCCGGTGAGCATCGACCGCCATGCGGTCACCGAGCTGCTGCGCCAGGAGAAGGGCCGCAATACCGTGTTCCTTCTCAAGATGAAGGGCACCAAGCAGGAGCGGCAGGCGATGCTGCGCGACGCGCAGATCGACCCCCTGACGCGGCAGTACATCCACCTCGACTTCATCCGCGTGATGAAGGGGCAGCGCCTGAAGGTCGAGGTGCCGATCGCGCTCGAGGGCGAGTCGATCGGGGTGAAGGGCGGCGGGTTCCTCGACTGGCTGTCGCGCTCGCTGCACATCGAGTGCGCCGCCGAGTCGATCCCCTCGTCGCTCGTGATCGACATCTCCGCCCTCGATGTCGGCGACCATGTCATCGCGTCGCAGCTCCCGCTGCCCGAAGGCGCCAGGCTCATCGACGATCCGAACAAGCTGATCGTCGCGATCGCGGCGCACGGCGCGAAGGCGGAGGCGGAGCCGGCGGCGGCCGCCGCGCCGGTGGAGGAGGGCGCCGAGCCGGAGGTCATCCGCCGCGGCAAGGCCGCCGAGGAGGAGTCCGAGGAGTAGCGTCGGGCGATGGCGATCGCGGCGGTCGTCGGACTCGGGAATCCCGGCCCCGAATACGCCGCGACGCGGCACAACGTCGGTTCCCGCGTCGTCGAGGAGCTGGCGCGCCGCCTGCGTGCGGCGACGTGGACCCACGAGTACCGGTCCCTGGTGGCGCGCCGCCCGCGCGGCGCGTCGCTGCTCTTGGCCAGGCCGCAGACGTTCATGAACCTCTCTGGAGAGGCGTTCGCCACCCTGTGCCGCGGCGAGGCGCTGCTCCCGGAGCAGGTCCTCGTGGTGGTGGACGACGTCGAGCTGCCGCTCGGGCAGCTCAGGTTGCGGGCCTCCGGCGGGCCGGGAAGCCACAACGGCCTCCGCTCGATCGTGGAGCACGTCGGCGAAGGGTTCCCGCGCCTGCGCCTCGGGATCCGCGGAGCGAACCCGTGGCGTGACCTCGCCGACTACGTCCTGGCGCCGTTCGATGCCGAGGAGCGCGCCGCTGTCGAGGCGATGGTCGCGCGCGCCGCGGACTGCGTGGAGGAGGCGCTGCGCCTGGGCATTCCCCGGGCCGCCACGCGCTTCAACGCCAGCGAGCGGCCCCCCGAGCCCTGATCGGCTTCTCTCGAGCTCCCGCGCGCGCTGTGTCGGGCCTCGACCGATTGATCGGCTGCGAGCAACACGGGGCGCCGCGCGGGGGTCGAGGAGCGAACCGCGGTGCCTCGCTGCGGCCGGGAGGCGTCGCGGCGCGCGCGAATGCCCGGTGGTGTCGACATCGGAGAAGTGAGAGCTTGTGAAGAAATCGCAAGCTCATAGCGCGCCTCGCCGTCATTGGTGAGGCGCGGGGGTGGGGTGAAATCCGCGAACATGCTTCGCGGGCGAAAAGTAGGGTGGACGCCCTCCCCCGATGAGATAGTCGGAGCTCGTGAAGGGGTATCTTCACAAGCTCCGAGTGAGCTTGGCCGGGCGCCGCCGCGAACCGTGGACGTTCACTCCCGCATGCAGCATGGCTGGCACTCGTCAGATGCCGAGACGGCACACCGTCGATGCATGGGTCCTTGCAGCTGCGTCTCGCCGTAGACTCATGCGCGCCTTCGGCGCGGATGATGCTGCTGATGCCCGATCCCGGCGCGTGTGAAGTTCCCTCAGGTTCGCGTGGCGGTCAACACTCGGAAGCCGCAGCGGTCCGGCAACCCGGCGGGGCCGCCGGTGCTCAAGGGGTGGAGGCGCCGGATTCCCTCCGGCGCGCAATGCGACGTCGCGGGACCTCCCCTGCAATGGTGGCCATCGCTTGATCTTGCCTTTCCGCTCCCGCTCTCGTAGAATGCCCCTTCCGCGCGTGTCGCGGGCATCCTTGCTCCCGCCTCGATGCGGGGGCCGCAGGCCACAAGGAGGGCTCGATGCCACTGTACGAGTTGGGTTTGCTTCTGAGCTCGGAGCTCGAATCGGAGGAGCGCGAGGCGTTCCTCGGCGAGATCCGGCAGCTCCTCACCGCCGAGGGCGCCACAATCACCAAGGAAGACGTCTGGGGTCGGAGGGCGCTCGCCTACCAGATCGACCACAAGCGCGAGGGCTTCTACGTCTTCTGGCAGTACGAAGGCCCAGGCACGGTGATCAAGCCTTTGGAGTACCGGCTCCGGTTGTCGGACCAGGTGGTGCGCTACCTGAACCTCAACCTCGACCGCGAGCTGCAGCGCAGCCGCAAGATGGACCAGCGGCGCAAGCTGGCGAAGGCCCGCAAGGCCGAGGCCGCAGCCAAGCAGGCCGCCGGCGGCGCCGCCCCTGCGCAGGAGGCCTGAGATGCCCAAGAAGAAGTTCTACGTCAAGCGCAAGAAGGTCTGCAAGTTCACCGCCGAGGGCATCGAGTACATCGATTACAAGGACATCGACCTGCTGCGCCAGTACACGCCGGTCTCGGGCAAGATTCTGCCGCGGCGGGTGTCGGGAACGAATCCGATCTACCAGCGCAAGCTCACGCGGGCGATCAAGCGCGCGCGCCACATGGCGCTCCTCCCCTACGTCGGGGACTGATGCTCGAGCCGCCTCATGGTGGCTGAACCTGCGAGCGAGGGGTATCTCCGCCGCCTTCCCGCCGGGCCGGCGGTCGCTGGGGTGTTGTCGTTCGCGGCGCTGGCGAGCCTCGCTTTCGTGCCCGTTCTGGGCGCCGTCATGGCGCTGCTCGCGCCGGTTCCGCTCGTGCACCTGGGGGCCGGCGGCCGGCCATCGATCCTCGGGTGGGGCTGGGTTGCCGTGGCCGTCGCCGGCGCGGCCCTGTACTGGAAGAGCACGCCGCTCGCCGCTGTCCTGCTTGCCTACATGCTCATCGCGGTGCTGCCGGCAGTGGCGTGCGAGCTCTGGGCGCGCCACCCCTGGCCGACGGGCCGGTGGGCGGCGGGGATCGCCGGAAGCGCACTCGCGGCTGCGGCCGCCTTCGCTACCGCACTTTTCCTGCCCGAGCACCCGGCCGCAGCGATCGCGGCGAGCCTGCGCGGTGCGCTCGAGGAAAGCGTGAAGGCGTTCGGCAGTCTTGGCGGCGGCGCCGGCACTGCCGACCTCCTGGCGCAGGGGGTCGAGCTCTCGGCGTACCTCGCTCCGGCGTTCGTCGCCATGTACGTGCTCGCGGCGGCACTCTGGTTGCGCCCCCGGCTGCCGCTCCTCGGCGTGCCGCGGGGGGGCGAGCCGTTCGCCTTCTACGCCTCCGAGGAGTGGCTGCCGGTGGCGTTCGCCGTCGGCGGTCTCGGGTGGGTGCTGGCGCCGCCGCTGGCGAAGTGGCTGGCGGCGAACCTTTTCGCCACCGTCCTCGGCTTGTATTTTCTGCATGGCACGGCTATCATCCACTTCTACCTCGGGCGCCGCCTCGGCACCAACCGATGGGTGCGGCTGGCGGTGGCTTTGATCGCGTTGCAGATCCCGGTGGCGCTCGCGCTCTGTGCGCTCGGACTGACGGATGCGTTCTATCGCCTGAGGCGGGGTGGTGCGTACGACGGAGGGAACGAGATATGAAGGTGATCCTCAACGAGCACGTGGAGCACCTCGGGGATCGCGGCACGATCTGTGTCGTGAAGCCCGGGTTTGCACGCAACTTCCTGGTCCCCAAGGGACTGGCCTATGAGGCGACGCCGGCGAACATGGCCCGCTTCCAGCAGGAGCAGAAGCGCTGGGCGCAGAACGAGGCCAAGGCCAAGGGACACGCCGAAGCCCTCGCGTCGCAGGTGGCAGGCCTGGAGCTCACCTTCACCCGCCGCGCCGGCGAAGGTGACGCGCTGTACGGATCGGTCACGACGTCCGACGTCGCCGAGGCGCTCGCCGCGAATGGCTTCGAGATCGACCGCCGGAAGATCGCAATCGGCGGCCACATCAAGCGCCTCGGGACGTTCTCGGCCGAGCTCCACCTCCACCGCGACGTCCGCGTGCCGATCACGCTGCACGTCGAGCGCGAGGGCGGCGAGGAGCAGGCGTAGCCCGACGTGAGCGCCCCGCCGACGCCGGCCGCGGGTGAGCTCAACCTCGAGAGCGGCCCGCGCGGGCGGGTCAAGCGCTGGGTGTGGCTGCGGCTGCGGCGGTGGGTGGTTCCGCTGCTGCGGCCCGAGCTGACGCACGCCGCCGGCGAGGCGGCCCGCCTCGACGGCGTGGTCCGGACGATGGAGCAGCGCATCGCGGCCGCGGTCGCAACCGTCGACTCGGCGCAGCGGATGACCGCCGACGCGGCCGGCCGCGTCGAGGCGGCGCTTGCGGTCGTGAACTCCCTGCGCGCATCGCACGCGGCGCTGCAGGTCCACCTCGAGACACGCATCGACCAGGTCGCCGGCGAGGTCGCCGACCTGCGCGGCGCCTTCCTCGCCACTCGCACCGAGTTCGAAGCCGTTCGCGACGACCGCATGCCCGGGCTCGAGCGCAACCATGCCGCATTGGCCGGCGAGACGGCCCGGCTGCTCGCCGCATTGCAAGCCGAGGTCGAGTCCCTGCGCGACGCACGGCTGCCGCGCAGCGAGAGGGATCTGGGCGAGCTGCACCGGGCGGTGGAGGCGGTGCAGGCGGAGCTGGCGGGAGTGCGCGACGAGCG
>CAZQLL010000005.1:0-46717 GCA_964594125.1 uncultured Thermoanaerobaculia bacterium | reverse complement strand
TGCACCGGGCGGTGGAGGCGGTGCAGGCGGAGCTGGCGGGAGTGCGCGACGAGCGGGTGGTGGCGGTCGAGCGCAGCGCGGCGTCGTTGCAGGCGGGGTTGGAGGCGTTGCAGGGCGAGCTCGAGGGTGTGCGGGACGTGCGGTTGCGGCAGAGCGAGGAGGGTTTGGCGGGGCTGCAGCGAGCGTTGGAGGCGTTGCAGGGCGAGCTCGAGAGTATGCGGGACGCGCGGCTGGTGCGCACCGAGGCGGACCTTGCGGGTCTGCACGAGGCACTGTCACGGGTTCAGGCGCTCGCCGAGGAGCTGCGCGACGGCCGCCTCCCCGCCGCGGTGGCACGGGCGGACGCGCTGCTCGATGCGGTGCGCGAGGAGGTCGCGGAGGTGGCCGGGCTGACGGAACGGCTGGCTCTCAAGGAACCGTTGCACGTCGCTCTCGATCCGAGCGCCGAGCTCGCCGTACCGGAGGCCATGCGGCGCGCGTCGCTGCGCCTGATCACGGATTTCCGCGGCCAACCCGAGGAGATCAAGGAGCGGGTGGGCGAGTACGTTGACGTGCTGCGTGCCTGCCAGCCGGTGCTCGAGCTCGGCCCCGGCCGGGGCGAGCTGCTCGAGGCGCTCCGCGACGCGGGGATCGAGGCGCGCGGCGTCGACTGCGAGGCGGCCATGGCGAGCGCCTGCCGTCGCCGCGGCCTCGACGTGGTGCAGGCCGACGCGCTGGCGCACCTTGAAGGCCTCGGCACCGCGACGGTCGGCGCGGTGGTGGCGATTCACGTGCTCGAGCACCTCCCTACCGCGGCGTGGATGCGGGTGGTCGAGGAGTCGGCGAGGGTGCTCAAGGCCGGCGGCGTGCTCCTCGTCGAGTGCCCCAACCCGGAGACGCTGCGGGTCGGCGGCAGCCTCTTCTGGATCGACCCGACGCACAAGAGCCCCGTGCACGCTTCGGCGGTGGAGTTCGCTGCGAAGGCCGTCGGCCTCGAGGTGGTGAGGACCGACTTCATGCGGCCATTCCCGGCCGATCAGGCGCTGGCGCGCGCGGGTCAACCCGCAGCGCTGTTCGACCTCGCCTCGCGGCTCGACACGTGGTTGTCCGGGCCGCGCGATTTTGTGGTCATCGCGAGGAAGCCGCTTCCCGCGCGCCGGCGGACCAGCGCGCGCTCCCGGCGCCCGCCGTCGGTCCCCGGCCGCCGGCGGAAGCCCGCGGGCTAGCGCGGCCGCAGCCGGCAGCGCGGCGCTGCTATTCGGCCTGTCCGTGCCGCGGCGGCGCCACGTAGGGCCGGAAGAACTCCCGCAGGTCCATCAGCACCTGGGCGAAGTTGCGCTCCTTGAGGAAGTCGTGCAGCTCGCTGCGGGAAGCGCCGGCGGCCCGCCGGTCCTGGACCGCCCGCAGGAGATCGTAGAAGTTCGAGATCACCCGCAAGCGCAGTGCGGAAAAGCGCTCGCGGTACCACGTCGACTCGCTCACCATCTCCCACATCGGCGCCCGCGCGGAGGCCGAGTCGCTCCACAACCTCTCGGCGAGCGCGGTGATCTCCTGGTAGAGGCTGGAGAGAACGGTGCGGTCCTCGCCTCGCCGCAGCGCGGCCTCCAGCTCCCGAGGGGCGACCGCGGGAAGCTCCTCCTGCGGCGGTGGCGTGGCGGCGGCGGCCGGGCGCCGGCCGCCCGCCGGGGGCGCGGCGGCGCGCGCCGACCCCGGCCGCTCGCGAGAGGGCGCCGGAGCGGGCTCGGACGGGTGCTCCTCGGGCGCGGCGGCGTGGCGTGGCGGCGCGGCGGCCGGGACCGGGTCGGGCGGGCGTGCCGGCGGCTGCGCCGGCGGGGCCGGCGGAGGCGCCTGAAGCGCGGGCTCGGCGGCGTTCGCGGCCGCCGTGCGCCCTGCCTGCCGCGCGGGCCGCCCGGCCCCGGTCCGCGGCGGCGCTGCGTCGTCGTCTCCTGCCGGGCCGTCCGCATCGGGTGCGAGCTCCGCCACGAGCTGGCGGAGCCGCTCGTCGAAGCCGAGCAGCAGCTCCATGTCGCTCTCGGAGATCGGCCGCGCGTAGGCGATGCGGTTGAGGACCGTGTCGAGCTCGAGGAACCGCAGGCGCAGCGCCTGCGGCTCGGGTACCAGACGCGCGAAGCCTTCGCGCAGCCGCTGGTGCGTGTTGAGGATCTCGTAGAGGTTGCAGAAACCGGCGAAATCGAGGAGGTCGGTCGAAGACGACGGGTTCCATTTCACGGAGCTTTCCCGGGCGCGGCGCTGGGCGAGGAACTGCGCCGGATCGTCGGGCAGCGCGGCCGTCTCCCAGTCGGGGCCGTGGGTTGCGTGCAGGTGGCGGCGGATCAGGGCGCGCAGGCGCTCGAGCGCCGTGGCCGCGAGCCGGTACGCGTCGAGGTTGTGGTCGAGCTTACCCATGGCTTCGGCTCCCGAGTGTGCGGCGCCGCGGTTGCGGCGCGCGCCGGACAGGCCCGATCGCGAGCGCCGCCGTTACGCCGGCCGCGCCGAGGTGTGCAGGGCGCCGCTGTCGGGCGGCGCGGCGCCCGGGCGCCGATCCGATCACACGCTGGACAGGACGGATGGCGCCGCCGAACGGCTGGACAGGGAGGACGGCGCCGGCGAACGGCGCAGCGCACGCCCGCGAGCGCGGGGGGAAAGTACGGGTCGCTGCCATCTGCGTGAGAGTATACGCCGCAGCCCGCGCCTCGGCCAGTGCCGGGGCGGGTGCAGCGTCACTTGCCGGCGGGCGCGGCGGCGGCCGGCGCCGTGAACTCTTCCGTGCGCCGCACGACCGCAACGATGCCGCCGATCAGGAGGACGACGAGGCCGAGCCAGAGAAGGCCGATCATCGGCTTGATCGTGAAGTCGGCCGAGAACCGGGCCGGCTCACCGGGGTCCGCGGGTGCGGCGGCATCGAGCACCAGCAGCTCCACGCTCTTCTCGTTCGGGTTCATGCGCCCGACGCGCACCATGACGCCCTCGAGCCCTGGAACGGCGGCGTCGACGTGCGTCTCCGCCGCACCGTCGCTGCGATAGTACGCGGTGATCTCGCCGCCGCCCGCGGCGGGAGAGGCGCCGCCGAGCATGAGCACGACGCCGATGTTGATCTTGCCGGCCTGCGGGTCGAAGTCCGAGAGGTCGAAGTCGTCGAACGTCAAGGCCGCTCCGCGGTACGTCAACGTCTCGCCCTTCCGGAGGCTGACGCGCCTGGCGACGCCAGATGAGACGCCGCTGACCTCAAGCCGCACGCGGCCCGCGCTGGCGTTCACCCCGGCGACCGAGACCGTGGCGCCGCCGTCGCCGGGCAGCGGGGCCGCCTGTGGACGCAGCCCCTGCGGGCCCGACGTGAGCGTCGGCCTGACCTGCTGCGCCGCGCCGCCCCCCGTGACGCTGAGGACGGCGGCGACGCTCATCGTCTCGCCTTCCCCGTGCGCGCCGCCCATGTCGAAGCCGGTGAACGTGATAGTGAACGGGCCGACGGTTCCGGTCTCGCCCTTGCCGAGCTCGAGCGTCGTCCCGGTCTCGGGTCGGCGACCGGGGTCGAACTCGATCGGCGCGACGTAGACGTCGTGGGTCATGCCCACCCGTACGTCGGGGTTGGCGACGAGCTGGTTCGACTTCTCGTTGCGGAACATCTTCGGGCGCGCCATGTAGGCGCGGCCGGCGCCGTCCCTGACCTCGACCAGCATCGCGTCGCGGGCGTTCGGCGTCGGCTTGTCAACGCCGCGGAACGTCAGGGTGTACCCCAGCGCCTGCTTGCTCTCGCCCAGCGGCAGCACGACCTTCTCGCTGCGGTCGAACGCCGACGACGTGATGACCCCGGCGAGCATGAGACCGAGGCCGACGTGTGCGAGGTAGCCGCCGGCGGCCCGCAGGCGCGCCTTGCGCACCTCCTCGACGGTCTTGACGAGGTTGGAGGCGAACGCGAACAGCGAGGCGAACAGGAACGCCGTGTACAGGGTCCCGCGCGCTCCGAAGGCAAGACCCACGGCGGTGAGGAGGGCGGCGGCGCTGAGCGACGCGGCGATGCGCCTGCGGAAGGCGTCGTGGGTCCCGCGCCAGTGGAGGTAGGGAACGATGCCGAGCAGCGTCGCGAAGAGGATCCCCACCGGCAGCGTGACTCGATTGTAGAACGCAGGGCCGACCTGCGAGGGCTCCGACGCCAGGCGGGTGATCAGCGGCGCGGAGGTACCGAGCAGGACCATCCCGGCGGTGCCGAGGAGCGTCGAGATCGCCAGCACGAAGAACACGGTGCGAGACAGGAACGGCTCGTCGCCGGCCTGCGCCGGGATCTCGCGCCAGCGCCACGCCAGGCCCGCGAAGCCGATCACGGCGAACGCCGCGAGGTTGGCCACCAGCCACCCGGTGATCCCGAGATCGACGAACGAGTGGACCGAGAAGTCGGCGAGCACCCCCGAGCGCGTCAGGAACGTCGCGTAGACGACGAGGACGAACGACAGCATGGCGAGGGCGAAGTTCAGCTTGCGGAAGCGCCCCCGCGCCCGCTGCAGCAGCATGCCGTGCACCAGCGCCGCCGAGGAGAGCCAGGGGACGAGGGAGGAGTTCTCCACCGGGTCCCACCCCCAGTAGCCGCCCCAGCCGAGGGTGACGTACGCCCAGTAGCCGCCGAGCAGGATGGCGCAGCCGAGCGTGACGACGGTGAACAGCGCCCACGGCAGCGATGCTTTCACCCACTCGTCGTAGCGGCGCCCCCACAGCGCGGCGACCGCGAATGCAAAGGGCACCGCGGTCGCGGCGTAGCCGAAGAACATGATCGGTGGGTGGATGGTCATCCACGGGTTCTGCAAGAGCGGGTTGAGCCCCTGGCCGTCGAACGGCGCCTGCCCGGGCGGCAGGCCGTCGAGGAAACGGAACGGCGACTGCTTCAGGAGTATGAGGAGCAGCGACGCCAGCGTCAGGTTGTAGACGATCAGCGTGCGGTCCTCGTAGTGGCGGGCGTAGCGGATCAGCGGCAGCCCGATGAGCGCTCCAGCGAGCAGCCAGAGCAGGAAGCTGCCCTCCTGGCCCGCCCAGAACGTCGAGAACAGATAGCCGAACGGCAGCGACCGGTCGGAGTACGAGAACACGTAGTGGATGCGGAAGTCGTGGGTGAGGATGAGGTACAGCAGCATCCCGCTCGCCGCGAGGACCGCGAACGTCGTGAGCGCGTAGAACTGCCGCGCCTGCGTGCGCGCGCCGCCGTTGCCGCGCAGGCTCAGGACGTAGTAAGTGGTCGAAGCGCACAGGGCCGCGAAAGCGACCCACAGCGCGATAACGCCAGGAATGAACATCTTCCCCCCCAGCCACTGCCAGCCGGCGCGCCCGCGCCGCGCGTCACGAGGAGCGGGACGTGTACTCCTTCTCCTCGACTCCCTGGTACTTGGACGGGCACTTCACGAGCAGCTTCTCGGCCTCCAGCACGCCGTCGCGGTACCTGCCGATCGCGACGACCTGCGTGGCCTCGTTGAAGTTCCCGGGTTTCATCCCCCTGTACGCCACCCTGAGCTGCTGGCCCTGCTCGTCCGAAAGCGTGAAGACGAGGCGCGAGCTGGCCTCGTCGAAGCTGTCCGAGTGCTCGACAAGCTTCCCGGCCACCTGCACGGCCGATCCCGCGGTGCGGGCCTTCTCGAAGCTCACGTACGGGGTGAGGTTCGACTTGAACGCGCCGGCGCCGAACGCCACGAATGCGGCGATCGCCCCCAGTCCCAGCACGGTCCACAGCGTTCTCCGGCTCATTCACCTTCCTCCAGGCGGCGCACCCGCCGCTCGAGTGCGAGGCAGTAGAGGAACACGCCGGCCCAGATCACCGCGGTGACGGCAGCCACCCAGACGAGGCTCTCCACTGCCGGCATCTCACTCCTCCCTGCGCGCTTCGCGCCCGATCCCGACGCGCGCCAGCCGCACGTCCAGCGAGTATAACCAGAAGAACAGTCCGGTAAATCCCGCCAACGAGGCCATCAGGGTCTGGAACATCCGCGACTCCATGTCGAGCGAGCCGCGGGTGTTGATGATCGTGTCGGGGTGCAGCGACCAGTAGATGCGCGGCACCACGAATACAAGGAACGGCATCGTCACGAACGCCAGCACGGCGTAGGAGGCGGACAGCGAGGCGCGCCGCTCCTCATCCGCGATCGCCTCGCGCAGCGCGAAGTAGGCGGCGTAGACGAGCAGCAGGATGGCGATCGACACCTCGCGCGGGTCCCAGTTCCAGAAGCTCCCCCACATCACGCGGGCGAACAGCGAGCCGGTCACTGTCGCGAGGACCGAGAACACCAGCCCGAGCCGCGCCGCCGCCGCGGCGCGGGCGTCGTCGATCGCGTCGCGGCCGCGCAGGTAGCGCAGCGACGCGATGAGGTTGACGCAGAACGCCAGCACCGCCACCCACGCCTGGGGAACGTGGAAGAACACGATGCGTGCCGACTCGCCCTTGAACCCCTTCGCCGACGGGGCGTAGAAGAACGCCGCCCAGACGACGACGAGCATCCAGACGAACAGCAGCCACGGCCACAGTCGCTTAGTCATGCCACACCACCGGGAAGAGTGAGATGGAAGCCACGAGCTGCACGCCGGTGAGCGAGACGATCGCCTGCAGCGCCGGCAGGACGGCGGCGAAGGCGGGCTCGGCGGCGGCGGCCCGCGTGCCCTGGATGAGGACCACGAGGAGGGGGAGCGCGATCGGCACCGTCAGCACCGCGAACAGCGTGCCCGAGCCGGAAGCGCGCGCGATGATCGCGGCGACCAGCGTCGTCGTCGTGGCCAGCGCCGCGCTGCCGCAGACGAGCACCGCGACCAACCCCCACGGGCCGGCCACGGAGTACGCCATCAGCGCCAGGTAGAGCGGCACGATGCACGCCTCGAGCGCGAGCAGCAGCAGCAGGTTGAACAGCAGCTTGCCGGCGAACACCGCGAGCGGGCGCGCCGCCAGGCGCAGCGCCTTGGCGGTGTGCGCGTCCTCCTCCTTGACGAACACCCGTGCCAGGCCGGAGAGCGCCGCGAAGAACAGGATGATCCACAGCAGGGCGGCCAGCAGGTGCGGGCGGTCCTGCTCCTGGATGCGGTACGGCCCGATCTGGTAGGCGACCGCGACCAGCGTCGTCAGCGCGAACAGGCCCACCGCGTTGAGGGCGACCCGGCTGCGCAACTCCGAGCGCAGCTCCTTGGCGAGCACCGCGGCCGCCTCACGCGCCAAGCTGGATCGCCGCATCGCCCCACGCCACTTCCCGCGGATCGTTGGTGGCCACCGCGATCGCCGTCCGGCTCCGGAGCCGCGCCACCAGGTCGGCGACCGCGCGGTGGCCCGCCTCGTCGAGGTTGGAGGACGGCTCGTCGAGCAGCAGCACCTCCGGGTCGTGGACGACCGCCTGCGCCAGCTTGACCCGCTGCTTCATGCCCGAGGAGTACGTCCCCACCCGGCGGCGCTGGTCGCGCGCCGCCAGTCCGAGCCCCGCGAGCAGGTCGCCGAGGCGCCGGCCGCCGGCGTCGATGCCGCGCACGCGGGCGAAGAACTCGAGGTTCTCGAGCGCCGTCAGCTCCTCGTACACCGCCATGTCCGGCGCCGCCATGCCGAGCCGCTCGTGCCAGCGCGCGCGCTCGATCTCGGCGCCGTCGGCGAGATACCGGACGCGGCCGGACGACGGCCGCAGCGCACCGGCGAGGACGTTGAGCAGCGTCGACTTCCCGGAACCGTTCGGACCGGCCACGACGGTCACGCTCCCCGGACGCACGGCGCCGGAGACGTCCGAAAGCACCGCCCGCGCACCGAATCGCTTGCCGATCCGGTCGAACTCGATCGTCGCCCCGCCCACAGGCGGGGAGAATAACCCGCTCGCGCGGCGGCGGCAACGCCGGACCGGCGAGGGCGCCGGCCCTCCCGCACCTGTGCAGCGTGCGCGGGGCACACCCGCATGAGGAGTCGCGCCGGCGCAGGTGCGGGGCCGCGAGGCCGCCCCGGCCCGGCGGCGTGGCGTAAGATGCAGGCATGAAGGTCGACGAGCTCGATCGTGCCATCATTCTGGCGTTGCAGGAGAACGGCCGCATGGCCCTCTCCGAGATCGCCCGCCGCGCCGGCGTCGCCCCCGCCACGGTGCACGAGCGCCTCGCCAAGCTGCGGCGGAGCGGCGTGGTGCAGGGGTTCGGCGTTCGCCTCGACCCGCGGGCGCTCGGGTATACGGTGACGGCGCTCATTCACCTGCGCACCGAGTTGGCCGACCGGGTCGAGCGCACCGTGGCCGACCTGCGCGCGATCCCCGAGGTCGAGGAGGTGCACGTGGTGAGCGGCGAGTACGACCTCGTGGTCAAGATCCGCGCCCGCGACACCAGCCACCTGCAGGAGCTGCTGGTCACGCGGGTCCACCGCGTTGCGGGCTTCATCCGTTCGGCCACCGAGGTGTGCCTGACCTCGCCGCTCGAGCGCGGCGGCCCGCGGCTCACGTAGAGCAACGGCGCCCCCGGCCGGGGCCGGGGGCGCCGTGTTGAGAACGCAGCAGCCTCTACCAGGTCGCCTTGAGCTGGTAGGCGAGGGTGGTGGAGTACGCGCCGTTGTAGCCGTACACGCGCAGGTACACGGTGATGCTCGCCGAGCCGCTGTTGGTGTAGGTGATCTTCTCGGCAGCGCCGGTGCCGTTGGTGCTCGACCCGATCTGGGTGCCCGAGGCGTTGTAGAGCTTGAGGTCGTAGTCCTTGGTGGAGGGCACGGTGAGATCGGCGGTGAGCGTCCTGCCGGCCGGCAGCGTGATCTTGAAGTAGTCGGAGTCGGTCGACGAGCCGACGTACCCGGTCACGGTGGTCCCGGAGGTGGAGATGGTGTTGGCGGTCCCCGTGGTGTTGTTCGACTCCGTCTCGTTCATCGTCGTGCCGCCGCCCGAGGCCGAGTAGGTGGCGACCAGCGACACGCCGGAGCACGCCGAGTACCCGTAGATCGAGATGTACCAGTCGCCGGCGGCGGGGTTCGTGACGCTGACCGACTCGTTGTTGCCGGTCTTGTAGGGACGGTAGTCGTACGAGGAAGACGTGGGCTGGGCGCCGCGCTTGACGTACAGGTCGCCGTCGCCGCTGCCGCCCGACATGGTGATCACCAGGCTGGTCTGGCTCGCCGGGACGGTGAGCTTGTAGTGCTTCCAGGCCCCTGTGGCGACCGAGATGTTGGACACCGTCTGGCCGTTTGTCAGGACGGTGACGCCACTGGTGGCGGTCACGGTGACGGAGACCGTCGCGGTCTTCGTCACGCCGCCGCCCGAGCCGGTTACGGTGATCGTGTAGGTTCCGGCGGCCGCGGTGCCCGCCGCGAACGTCATCGTCGAGGTGCCGGAGCCCGGCGCCGCGATCGAGGTCGGGCTGAAGCTCACGGTGGCGCCGCTCGGGGCGCCGGAAGCGGAGAGCGCAACGGCGCTGTTGAAGCCGCCGCTGACCGTGGTCGTCATCGTCGAGGTGCCGGAGGCGCCCTGGGCGACGGTCAGCGAGGTCGGCGACGCCGCGAGCGTGAACGTCGGCGTGGAGCCGGTGTAAGTCGCCTTGATCGTGACCCCCGAGAACGTCGAGTAGGCGTAGAGTGCGATGTAGAAATCGCCGGCCACCGGGTTCGAGATCGTCACCGTCTCGGCGGATGTCGAGCCTTCCGACTTGCCGTCGTAGGTCGACGAGCTCGCCTGCGTGCCGCGCTTGACGTACATGTCGGCGTCGCCGGTGCCGCCGGTGGTGGTCACCACCAGCGAGGTCTGGCCGGACGGGACGGTGATCTTGTAATGCAGGTAGTTGCCGGTCGAGGCGCCCTGGCTGCCGAGGGAGACGCCGTTGGTCAGCGTGGTCACCGGCACGGTGCCGCCGGGGGCGCCGACGGCGTCCCAGCACGCCGTCACCGCCGCGACCTCGGCAGCCGTCGTGCCGTAGAGCTGCTCGGCGGCGGTCTTGGTGGCGTTGCGGGCGCCCTGGAAGTTGGTCGTCGAGGTCATCAGGCCGGTGGTGAGGGCGCGGTAGAAGATCTGCTCCGCCTTGGCGATGCCGATGGCGGGCACGTTCGTCGTGGTCTTCGAGCGCGGGTGCGTGCCGCCCTGCGAGAGGAGGTAGAAGGCGAGGTTGGCGATGCCGCTGTTGCCGTGCACGCCGCAGTAGTCGTTGCTCGACGTCGGCGTGCAGGAGGGGTAGAGCCGCTCGGGGTAGTAGTCCGCCGAGTAGCCGTCCTGCGTCGGGTTGTTCATGTAGCGCAGGGCGTCGCCGGAGGTCGCCGGCGTCCACGCGTCCTCGCCGATCTTCCACGTGTCGGCGTTCGCCGAGCCGTCCTTGTAAGCCTCGGCGCCGGCGGCGAAGACATCCGACATCGCCTCGTTGAGCGCGCCCGACTCGTTCTGGTAGACGAGGTCGGCGGTGCGGTCGGTGACGGCGTGGGTGAGCTCGTGAGCGACGATGTCGAGCGCCTTCGACAGGTACGTCGCCTGCGTGCCGTCGCCGTCGCCGAACACCATCTGGGTGCCGTTCCAGTAGGCGTTGACCCAGTTGGTGCCGACGTGCACGGTGCCGATCAGCGCCGCGCCGGCGTTGTCGAACGAGTCGCGGTTGAAGCGGTTCTTGTAGTAGTCGTAGGTGTATCCGAAGTTGACGTAGCAGTCCCACGCCGCTGCGTCCGAGGAGCTGGTGGCGCCCTCCTGGAACATCAGCGTGCCCGGCAGCGTCGGGTTGTCGGGGTTGGTGTGGTTGCCGTTGTAGATCTTGCGGTTCTTCGCCGAGTGGATCGTCGGGTGCAGCGTCACCAGGTCGCCGTCGAGCGCGTTGGCGAACAGGCGGTCGACGGCGGGGCCGTACGCGCCCTCGTAGGCAACGAGCGCCGACCACGCCAGGTAGGTCTTCTCGTCGTGGGAGACGACGTACAGCAGCTCGGGCTGATCGAGCACACGGCCGCCGCTGATCTCGGCGTCCTGCGCGGCCTTGAGCAGGGCCGCCTCGGCGCCGATGCGGGGACGCGCGGGCAGCCCCTCGTCGGGGACGAAACGCCCGTTGACGACCCTCACCTCGCCCGTGGCCTGGTCGGCATGGACCACGAGCTCGCCGCCCACCACGCGCAATCCGCGGTGGTACTGCTGCAGCCGCACATGCACCTGGCCGAGGTCGTCGGTCTCGGAGCGAACCGCGGCGAGCTCCTCGCTTCCGTTGGCGCGCAGCAGCGGGCGCATCCGTTCGACGAAGCGCAGCGCGGCGCTCGCCGGATCGCCGGGCCCGAGGTGGCCTAGCCGCCCGGCCATGAACGTCGGGACGCCGCCAGCGTCGAGCGCCAGCGTACGGACCTCGGGGAGGTCGGCCAGCGCCCGCGCCTGCGCGGTCGTCATCAAGGGTTGGGGTTGCGTGTTGGCGGCGAACGCCTGGGTGCCCAGGAGCCCGAGCGCCAGCAGAGCCACGACAAGACGCCTCATCCTGTCCTCCGCCCCGAGCAGGGTGACCCCGCGCGGGAAGCACGACCGAAAAGTTGAGGGCGACGCTAGTGGAGCACCGTCGCGATTGTCAAGAGTTCCATGAGATTGGATAACTATGCAATAAGAAGTGGTGTCGGATTGCATTCTATCCGACAAACGTTCGGAAGACACGTATGGTGATGATCAAACCTTCGGAGAGCGGGCGCAGGGGCCGAGCGGCGGCGCGGCGAGCGGGCATGCGAGCCGCCGCGCGGGTGTTACAGTCTGCATCTCGGCGGCGGGTGTACCCGCCGGGGAGGGGCTCGGCATGAGGGTTCGGGAGAAGATGGCGGTGCTGCTGCTGGCGCTGACGCTGGGCGCGTGCGGGCGGGCCGGCTCGCACGTCGGCGGCCGCTCCGCCGCTGCGGTCCCCTGGGAGAACGACCTGGCCGCTGCGTTGACGCGCGCTGGCAGCGAGAACAAGGTGGTGATGGTCGACTTCTTCACCGAGTGGTGCAAGTGGTGCGACGTCATGGACCAGAAGACGTTCAGCGACGCGGCGGTCCTGGCGGAGCTCAAACGCGTCATTCCGGTGAAGCTCGACGCCGAGCGCGAAGGTCGCGAGGCGGCCCGCCGCTACCGCGTGCAGGGGTATCCGACCATTCTCTTCCTGGATGCGGAGGGCCGGGAGGTGGGACGGATTCCCGGCTTCATGCCGGCCGCACCGTTCCTCGAGGAATTCGCCGACATCGTCGGCAAGGGGTAGGAAGGGGCGAGGAGTCAAGAGGCCCGCCGCCTGCCGCGACCTCTATCCGTATCTTCCTTCGATGTACTCCGCCGTCTTCGGGTTGCGCGGGTTGAGGAAGAGCTCCGAGGTGGCGCCGTGCTCGACCACGCGGCCGAGGAGCATGAACACGCACTCGTCGGAAGCCCGGCGCGCCTGCGCCATGTTGTGCGTGACGATCACGATGGTGTAGCGCTCACGCAGCGCGAACATCAGCTCCTCGATGGCGCGGGTGCCCTCCACGTCCAGTGCGGAGCACGGCTCGTCCATCAGGATGACCTCGGGCTTGAGCGGCAGCAGGCGGGCGATGCACAGCTTCTGTTGCTGCTCGAGCTGCAGCGAGGTGGCGCGCACGTTGAGCCGATCTTTCAAGTCCCGCCACAGCCCGACCTCGGTGAGCGCCTTCTCGACGGCGGCATCGAGGTCCGCGCGCTTGAGGTCGCGCGGCCGCGAGTGCACGCGCAGGCCGAACACGACGTTCTCGAAGACCGTGAGCGGCAGCGGATTGGGCCGCTGGAACACCATCCCGACGGCCTTGCGAAGCTCGACCAGCGACACCCCTGCAGCGTAGATGTCCTGGCCGAGGATCTCGATGGCGCCCGTGGTGCGGACGTCCGGGTATCGCTCGTTCACGCGGTTGAAGCAGCGCAGCAGCGTAGTCTTGCCGCAGCCGGAAGGACCGATCAGCGACGTGATGACGCCGCTCCTGATGGCGAGGGTGACGTCCGCGAGCGCCTGGAAGGAGCCGTACCAGAGGTTGAGGCCCCTCGTCGCGATGGCGTGGCCGTCCATCGGGCTCATCCGAAGATCCCTTGGACGTAGTCGTACGTGCGGGGACTCGCCGGGCGGTCGGAGAAAACCACGTTGGTGTCGCCCAGCTCGACGATGTCGCCGTTCCACAGGAACATGGTGCGGTCGGCAAGGCGGCGCGCCTGCTGCACGAGGTTGGTCACCAGCACGATCGTCATCGCGTTGCGCAGCTCCTTCAGTACGTCTTCGATGCGCATGGTGGTGACGGGGTCGATGGCGATCGAGAACTCATCGAGGCAGAGGATCTCGGGCTCGTGCGAGAGAGCGCGCGCGATCGTGAGGCGCTGCTGCTGGCCGCCGGAGAGCGCCGTGCCGAGCGAGTGCAGCCGGTCCTTGACCTCGTCCCACAGGGCCGCCTGGCGCAGGCAGCGCTCCACGATGGCGTCGAGCTCGGCCCTGCGGGTCATCCCGGCGCAGCGTGGTGCGAACGCCACGTTGTCGTAGATCGACACCGGCAGGCCGACCGGGAGCGGCGCCACCATCCCGATCTTGCGCCGCAGCGCGTAGACGTCGCGCACCTCCCGCACGTCCCCGCCGTCGACCCGCACGGCGCCGCTGGTGGTGGCGTTCCCGGCCAGCTCGATCGTCCGGTTCAGGCAGCGCAGCAGCGACGTCTTGCCCGACTGCGCCGGGCCGATGACGCCGAAGATCTCGTGCCGCCGCACGTCGAAGGTGATCCCGTGCAGGACCTCGTGCGTCCCGTAGGACAGGCGCAGCTCCTCGACTGCGATCGCGGGCGGGATCGTCGCTGCCATCGGGTCACCAGCGCTTCCGGTTGCGCAGCCAGACGCGGAAGGCGATCGCGCAGGCGTTGACCAGCAGCACCGAGCCGAGCAGCACCACGGCGGTCGCGTAGGGGATCGAGTCCCTCACGTCCGGAACCTGTGTGGAGACGGTGTAGAGATGCATCGACAGCGCCATGCACTGGTCGCCGAGCCGGTAGGGGAACAGGTCGCCGCGCTGCACGGCCTTGAAGAACACGGCGCCGGTGAACATGATCGGCGCCGTCTCGCCGGCCGCGCGGCTGACCTGGAGGATGATCCCGGTGAGGATGCCGCTGATCGAATTCGGCAGAACGACCGCTCGGATCGTCTGCCAGCGCGTCGCGCCGACGTTCCAGCACGCCTCGCGAAACGCCCGCGGCACCCCGGCGAGCGCCTCCCGCGTACTGGCGATGATCACCGGCAGCGTCATGATCGCGAGCGTCAGCGACGCCGACAGAATCGAGTAGCCGAAGCGCGCCGCGTAGACGAACGCCCCGAGTCCGAACAGGGCGTGCACGATGCTCGGCACCCCGGCGAGGTTGAGCACGGCCAGGTTGATGAGCCTGTTGAACCAGTTGTCGCGGGAGTACTCGTTGAGGTAGATCGCCGCCATCACGCCGATCGGGGCCGCGACCGCGAGCGAGATGACCACGAGGTACAGCGTCCCGACGAACGCCGGCCAGATGCCGCCGTCCCGCATCCCGCGCCGCGGCAGGTCTACGAGGAAGCTCCATTCGAGCGACGGCCAGGCGCGGTAGACGAGGAAGGCGATGATCGCTACGAGCGGCACGATCATCGCTGTCGCCATCGCGCCGAACACGAGCTTCGCAGCAGCCTCGGCGCGCTCGGCGCGCACGACCTGCGCGGTCCTGGCGAAGCGCGCGGGGGCGGCCGGCGCCGTGGTCATCGCGTCACCTCCGGCGCACGCCGCGGACCGCGAGGTCGGCGGCGAGGTTGACGGCGAACGTGATGCAGAACAGGAGCGTGCCGGTGAGGAAGAGCACGCGGTAGTGGCCGGACCCTGCCGGCGCCTCGCCGAGCTCGGCCGCGATGTTGGCGGTGAGCGTGCGGATCGAATCGAGCAACCCGTGCGGGATCTGGACCGCGTGACCGGTGGCCATGAGCACCGCCATCGTCTCACCCACCGCCCGCCCCACGCCGAGCAGCACCGCTGCGAGCAGCCCGTTGCGCGCAGCCGGAATGAGCGCGCGGTACACCGTCTGCCAGCGCGTCGCTCCGAGCGAGATCGCGGCCTCCCGATACGAGTCGGGCACCGCCTTGAGGGCATCCTCGCCGATCGACACGATGACGGGCACGCTCATCAGCGCAAGGATGAGCGCGCCGTTGAGCAGGTTGACGCCGACGGGCGCGCCGGTGACCGCGACAATCACCCGGCTCATCACGGTCAGCCCGATGAAGCCCCAGACGACGCTGGGGATGGCGGCGAGCAGCTCGATCACGATCTTCAGCGTCTCCCGCGTGCGCGGGCGGCAGAACTCGGAGATGAACACCGCGGCGCCGAGGCCGAACGGCACCGCCAGCGCGAGCGCCAGCAGCGTGACGCCGAAGGTGCCGACGATGAGCGCCAGGATGCCGTAGCGAACGTTGTTCTCCGAGGTCGGGTACCACTCGGGCGAGAAGAGGAACTCGCCGAGACGGAACTCGTGGTCGAAGAGCACCGGCGCCGCCTCGCGGAATATGAACAGGAAGATCGCCAGCACGAAGATGACGGCGCTGACGCCGGCGGTACGGATCAGCGCTTCGAGCAGCGCCTCGGCTGCGACGCTCGCTCGCGAACGGCGCGGTCGGGGCGCCGCTGCGGGGGCGGGAATGGCGGTGCCGGAGTGCACGGGCGCCTCACGACTCCCATGCCCGACGGCGGTGCCCTCCGCTGGTCCCCGCCACGAGCTCGGCGCTCACGAGGCCCTCCCATCGGGCGCCGCGCTCGGGACGTACCCGCTGTCCTGCAGTATCCGCTGGCCCGCTTCGGAGCGAACCCAGTCGACGAACCGCATCACCTCGCCTTCGGGCCGACCCAGGGTGTAGAGCTGCAGGGAGCGGGCGAGCGGGTAGCTCCTGTCGAGCGTCGCCTCGACCGACGGCGCGACCGGAGCGGCGCCCGGCGCCGTGCTCAGGCCCAGCATCTTGACCTCGGCCGTCGCATAGCCCATGCCGCTGTAGCCGATCGCCGTCGGCGTGTGCGCCACCAGCTCGACGACCTCCTTGGAGCCGTTCATGTCGCGCGAGCCGAGCTTGAAGTCGCGCTTGCCGAGCACGTGCTCGCGGAAGAACTCGTACGTGCCGGAGCTCGACTGCCGGCTCACGCGGACGATCTCGTCCGAGTCCGACCCCGGGATCGTCACGCCCAGCTGCGACCACTTCGTGAGCGCGCCGTCCTCGGCGAAGATCTCGCGAAGCTGCTCCACTCCGATCGCCGAGAGCGGGTTGGCCCGGTTGACGTACACGGCCAGCGCGTCGTAGCCGACGATGAACTCGACCGGCGTCCTGCCCGTGCTGCGCACCGCCTGCGCGATCTCCTCGGGCTTCATGGCGCGGCTCGATGCCGCCACGTCGATGGCGCCCCTGACGAGCGCCGCGATGCCGACGCCGGAGCCGCCGCCGGACACCTCGACGTCGACGCCCGGCGCGACGTGCTTGTACGCCTCGGCCCACGCCTGCATGACGTTCACCATGGTGTCCGAGCCCTTGAGCTGGATGGTCGCGGGCGCCGGCACGCTCGTTCCGCCGCCGCACCCGCCGAGAAGCCCGCAGGCCAGGGCGAGAACCACCGCTGGACCGGCCTGCATGCGCGCGCACCCGTGGGGGATTCGGCTCATGTTCACCTCATTCCGTCGGGGAAGATCAGGAGGGAGGGCCGGCGGCGGGCCACGCAGGTCGGGCACGGGCGCTCTCAGCCACGGCTCGTGTCCTTGATTGCCGAGACGAGGTCGTGGATGTGGCCTTCGATGAAATCGAAGGTCTCCTCGTACGCCCGCCGCACGTCGTCCTCGTCGCCCTGAGCAGCGCTCGGGTCGCGCACCGGCCACTCCAGCAGTACGGCGCTGCGCGGCCGCCGGGGGAAAGCCCGCCTGGCCTCCGGCGCGAGCAGCACGATGACGTCCTCGTGGTCGAGGTTCGGCACCTGGGTGAGCGCGCGCGGCACGAAACGGGCGACATCGAAGCCGCGCGCCGCCATGAACGCGGTCGTCCTCTGGTCGATGGGCCTCGGGTCGAGACCGGCGCTGGAGAACGCGAAGCCGGGCTCGGCCAGGCGAGTGCCGATGGACTCCGCGATCACGCTCCGGCAGGCGTTCCGCTCGTCGACGAAGAGAACGCGCAGCAGATCCGACCCCGGGTGCTTGGCGATCTCGCCCGTGCACATGTAGAGCGTCTCCATCGAGACGTTGCGCGCCTGGTCGGAGACACGCTCGAGACGCCGCGCCACCATCACCAGCGGGTAGAGGGCCTCGAGCGGGAGCGTGCCTGCACTGAACGACTCCATGAGCTCGGAGGTGAGGTGGTCGCGCTGGAGGTCGACGGCCTCGTCGGACTCGATCGTCCGGCGAGCCAGGTCGGGGTCCTGCGTGACGAACGCCCGGATCGCGTCGTGCAGCATGGGGACCGCAAGGTCGCCGATCTTCCGCATGCGGTCAACCGGCAGCGGCGCCTCGATCTGCGCCAGCTTGAGCGCCTCGCGGGCGATCCCTTCAGCGTAGTCGCCGACCCGCTCGAGCTCGAGGTTGACCTTCAGCGTGGCGTAGGCGAAGCGCAGCAGGCTGGCCGCCGGCTGGTGGCGAACGAGGAACTGCACGCACAGGCGGTCGAGCTGCTTCTCCGCCTCGTCGATGTACTGGTCGCGAAGGATGACCGCGTAGGCGAGCTGGCGGTTGCCCTCGACGACCGAGCGGATCGCCGCGCGCACGGCCCGCTCGGCGAGATCGCCCATCTCCTCGACCTTGCCGCGGATGCGGTCGAGATCCTGTTGCAGCGTCGCTTCGAGGTAGGGCGTCATCTGTCCTCGCTCTCCTCGGCGGCGGGCGCGCGCCATGGAGGAACGCACATCATAGCGTACTCGCGGCTGTGCCGGCCGTCGGCGCCGTCGGCGCGACGTCGCGCTCGGCCTCCGGCCGCGACATCTTGGCCGCTGCGGCGGCCACCGACTCCGGCGTGGTCACGGGCTCTCCCGGCCGGTAGGTGTAGTAGGGGAGCTGCTGCGCCCACGGCAGCGAGACCAGGGTGTGCATGCGCTGGGAGCACTCGTCGACGCTGCGGTTCTCGGGGACCGCCTCGAGGATCACGTCGGCGCCGCAGGCGGGGACGGCGCGCAGGCCGGTGCGTCGGTCGACCGCGACGAGGGCGACGCCGGCCGGCTGCGGGAACTCGTCGTCGACGGCGCCGCCCGCCGCGCCAGCGAGGTACGCCCGCATGAAGCGGATCCACGTCGGCAGCGCGGCCTCGGCGCCGCTCATGCCCCGCCCGATCGGCGTCTTCACGTCGCGGCCGACCCACACGCCGCAGGTGATCCGCGGCGTGTAGCCGATGAACCAGGCGTCGGTGTAGCGGTCCGTGGTGCCGGTCTTTCCGGCAAGGTGCCCCGGGAGCTCCCTCGCCGCGACGGCAGTGCCGCGCTGGACGACGCCGTGCAGCACCTGCGTCACCATGTACGCCACATCCTCCCGCACCGCCTGCCGCACCTCCGGACGCTGCTCGAGCCGCACCGTTCCCTGGGCGTCGCGCACCCGCGCGATGAAGTACGGCTCGGCGGCCTGGCCGCGGTTCGCCAGCCCGGAGTATGCGGCGGCGAGCTCGAGCAGCGTCACCTCGAAGGCGCCGAGCGAGAGCGAGGAGACATCGGCGAGCGGGCGCCTGATGCCGAGGCGGCGGGCGGCGTCGATGACCGCCGCCCCGGTGACGAGCTGCTGCAGCTTGGCGGCGGAAGCGTTGAGCGAGTGCTCGAGCGCGTGGCGGAGCGTGACCATGCCATCGAAACGCAGGTAGTAGTTGAGGGGGCAGTAGGTGGGCAGGCCGCGCTCGTCGGGGAGCAGCACCGGCGCGTCGAGGATCAGGTCGTTCGGAGCGAACCCGCGCTCGAACGCGGCGGCGTAGGCGAAAGGCTTGAACGCCGAGCCGCACTGGCGCGCCGCCTGCATGGCGCGATCCCACTCCGAGCGCTCGTAGTCGAAGCCGCCGACGAGGGCGAGGATCGCACCCGTGCGGTTGTCGATCACGATCATGGCGCTCTCGGTGCTCGGCTCGCCCTCGAGCTCGACCAGCACGGGCCGGTCCGCCTGCTCCGGGGCGTCGTAGAGGCGGACGAGCAGCACGTCGCCCGCCGTGCACAGCCGCGTCAGGTTTGTCCTGCCGGTCCACGTTGCGCCCGCCGGCAGGAGGCGGGCCTGGCGGTCGCCGATGCGCAGCGTGGCCACCTCGGCGCGCACCTCGGTGACCACGGCGTAGGCGAGCTCGCCGCGCTGCCACTTCAGGAAACGCCATGTGGGGTCGCGCCACGCCGCGGCGTCGGCCGCTCGTTCACCGCGCAGGTTGCGCCGCGCTCCCGGCCACCCCAGCCGCCGCTGCAACGCGACCAGGCCGTCGCGCACCGCCGTCTCGGCGAGGGCCTGCAGGGCCGGGTCGAGCGTGGTCGTCACCTCGAGGCCGCCCTCGAGCATCGCCTTGCTGCCGAAGCGCTCCTCGACCGCTCTCCGGACCTCCTCGATGAAGTAGGCGGCGTGCGGGTTGCGATCGTAGTGCGGCTTGACGCCGAGCGGGCTCGCGCGCGCCGCGTCGTACGCCGCGCGGGTGATCATCCCCTCGTCGAGCATGCGCCCGAGCACGTAGTCGCGGCGGGCGAGCGCGCGCGCCGGGTGGCGGAGCGGCGACTGGTTGTCGTTGCGCTGCACGATGCCGGCGAGGAGCGCGGCCTCGGGCACCGTGAGCTGCGCCGCCGGCTTGCCGTAGAAGAAGCGCGCCGCGGACTCGACGCCGTAGGTCCCGTGGCCGAAGTACACCTGGTTGACGTAGAGGGCGAGGATCTCGTCCTTGGAGAAGCGCTGCTCGATCTCGATGGCGAGCAGCGCCTCCTTGATCTTCCGCGTCAGCTTCTTCTCCGGCGTGAGGAACAGCCCGCGGGCGAGCTGCTGCGTGATCGTCGACGCCCCCTGCGTCGAGGCGCCGAGGTTGAGCACGTTGCGCAGGGCAGCGCGCACGATGCCGCGCGGGTCGAGGCCGGTGTGCTTGTAGAAGTTGGCGTCCTCGGAGGCGATCACGGCGTTGCGGAACACCGCCGGGATCTGCTCCGGCGGCAGCGGGATGCGCTTCTCGCGCGAGAACGTCGCGAGCAGCGAGCCGTCCTTCGCCCGCACCTGGGTGGCGGCGGCCGGCCGGAACGCCGTGAGCGCCTCGACCGCCGGCAGCTTGATGCCGCGCGACAGCGTCACGCCGACGACGGCGCCCGCGCCGAGCCCGACGAACAGACCGACTGCGAACCAGCGCAGCAGCGTTTTCCCCATCATCCGCAGTGTAGTTCAAGTTGATGGCCGCTCGCGTTTCTGCGAGCGGCCATCACGTTGAATAGGAGCGGGGCGCGGACGCGCCCCGCGACGGCTACTTCTTCACGTCGCCGGTGGCGGCGCCGTGCAGCTTGATCTCGACCTTGTTCTCGAGATGGTCGTAGTACTCCTTGAGCACCGCGATCACCTCGGGCTTGGAGAACTCCGGCGGCACCGGCTTACCCTCGCTCATGAGCTTGCGCAGCAGGGTGCCGGAGAGCAGCAGGCGGGCTCCGCCCTTGTAGTTGCCGTTGTCGTCGATCACCGCCTTGGTCTCGTGCGGGCAGGTCTTCATCGACGCCATCGTGCCGCACTCGTAACAGTAGAACGTCCAGTCCATGCAGAGCGGCTTCAGCACGAGGGCGTCCTGCGGGATCTCGAGGAAGATCTTCTGGGCGTCGAACGGGCCGTAGTAGTCGCCGACGCCGGCGTGGTCGCGGCCGACGATCAGGTGCGAGCAACCGTAGTTCTGGCGGAACACGGCGTGCAGCAGCGCCTCGCGCGGCCCGGCGTAGCGCATGTCGAGCGGGTAGCCGGCCATCGCCACACGCTCCTTGCGGAAGTACTTGTTGACCAGGGCGTCGATCGCCTTGACGCGCACGTCGGCGGGGATGTCGCCCTCCTTCAGCTTGCCGACGAGCTGGTGGATGTAGACGCCGTCGCACACCTCGATGGCGATCCACGCGAGATAGGCGTGCGAGCCGTGCATCGGGTTGCGGAGCTGCAGCGCCGCCACCGTGTTCCACCCGCGCTCCTCGAACATCCTGCGCGCCTCGGCGGGGCGCTGGTAGAGGCCCTTGAACTGCTCGGGGAAGTACGACTCGGAGAGGACCTTCACCGGTCCCGCCAGGTTCACCGGCGCCTGGTTCATCACGAGCTTGACGCCCGGGTGCTTCTCGTCGGTGGTGCGGAACACCTGCTGGCACTCGTGCGCCTTGTCGATCGTGTACTTCTCGGTGACCTTCATGGTCGCCATCAGCGTACCGGTCTCGGTGTCCCAGAGGGCGACCTCCTCGCCGATCGCGATCGAGTCGGCGAGCGCCTGCTCGGTGGACAACGTGATCGGGATCGGCCAGAACAGGCCGTTCATGGAAGGCATCTTGTACTCGTCGCAGACGCCCCTCCAGTCGGCGTAGCCCATGAACCCGTCGAGCGGCGTGAAACCGCCGATCCCCATCATGATGAGGTCGCCGGTCTCGCGGCTGGTCAGCGGCACCTTCTTGAGACCCTGCGCCTTCTTGATCTCGGCTGCGAGCGCCGGACCCTCGAGCAACAGCGGCTTCAGTTCCTTACTTCCGTGTGGCGGGACGAGCTTGCTCATCGAGTTCCTCCTTGGGGTGGGTTGCCCACCCGACCTGGGCTTCGCGCCAGTTTGACGGCTCGGCGCGCCGGCCCGGCGCCGGCGTCACCTTCTCCGCGGGACAGTCGTCAGCCATGCAGGGTAGAATGCAAGCAAGATATGTACCCGATTTCACAATCTCAAAAATGGCAGCGACTCCAGCAGTTACGCGGCGCCTCGCGGCCGATGCCGGGAAACGACCGTAACACCGCGCCGGCGCTGTTACGTAATGGTGACAGCGCGCTACACTCCGCACCGTATGGGCGATGGGGGTGCTTCGTGCTGCGGAGAATACTCGTCCTGGTCGCGGCGTTGGGTTGCGGCATGAGTGCGACGGTTGCAGTTGCGGCTGAGACGAGAGCCGACGAGAGGGTCCGCTGGGACCTGACTGACCTGTATCCCACCCGCGCGGCGTTCCTCGCGGCGCGATCGGAGTTTCAGGCTGCGCTGCCGCGCCTCGATGCGGGGCGCGGCACACTGGCAGACTCGGCGGCGGCACTCAAACGTGCGCTCGACGCCTACTTCTCCCTGGCCAGGGAGCTCGGGCGGCTGGCCGCGTACTCCCACATGGCGTCCGACGAGGACACGCGCGCCGCCGGGCCGCTCGCCGACAGCCAGGAGGTGCAGCAGCTCGCGACCGACTTCGCCGGCCGCTCCGCGTGGCTGGCGCCCGAGATTCTCGCGCTGCCCGTGGGCACCGTCGCCGCGTATCTCGGCGGCGAGCCGGGGCTGGCGCCGTACCGCTTCTTTCTCGAGGACCTCGAGCGCCTGCGCCCGCACACCCTCGCCCCCGGAGAGGAGAGGCTCCTGGCGCTGGCTGGGATGGTCGCGCAGGCGCCGGGGACGATGTCGGGGATCCTGCGCAACGCCGAGCTGCCGTACCCCGAGGTCACGCTCTCGACGGGGGAGACCGTGACGGTCGACCAGGCCGGCTACACGCGCTACCGGTCGCTGCCGAACCGCGCCGACCGCATCGCGGTGTTCGACCGCTACTGGAAGGTGTTTCGCTCCTACGAGCGGACGCTCGGCGTCGCCCTCGACGCGCAGCTCAAGCGCGACCTGTTCTACGCCCGCGCCCGCAACTACCCGACCTGCCTGGCCTCCTCGCTGGCGGCCAACAACGTGCCGGAGTCGGTGTATCGCACGCTGATCGCCGAGGCCAACCGCGCGTTGCCGACGCTGCACCGCGCCTTCAAGCTGCGCGGGCGGCTCCTGGGTATTGCCGATCTCGCCTACCACGATATCTACCCGCCGCTGGTCGCCGGCCTCGACACGTCGTACCCGATCGACAAGGGCGAGTCGCTGGTGCTGTCCGCGCTGGCGCCCCTCGGCCCCGAGTACGTCGCCACCGTCCGGCGCGGCTTCGAGTCGCGCTGGATGGATGTCTACCCGCGGCACGGCAAGCGCTCCGGCGCCTACTCCAACGGCTCCGCCTACGACGTCCACCCGTACGTGCTGATGAACTACAACGACGACTACGAGAGCGTGTCGACGCTGGCGCACGAGTGGGGGCACGCGATGCACTCCCACCTCGCCAACGCTGCGCAGCCGTACCCGACCGCCGACTACTCGATCTTCATCGCCGAGGTGGCGTCGACGTTCAACGAGGCGCTGCTGCTGCGCCGCTCGCTCGACGAGGCCAAGTCTGACGGCGAGCGCATCTCCCTGCTCGGCTCGTACGTCGAGAACCTGCGCGGCACGTTCTTCCGCCAGACGATGTTCGCCGAGTTCGAGCTCGCGACCCACGAGGCGGCCGAGCGCGGCGAGGCGCTCACCGGCGAGCGGCTCTCGGCGATGTACGGCGAGCTGCTGCGACGCTACCACGGCCATGACCGGGGCGTCATGAAGATCGACGACGCCTACACCGTCGAGTGGGCGTACATCCCGCACTTCTACTACAACTTCTACGTCTACCAGTACGCCACCTCGCTGGCCGCCTCGACGCAGCTCGCGCGCGAGGTGCTCGCCGGCGACACGGCGGCGCGCGACCGCTACCTGGCGCTGCTGAAAGCGGGCGGCTCGCGCTACCCGTACGAGCTGCTCAAGGAGGCCGGCGTCGACCTCGCCACCCCCGAGCCGTACCGCGCCCTCGAGGCCCAGATGACCTGGGCGATGGACGAGATCGAGAAGATCGTTGCGAGGCGCGAGGCACGACGCGCAACGCGCGAGTAGGAGAGGAATGCGAAGAGGGCGGGGACCTCCCCGCCCTCTTGCCGCCGGCGCGAGCGCCGGGCTATTTCGTGATCAGCCCCGCCATACGCGCGTGGGTGAGGGCGAGCGTGCGGTAGAGCATGTGCGCGAACTTCGAGTACGGGAAGGTGAGGAACAGGCTCATCACCACGCCGAGGTGGAAGACGTAGAGCGTCAGGCCGAGGCCGGCGTCGCCGGCCAGGCGCACCATTTCGACCGCGGTGCCGGTGAGCACCACGAGCACCACCAGCGAGAGGAAAAACGTGTCGAAGGCGTGCGACGCGCCGGCGACCTTGGCGTCGCCGAGGCGGTTGCCGGCCAGGAGCGCGACGCCCATCAGCAGCAGCACCATCGAGAGATTGCCGAGGATCTTGTAAGGGTGCGCGAGGGCGAGCGGCATCTCCAGGTGCTGGACGTAGATGCCGACGATCAAGAGCCCCGATGTGACGGCGGCGCCGACGAACCCCCAGAGCAGCGTCAGATGGCCGAGCTGGCGCGGCTTCGCGGTGGTGCAGACGCCGAAGCGCTTGTGGGTGGCGATCTCGACGAGCGTCGCCCACAGACTGCCGGCGAACGAGCCGGCCCGCTCGCCCGAGGCGCCGATCAGCGCCCAGAAGCGCGCGCCGCCGACCCACGATGCGAGCACGACCCACGCCGCGACGGGGAAGAAAACGGCGTAGATGTAGAGGTGCGGCACGAGATCCTCGTATGCCCACGCCTGCTCGAGCTCGGCCGGCACGCCGAGCCGGCCCGCCAGGGCGAGCAGCGCCACCCAGAACAGGACGGGCAGGCCGATGAGCAGCGGCCAGGACACCCGGGCCTTCGCGACCAGCGTGCCGATCGCGCCGGGGAACGCGAGCTTCTCGATCGCGAGCGAGCGTACCGCGCCCAGCACGTCGCCCGGCCTGGCGTCGCGCGGGCAGCGGACGGTGCAGTCGTTGCACTGGTGGCACAGCCACACGGCGGGGTCGGCGGCGAGCGCATCGCCGAGCCCCCACTGCGAGAGCAGCATCTGGCGGCGCGGGAACGGCGCCTCGGCCGGCGCGAGGTCGCACACCGCGGAGCAGGTGGCGCACTGGTAGCAGCGCGCCGCCGTGCCGCCGCCGCGCCTGGCGAGCTCCTCTCGGAAGGTGGCGGAAGGCAGGAGTGCGGGGATGGCGGACACTGGGGAACCTCCCTCAGAACCCCTTCATCGGGTTGGCGCCGAGGTCCTCGACCTCCTTGGCGAAGGCGTCGAGGATCTCGGGAATGCGGCCGAACTCGTCGTGCGCCAGCTCGACGACCTTGATGCGCTCCGGCTCGAGCGCCAGGCGGGTGAGCGTCTCCTGGACGTTGCCGAGGCGCGTCTGGGCGAGCTGCGATCCGCGCACGTAGTGGCACTGGTAGTCGTCGCCCGACTTGCAGCCGATCAGCATGATGCCGTCGATGCCGCGCGACAGGGTGTCGGCGATCCACACGATGTTGGTGGAACCGAGGCAGCGGATCGGGATGACGCGCACCCACGGGTTCCACTGCCGGCGCTGCGAGGCGGCGATGTCGAGCGCCGGCAGCGCGTCGTTCTCGCACATGAGGGCGACGATGCGCGGCTTCTCGTCGAACTCCTCCGGCACGCTCATCGCCTTGATCATCGAGGCGACGGCGTCGACCGAGTGCTCGGGGAAGGAGATGATGCGCTCCGGGCAGGCACCCATGCAGATGCCGCAGCGCCGGCAGCGCAGCGGGTTGAACTGCGGCGTGCCCTTCTCGTCCTCGTTGAGCGTTCCGAACGGGCACTCCTCGGTGCAGCGCTTGCACTGGGTGCAGCGCTGCAGGAAGAAGTCGGGGTACGACACGTCGCCGGCGCGCGGGTGCACCGCCTCGCCGCGCTCGGCGGCGGCGATGCACTGCACCGCCTTCATGGCGGCGCCCCACCCGTCCTCGGCCGCCTGCCCGGCGTCCATCGGGGCGTGCACGGCGCCGGCCGCGTAGATCCCGGTGCGCCGCGTCTCGTACGGGAAGCAGATGAAGTGCGAGTCGGGGAAGGCGTAGGCGTGCACCGGCAGGTCGGGACCCTGGCGGTAGGCGAGGTTGAGGATCTCGGTGCCCTCGTGGTCCTTCAGCTTCTCGACGAGCCGACGCGCCTCCTCGCGCTGCGTCTCGCTGTCGCCCTTCTCGGCGCGCCGCTGCGCGTCGTGCAGCGTGCGGATCGCCTCGCCGTCGGCGGAGTTGGGGACCATGCCGACCGCCAGCACGACGAGGTCGGCGTCGAGCGTCACCGCGTCGCCGAGCAGGGAATCGCGCAGGTGCACGGCGAGCGGCCCGCTGCCGTTGCCCTCGACGCGTTCCACCTCGCCGCGGGTGAACAGGCTGCCCGGCAGCGACTGCACCGCGAGGTAGAAGCGCTCGAGCTGGCCCGGCGTGCGCATGTCGCGGTAGACGACCGCGGTCTCGACGCCCGGGTGGTCGCGGTGGATCGCCGCGACCTGGCGCAGCGTGGTGCCGCAGCACTCCGACGAGCAGTAGGGGAGGTGCTGCGGGTCGCGGGAGCCGGCGCACTGTACGAAGACGATCCGGCGGGGCGGCGCGCCGTCCCCGGGCCGGGCCAGCGTCCCCTGCCCGAGCATCGCGTCGAGCTCGCGCGAGGTGATCACATTGGGCGACCGGCCGTAGCCGAGGTGGGGGAGCTTCGCGGCGTCGTACGGCCGCGCCCCGGTGGCCTGGACGATGGCGCCGGCGGTCAACGACTCCTTCCCGGCGGGAGAGACGACCTCGACCTTGAACTGCCCGGGCTGGCCGCTGATCGACTCGATGCGGGCGCCGGTGACCACACGGACGGCCGGATTCCCCGTGACCTCGGCGATCAGCCCGCGCATCGGGTTGGCCTGCAGCCGGTCGTACGGCGGCTCGACCGGAACGACATCGCCGAGCGTCGCGAGGTGGCCGCCCGGCGCGCCGGCGGCCTCGAGCACGACGACAGGGTGGCCGGCGCCGGCCGCGGCGCGCGCCGCCTCGAGGCCGGCGAGGCCGCCGCCGACCACCAGCACGGTGCGGTCGATCGCCTCCGACAGCGGCTTGACCACCTTCAGCTTCGCCAGGCGCGCCAGCCCCATGCGGAGCAGATCGTCGGCGAGCATCTGGGTGTCCTCGTCGTTCGGCGGGTGCGACCACACCGCGAGCTCGCGCAGGGCGACCCGCTCGACCTGCACCGCGGTCGGGTCGAAGCGGAACTCCTCGGTCTTGGCGCGCTGCGAGCACGCCGCGATGCACACGCCGTCGAGGTTTCCCCCGGCGACCGCGGCACGCAGCGCGGCCACGCCCTCGGGGGAGCACCAGCAGGGGTGGGCGGTGCAGCTCCGTCCGCCCTCGGAAGCGGTGGCGGCGAGGGCGTCGACGTCGAGCGCCTCGCCGATGCCGCACCCGGTGCACAGGAAGACGCCGATGCGGTCCATGCTCTCAAGCCCTCCTTCCGAGGATGGCGCACGCCTTGGCGGCGGCGCCGGTGGCGTCGCGCACGGTGGCGGCGACGTCCTCCGGCCGCCGCGCCACGCCGGCCACAGTGAGTCCGCGCGCGGGCGCGTCGAGCCCGAACCCGTCCTCGTCGCGCGGCGCGGCGAACGGGAGCGCATCGGCGGCGAGGTTGGGGACCATGCCGGTGGCGAGCACGACGAGGTCGGCGCGCGCCTCGACCAGCCTGCCGCTCGCCACGTCCTCGACCTTGAGCGCCAGCTCGCTGCCGTCGGCCGCGATGGTGCCGACCTTGCCCTTGACGAGGGTGACGCCCGACAGCGCCGCGGCGCGCGTGAGCATGTCCTCGTTGCGGCCCGGGGTGCGGCGGTCGATGTAGAAGATCGTCACCTGCGCCTCGGGGAGCTGCTCGTGCACGTACATCGCCTGCTTGAGCGAGGCCAGGCAGCACACCGCGGAGCAGTACGGCAGGTGGTTGACGTCTCGGGAGCCGGCGCACTGGACGAAGGCGACCCGCTTCGGGGGCTGCCCGTCCGAGGGGCGGACGATCCTGCCGCCGGTCGGTCCGGTGGCGGACGCGAGACGCTCCATCTGCACGTTGGCGATGACGTCGGGCAGCGTGCCGCCGCCGAGCTCCGGGAGCTTCTCGAGCGGGTACGGCGACCATCCCGTGGCGGCGACGACGGCGCCGACCGTCAGGCTCTCCTCGGTGGGCCTGGCGCCGAGGTCGATCGCCTTGTAGGCGCAGGCGTCGGCGCAGGCGCGGCAGCCCGGCGGGCATGCCGTGCGGTCGAGGGTGTAGCGGCGCGGCCAGGCGTTGGCGTGAAACGGCCGGATGGCGGTCGTCGTGGTCGCGCCGAGGTTGAACGGGTCCTTGATCGTCGCCGGGCACACCTTGGCGCACTCGCCGCAGAACGTGCAGGCGTCGCTGACGTACGCCGGCGCGTGGGCGAGCTGCACCTCCCAGCCCGCAGCCGTCTCGCGGGCGGCAGCGACGGTCGTGTCGACGAGAACGCGGACGCGGGGGTTGCGCTCGAGCCGCCGCGTGTTGATCTCCATGCCGCAGGAGGGCGGGCACAACTTCGGGAAGTAGTGGTGCGTGCGGAGAACGCGCCCGCCGACGGCGGGCTCCCTCTCCACCAGCACGACCTCCCGGCCCGCCTCGGCGGCCTCGATCGCGGCGGTGATGCCGGCGATCCCGGCGCCCACGACCAGCAGGGGACCGGAAGCCGGGGACCGGGGACCGGCCCCCGGTCCGGGGTTCGTCACGGTTGGTGAAGCGCTCATCGGCTCCTCCGGGGCAGCGGCGCGCCTTCGCGCACCGTCATGGTGGGTTCTGCGAACAGGGCGAAGCGCAGCCAGCGGAATGCGAAGCGGAGCAGCGCGAGGTCGTCGGCGCGCATCGCCTCGACCTCCTCGGCGGGCAGCTCGAAGCGGGAGAGGAACGTCGACTCGAAGACAAAGGCGCGGAAGCGGTCGAGGTCGAAGCAGGCGGTGTGGAACATCTCCATCCGCCTGGCGTCGAGCTGCCGGCCGCCGATGAACCAGGGGTGCGCCACGATCTCGCGGAACCCCGACTCGACCGCCTCGTGCTCCAGCACGCCCTGGTCGGCGCGCCAGCGCGCCGGCGTCCAGTCGCCGCACTGGTCGCGCCCCTGGCAGAAATCGTCCTCGAACAGGAAGTAGAGCGGTTTCGGGTCGACGCCGGCGCGCGCCGGCGGCAGCGCCATCCCGAGCGGGTACATGCGGCATGCCCACGGGCGATCGGCGTACACCGTGCACCCCTGCTCGCCGACGAACGGGCAGCGCTTCCCCTCGTCGTCCCGCATGCGCAGCATCACCACCGGGAGGTGGAGGTCCCTGGTGATCGGCGTCAGCGTGTGCCGGTCGAGGAACTCGGTGGTGGTCAGGCCGATCCGGCGGGCGAGGCGCAGCACGTCGAGCGGCGTCAGGAGGATGTTGATGTCGGCGCAGCAGGCGTTGAAGCAGGGGACGCCGGGATGGCAGCCGAACCGGAACGGCTCTTCCGACGCCAGTTGCCGGTTCCGCCTCAGCACCTCGGGGAGGTCCTCGTGTGAAGCGCTCATGGCTGCTTGCCTTTCCGGGGGGGCCTCGCGCCCGCTCGCGTCCCCGTTTTCTTCGACCGGGCGGGGGTCCGGTCCCCGGGTCCCGGTTCCCGGTCCCCTCCGTCCTCGGGGCTGAGGTCATGGCCGGGGGGCCCGGCGATCACCTCGGCGTCGAGAATCCGGTCCTTGATCGCGTCCTCCGACCACACGGGCAGCGGCGACTCGCTGCCGGTGTCGGGGTCGACGCGGTAGCGGTACGAGCTCCGCACCCCGTAGCGCTCGAGCATCCACGTCCACCCGCGGCGGTAGTAGGGACAGTCGTCGTTGAAGCAGGCGAAGTGGATCTGCGAGTCCCAGCCCGTGTTCTCGGGGAGCTGGAACGCCCTGAGCGGCGCACCGCAGTGCGGGCAGGAGGGGGCGGCGGACGTATCGGGCATGCGAGCGAAGCTCCCGGGGGGGAAGGGAAGAGGCCCCAGGCGCCCGGGGCGGGCGCCTGGGGCCGGTTGGATGCGGACCTCACCCGCCGAGCAGCTCGTGCTCCCCGGGCTTGGCGAACATGTGGATGATCGGCCGCTTGTACATCTCCCACTCGTTGGTCGTGGGGTTCAGCCTGCAGTTGACGAAGCAGTGCCAGTTCTTCTCGTCCATCTTGGGCTTGTCGGCACGGAAGTAGTACCCGGGCCAACGCGTCTCCTCGCGGAAGAGAATCGAGCGGGCGTGCGCCTCGGCCTGGTACATGCGGTGCGTGTTCTCCCACGCGCGCATCAGCTCGTGCAAGTCGGACGCGCCCAGCTTGGCCGCATCCTCCTTGAGGAAGGCGAGCAGCTCGAGACAGCGCTTGAGCAGCGGCTCGGAGGTGGTGAACTGCGACGTCACGCCGCCGGCGTACTCGTCCATGATCTTCTGCAGGCGCATCATGAACATCTTGGGCCGGATGTAGTTCGGGTTGACGTCGTCCTGCGTCGTCGCCTTCTTGTTCTCCTCGAACAGCGACAGCGGCTTGTACGTCTCCGCCTTCAGGCGCTCGATCATGTTGGGGTCGATCTTCGGCGCTGGCGGATTCTCCTTGACCACGTACCGGATCGCGGCCTTCGCGGCGATGCGACCCTCGGCGTGCGAGCCCGAGGAGAACTTGTGCGACGACGCGCCGGAGGCGTCGCCGGCGCAGAAGATCCCCTTCACCGTCGACATGTGCTCGTAGCCCCAGAAGTACTCGGGCGGAGCGATGTCCTCGGGCCCCGACACCCAGGCGCCGGAGGCGCCGGAGTGGGAGCCGATGAAGTACGGCTCGGCGGCGGCGATCTCGGACGACTTCTCCTCGGGCGACACGTTGCTGGCCGCCCACAGGATCGCCTGCGAGATCGTCATGTCGAGGAAGTCCTCCCACGCCTCGGCCTCGAGCTCCTTCAGCTTCTTCTTGGCGGCCTTCTCGTCGCCGGAGCTCGACGCGATCTTCTGGATCGCCTCCTCGGTGCGCATGTAGATCGGGCCCTTGCCCTGCATCACATCGAGCATCCCGAGGTAGTTGCGGAGGTTGGCGGGAACCGGCTTGACATGGCCGTACGGCGCCCAGTTGTCGAGCTCGCCCTTGCGGGTCTCCATGTAGTTCTCGCCGAGCGCGTTGGTGGCGCGCGACTTGAACAGCAGGAACCACGCCCCGACCGGGCCGTAGGCGTCCTTGAACCGGACCGGGATGAAGCGCACTTCCTGGCACGTCATCTCGGCGCCGGCCTTGAGGGTGAAGAACGCGGATGCGCCGGCGTTCCATGGCGGATACCAGGCGCGGCCCTGGCCCTCGCCGGAGGACCTGGGCTTGAACACGTGCACGGCGCCGCCCATGGCGACCAGCGTGGCCTTCGCCTTGAACACGTAGAAGGTGTTCTCGCGCACCGAGAAGCCATAGGCGCCGAGGCACTTCTCGCCTTCCATGATCGGGCCGACGATGAACACGCGCTCGTAGATGTTCTCCTTGCCCAGCGCGTTCTTGGCGGCCTCGGCGACCACGACCTTGTACGACTCGCCGTTGATCATGAGCTGCCAGCGGCCCTCGTGGACGTAGCCGCCCTTCTCGTCCTTCCAGATCGGCAGGCCCCACTTCTCGAACAGGTGGACGGAGGAGTCGACGTGGCGCGCGATCGATGCCACGAGGTCCTCGCGGGTGATCCCCATGAGGTCGTTGCGGACGTAGTCCACATAGTCCTTCATGGTGTTCTGGCCGTCCTTCAGGCCGACGTACTGGTTGATCGCCGAGAGGCCCATCGCGACGGCGCCGGAACGATCCACCGCCGCCTTGTCGACGAGGACGACCTTCAGCCCATGCTGCTTCGCCCAGTACGCCGCTTCGACCGCCGCGCCGCACGCCGCCATGCCACCGCCGAGGATGAGGAGGTCGGCATCAACCTCGACCGTCTTGAAATCGACCATGGTCTCCTCCCTTCCTCACGCCTTCGTCCACACGGCCGGCAGGCCGAGGGACTCGGGCTCGGTGAACAGCGTCGGTCCGTCGAGAGACGGAGCATTCGCCCACCCGCCGGCCGGTTGCGCCTGGCCCTCGGGGGTCGTGCGGATCGGGAACTTGAACCGCTTCAGCATCCCGTTGCGGAACTTGACGGTCCACATGATGCTGTCGGTGGAGCGCAGGGGCACCACGGAGGCGCCCATCGGCACGAAGTCGGCGTAGCCGCGGACGTCGACCGCCTGCGTCGGGCAGATCTTGACGCAGTTGTAGCACTCCCAGCACATCTCGGGTTCCCGGTTGTACGCCTTCATGAGCTCCTTGTTGAGCACCATGAGGTCGTTCGGACAAATGTACTGGCAGGCCGTCTTGTCAAGGGCCTTGCACCCGTCGCACTTGTCCGGGTTCACAAAACTAGGCATGCAACACCTCCTTGTTGCGGGTGCCCAAGCCAGCTTCCGCTCGCGCCCGCCGTTTCGAAAGACTCCCGCTTCCCCGGCACGAGCGGAGAAGCCCAAGAAAGAGTGAATCGTGCCCTCTCGCCGTGATCTCACCACCTCCCGGTCTCAGTATTTGGGCTGCAGCAGCCCGTGCTCTGAGTCGGAAGCAAGTCTTGTGCCGAGATTCACAAGTTTGTGAAGGGAAACACGGAGAATGGCTTAGCGAGGACGGAGCGGGGGGGCGGGGGCGCCGTGTTACCTTCGGTAAACAGCCCGGGGGCGGTCGGCGTGTCACCGGGGTGCCGCGCCGCCGGCGTTAGTTTCTGATCGGGAGGAACCTCCGGCGTGTTACCGCCGGGAAACGGCGGCCGGGCGGCGCCGCCGGAGCGGTGGCGAAGCCTACGCAGTGATCTCGGCCGCCCCGCGGCGGAGCGTGACGAGGTCCACCTCGGGGGGTGAGCCCAGGCGCAGCGGCACGGCTCCGACGCCGACGCCGCGCGACACATACAGCAGCGCGTCGCCGCGCCGGTAGGGCCCGGCGATGTAGGGCGTCCCGAGGCGGGCGACGTTGACCCCCCGCGAGGGGAACGCGATCTGGCCGCCGTGCGTGTGCCCGGACAGCGTGACGTCCGCACCGGCGAGGCGGCCGGCCCGCCAGCCGTTGGGCTGATGGCACAGCAGCAGTCGGAAGTCGGCGCCGGCGGAGGACAGCACCGAGAAATCCGGGCCGCCCCCGGCGAGCGCGTCAAGGTCGTCGACGCCGGCGAGCAGCAGGCGCGCGGGGCCGCGCTCGATCACCACGGCCCGATTGACCAGCGGCGTCACCCCGACCGCTTCGAGGGCCCCTACGGCGCGCTGCGCGCCGGCCAGGTGGTCGTGGTTGCCGAGGATGCCGAAGGCGCCCAGGGGGGCCGTGAGGCCGGCGAAGCCGTGCACAAAGATCTCCGCGTCGAGGTCCCGGCGGTCGAGCTGGTCGCCGGTGAAGGCGACGAGGTCCGGCTGCAGCTCCTCGACCAGCGCGCGCACCCGCGCGAGGCGCTCCGGCGGCATGAAGGCGCCGGCGTGCACGTCGGCGACCTGGGCGATCCGCAGGCCCTCGAAGGGTCGCGGCAGCGCGGGGTGGAAGAGCTCCACGTGCCGCACCAGGGGCAGCTCGGTCGCCTCCAGCCACCCGGATCGGCCGGCAAGGGCGCTGCCGACCGCGGCGAACGCGCCCTTGTGGAGGACGCTCCTGCGGGTGAGGTAGGTCACGGCTCGCATCGGGCGCGCCACGGCCGGTGATCCTACCACATGGTCATGCGGCTCACCGCGGCTCCCGCAGCCCTCCCTGGCGGCGCAGCGCTGCCCGGCGCCTTTGCTACACTCCCTCCATGTCGCTGAGAAAAGCGGGTGAGCAGGGCGTGAAGCTGGTGCTGGCGCCGCGCGGCGCCACCCAGGCGGCGAAGCTCGAGATCGGGCCGGAGGCGATGAGAATCGGCCGCGATCCGGGGTGCGACCTCGTGGTGCCGGAGGCCACGGTCTCCCGCCGGCACGTCCGCCTGTTCTGGGACGGCAACGAGCTGGCGGTCGAGGATCTCAACTCGTCTGGGGGCACGTTCCTCAACGGGCTGAAGATCCAGCGCGCGGTCATCAGGCCGGGGGACGTGCTCCGCCTCGGGCCGCGCACCGAGTTCGTGCTCGAGGAGGAGGCGCCCTCGACGACGCTCGGCCTCGCCATGCAGAAGGAGGGCGAGGAGCAGGGCGGCGTCCGCCACCTGCAGGTGCTGCTCGACGTCGCCCGCGCCCTGAACGCCGCCACGGTCCTCGAGGAGGTGCTCGAGATCGTCCTGCAGGCAGCGGTGCGGCTGACCAAGGCGGACCGCGGCTACGTCGTGCTGGTCGAGGGCGCGGGAAAGCGCAGCGCGCTCGCGGTCTACCCGCGCGGGCTGGCCGAGAGCTCCTGGGGAGAGCAGAGCACGCTGCTGCAACGGGCCATCAAGGAGCGCCGCACGTTGCAGACCGGCGGCGCGGTGGACCTGTCGACCTCGATGGTCGGCCGCGGCGTCGGCATGGCCGTCGCGGCGCCGCTGCTCGTCGCCCGCCGCCCGCTCGGCTCCGCGGCCGAGGCGTCGTTCATCGCCACCGTGGAAGCGATCGGCGGCATCCTGGTGGAGCGCTCCGCACTGGGAGCGGCGTTCTCCCGCGAGGAGCTCGGCGTCTTCGAGTCGCTCGCCTCCGACGCGGCGGTGGCGGTGGACAGCGCCCGGCTGTACCGCGAGGCGCGCGACAAGGCGAAGATCGAGCACGAGATGGAGCTGGCGCGTACGATCCAGGCGGCGCTCCTGAAGGACCCGCCGCTGGCGCCGTTCGCGGAGATCGCGGCGTTCTCGGAGGCGGCGCGCAGCGTCGGCGGCGATCTCTACCACTCGATGCTGCGCCAGGACGGCACGCTCGCCGTCGCCCTCGGGGACGTGTCCGGGAAGGGCGTCGCTGCTGCCCTGATCATGGCGATGATGCAGGGCCTGCTCGAGATGCTCAACGACATCGGGCGCCCGCTCGACGAGTTCCCGCTCCAGATCAACCGCACGCTGCAGCAGTACAACCCGGGCAATCGCTTCCTCACGCTCGCCGCCGGGCTGCTCACGCCGTCCGGGCAGTTCACGCTCGTCAACGCCGGGCATTGCCCGGTTGCGGTGGTGCGCGCCGCCGGCGGCGTCGAGCTCGTCAAGTCGCACGGCCCGGTGCTCGGCCTGCTGCCGGTCGCCCGCTGGGGCACCACGACCGTGATGCTGGAGCGCGGCGACGTCGTGGTGCTCTACAGCGACGGGATCGCCGAGTCATTCTCCCCGACCGGGGAGGAGTTCGGCACCGAGGGCGTGGAGCGGACGGTCGCGGCGCTGGCGGGCAAGGACGCCGGGACGATCACGCGCGCGCTTCTCGACGCCGCAGCGGCGCACCGGGCCGGCCGCGAGGCGGAGGACGACGTCACGATCCTCTCGATGCGCTACACCGGCGGCGGGGAGTGACGGGGTCTTCGCATGCGCCGGGATCTCACGCCGCGCGCAGGACGATGGTGAGGATCTCGCCGCGCCGCCACAGGCGCAGCGGCGGTCCCCAGGTGCCGGTGCCGCGGCACACCAGCAGGTGCAGCCCGCCGACCTCATAGGCGCCGCCGAGGAACGGGTACTGCATCGCAACCAGGTACGAGAACGGCCAGATCTGGCCGCCGTGCGTGTGGCCGGAGAGCATCAGTCCGACGCCCTGCGCAGCCGCCCGCTCGGCGAGCCACGGCGTGTGCGACAGCAGCACGGTGGCGCCGGCGGGGCGGCCCGCAAGAGCGGCGTCGAGCCGCGCCTCGAGGAACGGGCCGGCGGGGGTGCCCCGCGGCGCGAACTGGCGGCGGGCGGTGAGGTCGTCGACGCCGGCGAGCACCAGCCCAGGGGCGGCCTCCACCCACTCGTCGCGCAGCACGCGATAGCCGGCGTCGGCGAGCAGTTGCACGCTTGTGTCGACGCCCGCGTAGAACTCGTGGTTGCCGGTCACCGCCCAGACGCCGAGCGGGGCGCGCAGACGGCGGAGCTCGGGCAGCAGCCGCTCGACATGGTGGGCGCCGCCGTCGACGAGGTCGCCGACGACGAGCACCGCGTCCGGGCGCTGGCCTGCGATCTGGGCGCGCCGGCGCTCGAGCCAGCGGCGGCCGAGCAGCGACCCGACGTGGAGGTCGGAAACGGCAACCAGCACGGTGCCGTCGCGCTCCGCCGGCAGCCCGGCGAGGGCGACCTCATGGCGCACCACCGCGGGACCGCGGGCGTTCTGCACGGCGCCGATCGCGCCGAGCAGCAGGGCGAGCGCGACGGCTGCAGCCGGCAGGTCGGCGGCGGTCGCCGCCGCCAGCGACGCGAGGCGGCCGCTCGCGGGCGCGAGCACGGCCAGCATGAGGCGGACGAGCTCGGCGGCGAGTACGCCGATGAAGGCGAGGAACAGGGTCCCCATCCAGAGCGCCCCGGCCAGCTCGAGCGGGTAGGCGAGGGCGCCCAGGCCGGGACGGTCGAGCGCGCGGCCGAGCGGGTAGGAGAGCCACAGCGCCGCCATGACGAGCAGCAGCGTGCGCCGCGAGACGTGGTCGGCCACCAGCGGCGAGCGGCCGGCGCTCCACAGCACCAGGGCGTGCAGCCCCGTCCAGATCGACAGCACGATCACCAGGAACACGACGAAACGGCCGACCTCGCTCATCGCGACATCGTACTGCGCCCAGGAGAGCATGGTTAACGCGTCCGCCCGGGGGCGTGTACGATAAGGCCGCCCGCGGCCGCGGGCGGGAGGGTGTCATGCGCGACGTGGTGGCGGCGACGGTGCTGGCCGTGCTCGCGGGAGGAGCAGCGATGGCGGCGGAGACGCACCCGTTCTCGGTGCACGACATGCTGGCGATGGAACGCATCTCGGACGCGCGGGTCTCCCCGGACGGCGCGCAGGTGGCGTTCACCGTGCGCGCGACCGATGTGGCGGCCAACCGCGGACGCAACGACCTCTACCTCGCGGCGGTCGACGGCGCCTGGGTGCGGCGGCTCACGGCGCACGAGGCCAGCGACTCGCAGCCGCGCTGGTCAGCCGACGGCCGGGCGATCTACTTCGTCTCGAGCCGCTCCGGGAGCTCACAGGTGTGGCGCATCGCCGTCGACGGCGGCGAAGCCGAGCAGGTGACCCGCGAGCCGCTCGACGTCGACGCGCTCGAGGTCGCCCCCGGCGGGCGGGTGCTGCTGTTCGCGATGGCGGTGATCCCGGGGAAGACGCCCGCCGAGACCAGGGCGGCGCTCGACGCCCGCGAGGCCTCGAAGTCCACCGGGATGACGTTCGACCGGCTGTTCGTGCGCCACTGGGACGTCTGGTCCGACGGGACCCGCAACCATCTGTTCTCCTATCCGCTGCCCGGCGGTCCGGCGCGCGACCTGATGCCGGCGATGGATGCCGACTGTCCGGGCAAACCGTTCGGAGGCAGCGAGGACTTCGCCGTCACGCCGGACGGCAAGTCGGTGGTGTTCTCCGCGCGCGACGCCGGCCGCGCGGAGGCGTGGTCCACCAACTTCGACCTGTTCGAGGTGCCGCTCGACGGCGGTGCGGCGCCGCTGCGCTTCACCGCCAACCCCGCGTGGGACGCCCAGCCGAAGTTCTCGCCCGACGGCGGCCGCCTCGCCTACCTGGCGATGAGCCGCGCCGGGTACGAGGCGGACCGCTTCGCGATTCAGATCCGCGAGCGCGCCACCGGCGCCGAACGCCGGATCGATCTGCGCTTCTCCGACGGCCGGTTCGGTGACCGCTCGCCCTCCGACATCGCCTGGTCCTCTGACGGACGCGAGCTCTACTGCTCCGCCGACCACCTGGGGCAGCACGCGCTGTTCGCCGTCGACGCGGCCACCGGCGCCAGCCGCGTCGTGGTCGGCGAGGGCACGGTGGCCGGCGTGCAGCCGCTGCCGTCGGGCCGCATCCTCTACGGTCTCCACTCGCTGCAGGGGCCAACCGAGCTGTACACCGTGGCCCGCTCCGGAGGCGACGTCAGGCGGGTCACACGGATCAACGACAGCCGGGTCGCGGCGGCGCGCATGGGCAGGGCCGAGCAGTTCACCTTCACCGGCGCCGGCGGCGACACCGTGTACGGCTACGTCGTCTACCCGGTGGACTTCGAGCCGGCGAAGAAGTACCCGGTGGCGTTCCTCATCCACGGCGGGCCGCAGGGCTCGTTCGGCAACGACTTCCACTACCGCTGGAACCCGCAGGCGTACGCCGGCGCCGGCTACGCGGCGGTGATGATCGACTTCCACGGCTCGACCGGCTACGGGCAGGAGTTCACCGACGCGATCAACGGCGACTGGGGCGGCGCGCCGTTCGAGGACCTGATGAAGGGGCTCGACGCCGCGCTCGCCAAGTACCCGTTCCTCGACAGGGACAGGATGGCCGCGCTCGGCGCGTCGTACGGCGGCTACATGATCAACTGGGTCGCCGGCCACACCGACCGCTTCAAGGCGCTGGTGTGCCACGACGGCAACCTCGACGAGCGCATGGCCTACTTCGACACCGAGGAGCTGTGGTTCCCGGAGTGGGAGCACGGCGGCACCCCGTGGGACAACCCCGAGGGGTACGTCAAGCACAACCCGATCGACTACGTCGACCGCTGGAAGACGCCGATGCTGGTGATCCACGGCGTCAAGGATTACCGCGTCGTCTACACCCAGGGGCTGTCGACGTTCACCGCCCTGCAGCGCCGCGGCATCCCCTCGAAGCTGCTGATCTTCCCGGACGAGAACCACTGGGTGCTCAAGCCCGCCAACTCGATCCAGTGGCACGAGACGGTGCTCGGCTGGCTGGCGGAGTGGCTGAAGTAGGCGACAGGCGGCAGGCGGCAGGAAGAAGGCGAAGGGCGAGCGGCTCCCCTGAGGTGGTCCGGGGAGCTCGCCTCCTCCCCGGGACAAAGCTGCGCGCCGGGAGGCCGCAGCTCAAACCCGCGCTCGCGAGACGCGCGCGTGAGCAACGCCGGCGCCTCTTCACCGTGCGCGCGCCGCAAAGCGACGGTTGGCTCCCCGCCCGGCGCCCGCGTCCCGCTTCAGTGGTGGACGCCGTCGTGGGAGTGGCCGTGGGCCAGCTCCTCGGGCGAGGCGTCGCGGACGCCGACGACCTCGACGGCGAAGTTGAGGTCCCTGCCGGCGAGAGGGTGGTTGGCGTCGAGGACGACCTCCTCGGCCCGCACCTCGCGGATCGTCAGCACGGTCGGGTGGCCCTGCCCCTCCGCCATCACCGTGGCGCCGACCGAGAGGTCGACGTCGGAGGAGAACCTGGCGCGCGGGACGGTGACGACCAGGCCCTCGTCGCGCAGCCCATATGCCTCGGCGGCGGGCACGTGGAGCGCCGCCACCGCGCCGGGCTCGAGCCCCTCGAGCTGGCGCTCGAGGCCGGGCATGATCTGGCCGCGCCCCTGCAGGTAGGAGAGCGGGCGCCGGCCGTCGCTGGAGTCGAGCACCTCTCCCGCCTGGTCGGTGAGCGTGTAGTGGAAGCTGACAATACGGCCGTTCGCGACCTTCACTGTGTCCTCCTCGCCGGAGACCTGAGGAGCTGGCGCTTCCCCGGCCGCACGGGAGAAGGAGTGTACCGCGGGTCCGGCCCCGGGCCGTCGTGCGGTGCCTCCGGGAGCGCGGAGGCTGTCGTTGAGAGCCCGAGGCCTGCCCGCCTGCCCCCATCTCCTTGACACAAGGTGGCCCTTTTGCTACATTTCCCGGCCCCTTGGCGGGCAGGCTCGCGGGGCATCTCGCAGCGCGTGGAGAGGTCAATGAAGACGTACGTGCCGAAGCAGAGTGAGATCACGCACGACTGGTATCTGGTTGACGCCGCCGATGTCGTGCTCGGCAGGCTTTCCACCGCAGTGGCGAGGCTGCTGCGGGGCAAGCACCGCCCGACGTACACCCCCGGTCTCGACACCGGCGACTTCGTCGTCGTGGTTAACGCGGGCAAGGTCAGGATGACCGGCAACAAGTGGGAGGAGAAGCGGTACTACCGCCACTCGGGCGACCCCGGCCATCTCCACCAGCGGACCGCCACGGAGCTCCGCGACCGCAGCCCCGAGCGCCTGATCCGCTTCGCGGTGTGGGGGATGCTCCCGAAGAACCGCCTGGGGCGCCAGTTGCTCCGCAAGCTCAAGGTCTACAGCGGCGGCGAGCACCCGCACGAGGCGCAGCAGCCGCACGTCTTCAAGGTCGCTCGCTAAGGAGGCCCGCGTTGGCAACGATCCAGTACTACGGCACCGGCCGGCGCAAGAGCGCGGTGGCCCGCGTCTATCTGCGTCCGGGCAGCGGCAAGCTGTCGGTCAACAAGCGCGACTTCGAGGAGTACTTCCCGAACCGCGTGCTCAAGATGGTCATCAAGCAGCCGCTGCTGATCACCGAGACCGCCGACAAGTTCGACATCACGATCAACGTCAACGGCGGCGGCACGGCCGGCCAGGCGGGTGCGATCCGGCACGGGATCGCGCGCGCGCTGCTCGAGTTCAGCCCCGAGCTGCGCCAGCGCCTCAAGGCCGCGGGCTTCCTCACGCGCGACGCGCGCGAGGTCGAGCGCAAGAAGTACGGCCAGCCAAAGGCGCGCCGTCGCTTCCAGTTCTCCAAACGGTAGGAGCAGCGTCCGGCTTTGCCGGCGCTGCCGCGGGAGGCTCGGGGGGTGCAAGGCTGCGCGGGCAACCGGGAGTGCGGGTGAGAGGCAGCCGCCCCCCCGAAACGAAAGGAAGGAGAGATTCACTTGGCTTCCATCTCGATGAAGGAGCTGCTCGAGGCTGGCGTCCACTTCGGTCACCAGACCCGGCGCTGGAATCCGAAGATGCGCCCATTCATCTTCGGCAAGCGCAACGGGATCTACATCGTTGACCTCCAGAAGACGCTGCAGCTCTTCGAAGAAGCCTCGGCTTTCGTGCGCAACGTCGCCTCGTCGGGCGGCACGGTGCTGTTCGTCGGCACCAAGCGGCAGGCGCAGGACGTCGTCCGCGAGGAGGCGACGCGCTGCGGCATGTCGTACGTCGCGACCCGTTGGCTGGGCGGCACGTTGACGAACTTCGCGACGGTCCGCCGCTCGGTGGAGCGGTTCAAGGAGGTCGAGCGCCAGCTCGCCGCCGAGGACTCGCAGCTCACCAAGAAGGAGCGCGGCAACCTCGAGCGCGAGCGCGCGAAGATGGACAAGAACCTCGGCGGCATCCGCGACATGGAGTCGCTGCCCGACGCCATCTTCGTCATCGACACCAATCACGAGCACAACGCCGTGCACGAGGCGAATCGACTCGGGATCCCGGTCGTTGCGGTGGTGGACACCAACTGCGACCCCGACCTGGTCGACTATCCGATCCCCGGCAACGACGACGCCATCCGCGCGATCAAGCTGTTCACCTCGCGCATCGCCGACTCGGTGCTCGAGGGCCACGCGATGGTCGAAGGGCGCGCCGACGCCGCCGCCCTCGCGGGCCGCGGTCCGGCCGGCAGGCACGACGAGGGCGAGGGCGGCAGCCTGCCCTCGCTCGGCGAGACGTTCGACGAGTACGAAGAGGCCGAGCTCTACGGCGAGCGGTAGGACGACCGTGGTTCGTGTGTGGTGGTGCGTGGTTCGCCTGCGGCGGGGCGCGCGCGCGGTGCGCGGCTGACCCGGCCACCTGAGTCCGCGAGCCACGAACCTCGAACCACGATCTCACCGGCCAGGGGCTGACGCCGCCTGGCCGTTTTGATGGAGGAAGCGATGGCGATTTCTGCTGCGACCGTGAAACAGCTCCGCGAGATGACCGGCGCCGGGATGATGGACTGCCAGCGCGCGCTGACCGAGACCAACGGCGACCTGGAGGAGGCGGTCAAGGTCCTGCGCAAGAAGGGCCTGGCGGCCGCGGCCAAGAAGGCGGGGCGGGCGGCCAAGGACGGCCTGGTGGCGATCGCCGTCGCGGCGGACCGCCGCCGCGCCGGCATCGTCGAGCTCAACTGCGAGACCGACTTCGTGGCGCGCACCGAGCAGTACCAGACGTTCGCGGCGTCGCTCGCCGGGCAGGCGATGCGCGCCGGCGCCAACGATCTCGCGCAATTCTTGTCGGCCCCCTACGAGGCGGACCCGCAGCACACGGTCGCCGAGGTCATCGCCTCCCGGATCGCGACGATCGGCGAGAACATCCGCCTGTCGCGGGTGGCGTCGCTGCAGGCCGCGGAGGGCATGCAGCTCGGCGCCTACCTGCACATGGGCGGCAAGATCGGCGTCGTCGTCGAAATCTCCGCGGGCGCCGACGAGGAGACGGTCAAGGACGTCGCGATGCACGTGGCCGCCGCCGAGCCGCGCTTCGTCTCGCGGGAGACCGTGCCGCAGTCGGTGGTCGAAGAGGAGCGCGAGATCGCGCGCGCCCAGGCGCAGGCGTCGGGCAAGCCGGCGGGGGTGGTGGAGAGGATCGCCGACGGCAAGGTGGCGAAGTTCTACGAGCAGGCGTGCCTGCTCGAGCAGCCGTTCGTGAAGGCGCCCGAGCAGTCCGTGCAGGCCATGCTGGCGGCGCGCGGCGGGGCGACCGTGAGCAGCTTCCTCCGCTTCAAGCTCGGCGAGGGAGCGGCTGCGGAGGCCGAGTGAGCGCCGAGCCCCGGTACCGCCGGATCGTCCTCAAGCTCTCCGGCGAGGTGCTGATGGGCTCGCAGCCCTTCGGTATCGCCGCGGAGATCCTGCCGGGGCTCGCCGCCGAGATCGCCGAGGTGCACGATCTCGGTGTCGAGGTGGCGATCGTCATCGGCGGCGGCAACATCATCCGCGGCATCGCCGCCACCGAGCAGGGCCTGGACCGCGTCACCGGCGACCACATGGGGATGCTGGCGACTGTGATCAACGCCCTCGCGTTGCAGGACGCGCTGGAGCGCCGCGCCTGCTTCACGCGCGTGCAGACGGCGATCGACATCCGGGAGGTGGCGGAGCCGTTCATCCGCCGCCGCGCGATGCGCCACCTCGAGAAGCGACGCGTCGTGATCTTCGCGGCCGGCACCGGCAACCCTTTCTTCACCACCGACTCCGCCGCCGCGTTGCGCGCCAGCGAGATCCGCGCCGACGCCCTCCTCAAGGGCACCAAGGTCGACGGCCTGTACACCGCCGACCCCGTGAAGGACACGGGGGCCACGCTGCTCAAGCGCGTGGACTACCGCTACCTGCTCGAGCACGGGCTCAAGGTGATGGACGCGGCGGCCGTGTCGCTCTGTCAGAATGCCCACATCCCCATCCGCATCTTCAACATCCGCGTCCCTGGCAGCATCCGGAGGGTGGTTCTCGGCGAAGACGTCGGCTCCACAGTGACCGATGCGCCGGCCGCCGACGGCGCGACGGCGTAACCGCTCCCGGTCCCGTTCGCGCGGACGACGGCGGCGGCGGCCGTTCGTGCATTAGAATGATGTCAGGGCGGCGCGGGTGCCGCCCGCTGCCGCCAGCACGACCCGGGGGTGAGGCGATGCGCGAGGTGGTCAAGGACATCAAGCAGCGGATGGGAAAGGCGATCGACGTCTTCCGCGACGAGCTGAAGACGCTGCGCACCGGACGGGCGTCGCTGGCGATCCTCGACCCGATCCGCATCGACTACTACGGAACGCCGACGCCGCTCAACCAGGTGGCGAGCTTGAGCGTCCACGACGCGACGCTGCTCACCATCCAGCCGTGGGATCCGACGGCCATCGCGGCGATAGAGCACGCCATCCTCAAGGCGAACATCGGTCTCAACCCGATGAACGACGGCAAGGTGATCAAGCTGCCGGTGCCGCCGCCGACCGAGGAGCGCCGCAGGGAGATCGTCAAGATCGCGCACGAGTACGCCGAGCGGACGCGCACGGCGGTGCGCAACGTGCGACGCGAGGGGAACGAGGAGCTGCGCGACCTCGAGAAGGAGGGCCTGATCTCCGAGGACGACCTGCGCCGCGGCCTCGAGGAGGTCCAGAAGCTCACCGACGAGCACATCGAGACCGTCCACAAGATCCTCGTCGCCAAGGAGAAGGAGATCCTCGAGGTGTGACGGCGGTGCGCCGCCGCCGCACCTCCCCGAGGCATCGTGAGCTTCCCGGCATCGAGACTGGAGGCCGTCCAGGTCGCGATCGTCGTCGTGGCGGCCGGGTCGAGCTCGCGTTACGGCGGAGACAAGCTCGCGGTGCGCCTCGGCGGCCGGTCGGTGCTGGAGCGGGCGGTCGAGTCGGTGCGCGCGCCGTTCCCCGCCGCGCCCGCGGTGCTCGTTGTGCGTCCCGGCGACGCCGCGGCGGCAGCGGAGCGCTGGCGCGCCGCCGGCGTTCGGGTCGTCGCCGGCGGTCCCCGGCGCCAGGACTCGGTGCGATCGGGTTGTGACGCCCTCGACATCCCGGACTCGGCCGTCGTTCTGATCCACGACGGGGCGCGGCCGTTCGTCCCCGGCGCCGACGTCCGGGCGGTCGCCGCGGCGGCGGCGAGGGCCGGGGCGGCTGTGCTGGTCGCGCCGGTCGTCGACACGATCAAGCGGGTCGCCGGCGGCGCCGTGAGCGCGACCGTGCCGCGCGACGGCCTGGCGCGCGCGCTTACGCCACAGGGGTTTCGGCGCGGCGTGCTGCGCCGGGCTTGGGCGCTGGCCGGGGCGGGCGAGTGGACGGACGAGGCGGCGCTCGTCGAGACGGCTGGCGGCGAGGTGGCCGCGGTGCCGGGCGACCCGCGCAACGTCAAGGTCACGCGTCCGCAGGACGTCGACGCGCTGCGCGGCGTCTATCCGCGCCGCACCCGCATCGGTCAGGGTGTCGACGTCCACCAGTTCGCCGCCGGGAGGCCGCTGTGGCTGTGCGGCGTCGAGATCCCCTCGGAGGTCGGCCTCGCAGGGCACTCCGACGCCGACGCGCCGCTGCACGCCGTCGCCGACGCCATCCTCGGCGCGGTTGGGGCGGGCGACATCGGCGAGCACTTTCCCCCGAGCGACGAGCGCTGGCGCGGCGCCGCCTCGGAGGTGTTCGTGCGCCACGCGGTCGCGCTCGCGGCGGCCGCCGGCGCCGCCGCGACCCACTGCGACGTCACCATTCTCGCCGAGCAGCCCCGCATCGCCCCGCATCGGCAGGCGATGCGGGATCGGCTCGCCGCCCTGCTCGGGGTCGACCCGGCCGAGGTCAGCGTCAAGGCGACCACCTGCGAGGGGCTCGGTTTCGTGGGCCGCCGCGAAGGCCTGGTCGCAATGGCCGTCGTGACCCTCGAAATGGAATGAGGTGACAGTGAGAAAGCCCCCGCGCCACGACCGCTCCGCCGGCGCCTCCGGACAGCGCCGTTCGGGCGGCTCCAGCCAACGCCCGGACGAGGGGCAATGGGGACGCCCCCGCCGCTCGCAGCCGGGACGGTACGATGGCACGGTCGCATCGTCCGACAGGCGCGGCCCGCGCCGTCCTCACGCCTCGCCGCTCGCCCCCCGCCGCGAGCCCCGAGCGCCGCGTCCTGCGGCGGGGGTGGCAAGCCCCGGGCTTCCGGCCCCGGGCTCCGAGCGGCCGGTCCCCGGTCCCCGGTCCCCGGTCGCCGGTCCTCCGGCGGCGGAGTGGGTCGTCGGCTTCCACGCCGTCCTCGCGGCGCTCGAACACCAGGGTGACCGCGTCGAGGTGGTGTGCATCGGTGAAGGGACGGCCGGCGGGCGCGCCGGAAGGGTTCTCGCCGCTGTGCGCGCCGCCGGCGTGCGCTGCCACCCGATGCCGCGCCGCCAGCTCGACGAGATCGCGGCCGGCGCCGCACACAACGGCTTCGCCGCGCGCCTGGCGCCGGTGGCGCTGGCCGCCGCCGGCTCCCTGCTGGAGGTTTACGGTCCGGCGTGCCTGATCGGCCTCGACTCCCCCGAGGACCCGCACAACCTCGGCGCCGTCGTGCGCGTCGCGGCCGGCCTCGGCCTCGCCGGCGTCGTGGTCTCGGGCCCGCACCCGCCGCCGCTGGCCGGTGCTGTCGCCAAGGTCGCGGCCGGTACCCTGCCGCTGGTGCGGCTCGCCCATGTCGGCTCGCTCGGCGACTTCGCCCGCCAGGCCAAGGACGCCGGCTTCTGGGTGGTCGGCGCCGCCATGGAAGGCAGCCCCGTGTCCTCGTTCGAGCTGCCCGACCGGCTTCTCCTGTGCCTCGGCGCAGAGGCGACCGGCCTGCGAGCGAAGACGCGCGCGGCGCTCGACGCCACCGTCGCGATCCCGCTCGCAGCCGGCGTCGAGTCGTTGAACCTCTCGGTGGCGACGGCGATCCTCGCCTGGGAGTGGCGGCGGCGGTTCCCGGGGTTCTAACCCCTCTTGCAATCGCCGGAGTCGCGTGATACCGTACGCGGTCCCGACGGCGTTCGTGTGCGCCTCGGGCGGATCTTTGGCAGAGGGAGACGACAGGTCGTGGAACCGCGGGCGGCTGGCGTAGCTCAACTGGTAGAGCAGCGGATTTGTAATCCGCAGGTTACGGGTTCGAGTCCCATCGCCAGCTCCAGTGAGCAGAGAGCGAGCCGGCTCGCCTCGCAGGTCCCGGCCGGGGGTTCGTGGTGTGCGGGTGTGGCCGAGCGGTCAATGGCAGCAGACTGTAAATCTGCCGGCGCAATGCCTACGGTGGTTCAAATCCATCCGCCCGCACCATCTTCACCGCGCGGGAGTAACTCAGGGGTAGAGTCACAGCCTTCCAAGCTGTTGGTCGCGGGTTCGATTCCCGTCTCCCGCTCCATATCGGGCGCAGTCACGCGGGCCCACGTAGCTCAGCCGGTAGAGCACGTCCTTGGTAAGGACGGGGTCACCAGTTCAAGTCTGGTCGTGGGCTCCAGAAACGATGGTCACGCTGCGCCGGCCGGCCGCGCCCCATGGGGCCGCGGCGGCGGGTGCTCGCGAAGCGGACCGCAGCGATGGCGCCGCAGGAGGGGCGAGGGCACAGCCTCCTGCGGCAGTGGTGTCAGCGACACGTAGGCCCGTCACCTCGCGGGCCGGGGCTGCCCGCGGGCAGCCGAGCAGCGAACTTACACTGAGGGAGGCAGAAAGATCATGGCCAAGCAGAAGTTCGACAGGTCGAAGCCGCACGTCAACGTGGGGACGATTG
>CAZQLL010000004.1:0-188381 GCA_964594125.1 uncultured Thermoanaerobaculia bacterium | reverse complement strand
AATGGTGACGCTGGCGCCACCGCCGGGCTAGACGGGGCAGGGCGAGGACTTACAGAACACCACCTACGAGCAGCTCAAGGTGCTCGTGCGCGTCACCTCGAACGGCCTCTTCTTCCTCGACGGCGTCGACCTCGTCTCGGCCCGTGCCCGGGCCCTGTTCATCAAGGCCGCCGCCGAGGAGCTCGGGCTGAAGGAAGAGATCATCAAGAAGGACCTCGGCAAGGTGCTCTCGAAGCTCGAGGAGCTCCAAGACCTCATGATCAAAAGACTCCTGGAGCCCAAGGACAAGAAGCCTTCACCGATGGCCGCTGACGAGCTGCGCGAGGCGATGGCCTTCCTCAAAGACGCTCGGCTGCTCGACCGCATCCTCGCCGACTTCGAGCGCTGCGGCGTGGTCGGCGAGGAGACCAACAAGCTCGTCGGCTACCTCGCCGCCGTCTCCCGCAAGCTCGACGAGCCGCTGGCGGTGATCATCCAGTCCAGCTCGGCGGCCGGGAAGACGGCGCTCATGGAAGCGATCCTCGCCTTCATGCCCGAAGAGGAGCGGGTCAAGTACTCGGCGATGACCGGGCAGTCGCTCTTCTACATGGGCGACGCCGACCTCAAGCACAAGATCCTCGCCATCGCCGAGGAGGAAGGCGCCGAGCGCGCCAGCTACGCCTTGAAGCTCCTGCAAAGCGAAGGCGAGCTGACGATCGCCTCGACGGGGAAGGACCCTCAGACCGGCCGCCTGATCACCCACGAGTACCGCGTCGAGGGGCCGGTGATGATCCTGCTCACCACCACCGCCATCGAGATCGACGAGGAGCTGCTCAATCGCTGCATCGTCCTCACCGTCGACGAGGACCGCGAGCAGACGCGGGCGATCCACCGCTTGCAGCGCGAGAGCCAGACCCTCGAGGGCCTGCTGCGCCGGCACGACAGCCAGCAGCTCCTCACGCTCCACCGCAACGCTCAGCGCCTGCTGCGTCCCTTGTGGGTGGCCAACCCCTACGCCCGCCACCTGACCTTCCTCGACGACAAGACCCGCACCAGGAGAGACCACCTCAAGTACCTCACATTGATCCGCACGATCGCCCTGCTGCACCAATACCAGCGGCCAATCCAGCACACTCGTCACCGTGGGGAAGAGATCGAGTACCTCGAGGTCACCCTCGACGACATCGCCCTCGCCAACCGGCTCGCCCACGAGGTGCTCGGCAGAAGCCTCGACGAGCTGTCACCGCAGACGAGGAGGCTGCTGCTCTCACTCGATGGCATGGTGGCGGCGCGCTGTGCTGCCCAGGCGATCGACCGCCAGGACCTGCGCTTCTCCCGCCGCGACGTGCGCGAGCACACCGGCTGGACCGACTTCCAGGTCAGGACGCACCTCGACAAGCTGGTGGCCCTGGAGTACGTGCTCGTCCACCGCGGCGGGCGAGGGCAGAGCTTCGTCTACGAGCTGCTGTGGGACGGGAAAGGGGCCGACGGCCGCCCTTTCCTGGTCGGCCTGATCGACGTGGAGAAGCTCAGGCACCTCGCCGGCCAGCAGTACGGTCCTCACTTCGAGGGGTCCCAAGAGCACTCCGAGCACAAAGGAGGCGAGATCGAGGGTCCATCGAGCCCCCAATCGAGCCCGCACCGAGCCCCCATTGAGCCCCGCCGGTGTGCCAGGAAAACCCAATGGTGACGGGCATTCTGACGCCTCAGCCCCTGAAAGCGTCGGAAAAGCACGTCTCGGGACACCCTCTCGCGGCCCATCGTACCCACAGCCGCACGCCGTACTGGCGGCCGGGCGTAACCGGCAATGACCGACAAGCGGACGCTACACGCCAAGCGCCTGGAGGACCTCGTCCCCGTCGAGCCCGGCACGGTGGGCTTCTTCATCCGGCAGTACCTCTCGCAGCTCGCCATCCGCGGCTACTCGCCGCACTCGATACGATCCCGCACCATCCACCTGCGCTACCTCGCGGTGTGGGCCAACGAGCGGGACGTCTCTCGTCTCGAGGACATCACCCCTGAGCTACTCGAGCGCTACCAGAGAACGCTCTTCCACGCCCGCAAGGCCAACGGCAAACCGCTGACCTTCCGCTTTCAGTACGACTGCCTGGCCGACGTGCGGCGGTTCTTTAAGTGGCTCCTCCGGCAGCACGTGATTGCGGCAAACCCCACCGACTTCCTCGACCTGCCGCACCAGGAGCGCCGGCTCCCCAAGGCGATCCTCACCGCTCAAGAAGCGGAGAAGGTGCTCGCGCAGCCGAAGGTGATCACGCGCGACGGCCTGCGTGACCGTGCCATCCTCGAGACGCTCTACGCCACCGGGATCCGCCGCCAGGAGATCGTCAGCCTCCGGGTGCACGACATCGACATCGAGGCCGGCTCGCTCACGGTGCGCCAGGGCAAGGGGAAGAAGGACCGCATGGTGCCGCTCGGCGAGCGCGCCGCCGCGTGGCTGGAGAAATACCTCGAGGACGTAAGGCCCAACTTCGTCCGCGAGCCCGACGAGGGCTGGCTTTTCCTCACGCGCCTCCACCTGCCGTACACGCCCCAGGCAATGGCCAAGCTCGTGCACCGCTACATCGACCAGGCGGAGATTGGGAAGACCGGCGCCTGCCACCTCTTCCGCCACACGATGGCGACCTTGATGCTGGAAGGCGGCGCCGAGCTGCGCTTCATCCAGGCGATGCTCGGCCACGCCGACATCTCGACGACGCAGATCTACACCCGCGTCGCCATCCGCCAGCTCAAGGAGGTCCACGCCCGGACGCACCCCGGCGCCCATCTTGAGCGAAAGCATGTGCTAAGTAGTGAGGAAACAGAAGGCTCTCCGGCCGATGATACCGAGAGAAGTGAGCTGCCACCTTCTTCTTTAGCTGCTGGTTTTGCTGATCCCCAAGCGTAGGCGACGGCGCCGGCGAGCTTGACGGCCGTCACGGCGGGCGCAGCTCGGCCAACGTCTTCGCCGTTGGCCGGCGCCCGCCGCGCCGGCCTTCGGCTTGCCGAGGCTGACCGCGCCGCCGATGTCGACCACGAAGGCGCAAAGCTTGAGCGGAGGGTCGGCGTGCTCGCGCTGCGGCCCTGCGGGCCTCCGCTCGCTGCGCGCGCCGCCCGCTACTGGCCTCGCTGCGCTCGGCCTTCTCACCCCTGCCCGCCCGCGAGGGCCACATCGAGCAAAGAGCGGCGGCGCTCGCCTGCGCCGCTTGTCGGGAAGTCGCGTCGCTCGGCACGTCCGATAAGGCGCCTATCGGACGTGGCCTCCGGTCACGGCGGTTGCAACGTGGTCGTCAAGTCGCCGCGGCTAAAGGAGGCAGCAACCGCCGCGCCCTCCGGCTCCCCTCGCTCCGCTAGACATAAGCGAAGCCTATGTCTCCTTCCCTCGAGCGGCGCCTTGCGCGGTCCACCGCGCTCGCCGTGGCCCTCGCCCCCGCCGCCCCCTCAAGGGGGCTCCCTTGCGGTGGCGGCCTCCGGCCGCGCTTTCACCTCGCCGCCGTCGCCTCCGGAGCGGCTCGGCCCTTCGGTCCTCGCTTTCGCTCCTCGGCGCCGTCGGCTCCCACCCCAAGGCCGGCCGGTCAGCGCGCCGGCGCACAAACCCGCGCCGGCGCGCTCACCGCCGGCCGCCACCGGCCACCCGGCGCGGTGTCCACCGCGCTCGCGGGCGAGGTCAGCGCAGCCAGGCCTCCGCTGTCGGCTCCGGCCTGGCCGCGCTCACCTCGCTGCCGTCGCCATGCAGCCGCCCGCGTTACACTCATGAACCTGAGGAGGCAGACCATGGTTGAAGAATCCAACCAGCGAAAGATGTTCGACATTGAAGTGGGGGTCACGCAGCAGGACATGATCCGAATCGCTCAAGGCGACATGGAGGAACAAGTCATCGTGCTTCACCCTGCGCAAGTGGAGTTCGTCTGCAAGTGGATCCTCGAGGTCCGCGACGAGATCCTCGCCGGCGAGCACGCAGACGATCCCGCTGAGTAATCCCACAACGGCTGCTATCCTCGGCAGCAGCTAAAGGAAAAACGCCTCATGCTCGCCCTGACCCTTGCCACCGACCCGCGCCCGGCGCCACCGCCAGCTTGGGAAAAACTCGCGTCCGGGCTTCCAGCCGAGATTGCCTGGAGTGATGTCAGCGAAACCAGCGATCTAGCGGTGTTTTCGTGGCAGGAGCGTGATTCCCTGCATGCGAGGTACTACAACGCGAATATCGCGAGGTTCTTGAGTGTGGATCCGGCAGGTACAAGGCCTAGATCGCCACAGAGTTGGAGTGCCTTCTCGTACTCGCGAGCCAACCCTCTCAATCGTGTAGATCCTGATGGGCTGACTGACATCAGTATTCTTATACAGCGTGGTCCGGAGACCTCGAAAAGTACGCCTGGTAGCTACTCAACATCCGGGGTGACGGCTTCCGGGCGCACTCTGGAACTCCCCGGGCGTGAGAACCTACCCTTCAAGAGTCGCATACCCGCAGGAACCTACAAGGCTACCCGGCATAACAGCCCAAGCCTCGGGTCAGTCCTGAAACTCCATGAGGTGCCAGGCCGATCCGACATCCTCCTACACCCAGGGAACACGCCAGACGACACGAAGGGTTGCATTCTGCCTGGAACGACCGCATCGACTGACAAAGTTCTCCACAGCAAACTGGCGCTCACCGGGCTTCTCGTCGGAATCGACTTCATCGCGAAGATAGACAAGGCGAACGGTGAGAGCACGAGCATCTGGGTGACAATCCAGGACCCGCCAGACGAGCCAAACTGTGTTGGTGAGGGTTGTCAGACGGAGCCGCCAGCCGTCAGATTGAAGGAGCCGACACCGAAAGATGTCCCGCAGTCCAGATGAGCCTACAGGCCGCACCAAGGTGCAGCTCCGAGCAGGAGAGGGGAGGGTCCCAGTGTTCAGCGCAGTGGCAGGCCTAAAGCTCCTCAGGCGGTGGCAACGCCGTCTCGGTTTGGCAGCACTGATCTCACTCTGCCTGATTTCCGGGCTTGTCTTGGTTGCCAGGGCCGCTTCACCTCATCCTCATGCAACTGACGAGGGCCTTGTGTACACCCGAGCGGGTTTGCTCTCTTACCTGGAGAAGTGGAAAGCCAGGGACGGGGCGGCGAGTACGGTAATCTCCGACCACTTCTGTATGTTCACAGCGGCCGAGCCACGGCTCTTCTTGGAAACTATGGCAGAACATCAAAGTCAATTCGATGAGTGGGTTACGGAGCTACCTAATCTGTCCTTCGTGGACTATGGTGGCTGCATTGACCGCGACTGCCTCCGGGTCATGATGCTTCGTTCACTCGATCGAGTCCCGGCAGGGCCGACCACCGATGCACTGAGGACTCGCCTCGTGGAGGCACTGCGGCAGGCCCGGGTGAGGGTGGTGGAATGAGGTCCGCAGTGTCGGTCCACACCTTGCCTGCCTCATAGACGCCGATCGGTATCGGTACCATGTCGGCACCCGACCCTGCCATCGCAGCATTCCTGTAACAAGTGGCCCGCGCCGCAACCCGGCGCGGGCCGAGTTCATATATTGCTGCCGTTCGGTCGCACCTCCGCCCCGCAGGTTGACTCGGCCTCGCCTGCAGCGCCAGACCGTGGTCGAGGGGCACACCATCACCCAGGCGTTCACCTGGAACGACCTCGGCCTGATCGCGTCCGTCGGCTACCCCGACACCAACCTCCTGAACAACACCTCCCAGGAGCCGACCCGCTCCGTGACGTACGCCTGCGCCAACGGCTTCCTCACCTCGATCCCGTCGTACGCCACCTCCATCAGCTACCATGTCAACACCATGGTCAACCGCATCGACCATGCCAACGCGGTCAAGGTCGACCACACGATCGACCCCGACAACCGATCGGTGCCTGGTATCACCATCTCACTATCTCGTGCCGGTCGGTCGGTGTCGCTGCCCGGTGGCGGCCCAGCACAGCAGGTGGCGTCACCGGCACTGCGCCGCCGGCATCGCGGCTGGGACGGCACTCCTACGGCACTGAACGAGGTGGTCGCGACGGGGACGTCGCTTCTACGGCGCGCCGGGGAAGCGGCGGTGGAGCGGCGCGGCGGGCTGGCGAGCGACGAGGACCACGGCGCCGACCTCGCGGACGCGGCCGTCGGAGGCGCCGTCGCGGTCGTCGGGGCCGCCGTCGGTGTGCGCCACGGTGACGGTGGCGTCGCCGTCGTTGCTGCCGAGGGTGGTATCGATGCCTGGCAGCATCATCGTACCCTCTTGAGCGGTACGGCCCGCGCCGCAACCCGGCGCGGGCCGAGTTCAGATGGTGCTGCCGTCCGCTTGCACCTACGCCTGGCAGGTTGACTCGGCCTGGCCGGCAGCGTCTCGCAGCGCCGGACCGTGGTCGATGGGCACGTCGTTGGGCGGTCGCCGTGCCAACGCCGCTCCTGCGGCGTCAGGGTGGGGTGATCGCGGCTGGAAAGCCGCTCCTACGGTGCGTAGGCGGGCGGCCGCGGCGGGGACGCCGTTTCTGCGTTGACAGGGTGGGGTGATCGCGGCTGGAAAGCCGCTCCTACGATGCGTGGGCGGGCGGTCGCCCCTACGGGGTGGAGCGCTCGCGGCGCTGGTGCGCCTGGCTGCCGTTGCAGCGTAGGAGGGGCGTCCTCGCCCCGACGCTGTCCGCACTTGTCCGAGGTGATCCGAGATCAATGCGACAATGCTCGTCCGGGAGGGGCGTACCGATCATGCCAGCGACGACATCGACGAGCCGCCTGGGGGCGGGCGACCTGCTGTCGCTCGCGTTCGGCACCAGCGTCGTGATGTGGCTCATCGGCTACCTGTCCCGCGTGATGCCGTGGAGCGCGCCGGGGTGGGCGGTAGCCGTCCTGCTGCTCGCGTGCCTGCTCGCGGGCGGGTGGGCCGCCGGCCGCTTCACCGACCGCGGGGTCGCCGGCGGCGCACTCGTCGGTCTCATCGCCTCTCTCGTGAACCTCATGGTGCTCGGCAGCCTGATCGGCGGCGACCGTCCCAACGAGCTGCTGCCGAGCGCCGTGTGGTGGCTACCGGGCTCGCTGGCTGCCGGCGCCGCGCTGGCAGCCATCGGGGCGGCTGTCGGCGTTGCGCGCGGCGGCGCCGCGGTGCGCCCCGTCAACTGGACCGGGGCGCTGGCCCGCGTCGCCGTCGGGGCGACGTTCCTGCTCATCGTGGCGGGCGGGCTGGTGACCAGCCACGAGGCCGGGCTGGCCGTGGTCGACTGGCCGAATTCTTACGGATACAACATCTTCCTGTACCCGCTGTCGCGCATGACGGGCGGCATCTACTTCGAGCACGCGCACCGCCTGGCGGGGTCGCTGGTCGGGTTGACGACGGTGGTGCTGGCGCTTCACCTGCAACGCGTCGAGCGGCGCGCGTGGGTCAAGCGCCTCGGCTGGGTCGCGGTGGCCGTCGTGATCATCCAGGGGCTCCTCGGCGGCTTGCGGGTCACCGGTCACCTCACGCTCTCGACCGACCCGGCGGCCGTTGCTCCCAACATCGTGCTCGCCGTCGTGCACGGCACGCTGGCGCAGCTCTTCTTCTGCCTCGTCATCGCGCTCGCCGCGTTCACCTCGACCGCCTGGCTGGTGGCGCCGGCGCCGCGCGCGGACGAGCGCGCGTCCGTCGACCGTGCGTTCACCACGCTGCTGGTGCCGGTGCTGGTGGTGCAGCTCGTGCTCGGCGCGGTGCAGCGCCACCTGGCGCAGATGCTGCTGGTGCACATCGCCTTTGCGACCGTGGTGGTGTTCCTGGCGATGGCCGCGGCGGTGCGCGCCGGCTCGCTGTACGGCGAGCCGCTGCTGCGCCGGCTCTCGCGCGCGACGATCTGGCTGGTGAGCATCCAGGTGACGCTCGGCGTGCTCGCCTTCGCGGCGGTCTCGACGCGCGAGCCGGGGACGCCCCCCGACGCCTTCGAGATCGTGGCCGCGACCGCCCACCAGGCCAACGGGGCGCTGCTGCTAGGCGTCGCGATGCTGCTGGCGGTGTGGAACCACCGCCTGCTCGAGCCCGCGGCGTGAGCGTGCCGGGAACACCCCCCGAGACGCGCTTGTTATGATATGGCGATGCTGAAACGGGACCGTCTCCGGACGCCGGCCGCCCTCCTCGCGAACGGGCTGCTGCTGGCGGTTGCGAGCGTCGCGGTGCTGCCGCGGTCGGTGATCGTGTGCCGCGCGGGGTCGGGCCACGTCGCGTTCGAGAGCGCCTTCTCCGCGTGCAGTGGACCCGCGAGCGCGGCGGCGCGCTGCCACGGCAGCGGCTCGCCGGTCATGGCGCTGCCGCTCGCGTCCGATGCCGTCGCGCCGGCGCCGTGCGTCGACACGGCGCTCGCGAACCCGGCGCTGGCGGCGCGCGGCGGCTACGGCGCTGCGAAGTCGGCGGTCGCAACCGGGATCGCAGCCGCACCGGCGATCGCCCGCGCGGCGGGTTCCGCCGAGCTGGGAGCGCCCGCCCACCCGCTGCAGCCGCCGCCCGTCCTCGAGGCGCTCCGCACCACCGTCCTGACGATCTGATCCGACCCCTGACAGCGGTACCGCGCCTGCCGACCGCGGGCAGGCGGAGCTCCACGTCGAGGGAGGTCGGGACATGTCGAGAGTCAGGGTGTTCACTCGTTCGCTCGTGGCGTTGGCGGCCTGCGCCGCGTGCCTGGCAGCGGCCGCCGCGGCGCAGGAAACCGCACCCGCGGAAGGGTTCGAGACGCTCACGCTCGCCGCGGCGCGCGAGCGATCGCTCGCCGCGAATCCGGAGCTCGCTGCCGCCGCGGCGCAGGTGGCCGCGGCGGACGGCGCGTCTCGCCAGGCGCGCGCGTGGCGCAACCCCGACCTCGTCGTCGACGTCGAGGACTTCGGCGGCTCGCTGCCGTCCGACGTGCCGACCCAGACGACCGTCGGCGTCATGCAGAGCGTGGAGTGGTTCTCCAAGCGCTCGGCGCGCGTCGACGCCGCGGATGCTGCGCGGCGCGCCGCTGCCGCCGCCGCCGCGGTGGCGCGCCGCGAGGTCGTCGCCGCAACCGACCAGCGGTTCGCGGAGCTGCTCGGCGCGCAGGAACGGCGGACAATCGCGAGCGAGAACGCGGCGACGGCGCGCGAGGTGAGGGTCGCCGTCGCGGCGCGGGTCGAAGCCGGCGAGGTCTCGCCGATCGAGGAGCAGCGCGCGCGCGGCGACGAGGCGCTGGCGGCGATCGACCTCGCCAGGGCCGAGCGCGACCTCGCAGCGGCGCGCCGCGAGCTTGCCCGGCTGTGGGGCGACGCGCGGGCGGAGGTCGGCGCCGCCGTCCGCCCCGAGGCAGTGGACGCCGCCGTCCCGCCTGCCGCCGCGCTGCTCGCCGCGCTCGACCGCATCCCCGACGTCGCGCACGCCGACGCGGTGATCGCGCAGCGCGCGGCGCAGCTCGAGAACGCGCAGCGCCAGTGGCTGCCCGACCTCACGCTCTCCGTCGGATCGCGGACGTACGCCGGCAGCGGCGAGCGGGGCTACGTCGCCGGGATCGGCGTGCCGCTGCCGCTGCTGACGCAGCACGCCGGCGCCCGCGCCGAAGCGGAGGCCGCGCTGGCGCAGGCGCAGCAGGAGCGGCGGGCCGCGGCGGTGCGCGTCGAGGCCGCGATCCTGGCTGCCCACGATGCGCTGCAGCGCGCCCGCGCCGAGGTGAGGCTGCTGCGCGCCGAGGTGCTGCCGCGTGCCGAGGAGGTGTACGGCGCGCTCGGCGAGGGGTACCGGCGGGGAAAGTTCCGCCTCATCGACCTGCTCGAGTCGCGCCGGGCCCTGGCCGCAACCAGGCTGCGGGTGGTCGACGCGGCGACCGGCGCCGATCTCGCCGCCGCCGATCTGCACCGCTACACGGCCGACGACGCCGGCGCGGAGAAGGGGAGCCGACAGTGAGAGTCCGCATGAGGTTGTTGACCCGCATTCCCCTCGCGCTGGCGTGCGCCACACTGGCGCTTGCCGCCGCGGGGTGCGGCATGAAGCAGGGTTCTGCGCCGGTCGCCGCGGTCGCCGGTGCGGCGGGCAGCCCGCCGGCCGCGGCCGGCGGGCAGGACGAGCACGGACACGAGGGCGCCGGGGACGCCGGGCGCGACGAGGTGACGGGGCACGAAGGACACGACCACGGGTCTGCTGGCGCCGCCGAGGCAGATCTCACCGATCTCGACCGGAGCGTGGCGGAGCTGCTCGCCGCGCGCTGCGAGCACGCCATCCCGACGTACACCTGCGACGAGTGCCGCTACGAGGTGGGGGTCGCGAAGGCGGGCGACGAGCTGTTCGACCCGGCGCAGGGCGGCGCGCTCGCGACCTCGCGGGCCGCCGCGCGCAGCCTCGCGGGGGCCGTCGCCCTCAACGCGGAGGTGCGCCTCAACGAGGAGAAGGCGGTGTTCCTGAGCCCGCTCGCGCCGGGCGTCGTGCGCGCGATCGCGGTCGACCTCGGCGAGCGGGTGGGTGCCGGCCGGGTGCTGTTCGAGGTGGACAGCGACGACCTGCGGCGGGCGAAGGCCGACCTGCTGCGCGCGTCCGCGGCGCTCTCGCTCGCGCAGGCGACGACCGAGCGCGAGCGCGAGCTGTTCGCGAGGGGGGTCTGTCCGCGGCGCGACCTGATCGAGGCTGAGGCGGCGTTGGCACAGGCCGACGCGGAGCGATCGGCGATCGTCGGGCGACTGCTGGCGTTCGGCCTGACACAGGAGACGATCGAGCGGCTCTCGGCTGCCGACCTCGGCGCCGGCTCGGGGCTGATGCCGGTGCAGGCGCCGTTCGCGGGCGAGGTGCTCGAGCGCTCGCTGTCGCTCGGCGCCCAGGTGCTCCCGGGCGACAGGCTGCTGCTGTTCGCCGACACCTCGACCGTGTGGGTGATCGCCACCGTCTACGAGCGTGAGGTGGCGGCGCTGCTGCAGGCACGCGGGGGAGGCGAGGCCGAGGCCGAGGTCACGGTGGCCGCCTACCCGGGGCGGGTGTTCCGCGGCCGCGTCGACCGCGTGGCGGGCACGCTCGACGAGGCCACGCGCACCGCGCGCGCCCGCATCGTCGTGCCCAACGCCGAGCGGCTGCTGCGCGCCGGGATGTTCGCCACGGTGACGATCCTCGCCGGCGCGGCCGATGCCGGGGTCGCGCTCCCCGAGGAGGCGATCCTCGAGGACGAGGGGCGCTCGTTCGTCTTCGTCCGCGCCGAGGGGCCGTACTTCGTCCGGAGGCCGGTCACGGTCGGCCGCACGTTCGCCGGCTGGGCGGAGGTGACCGGCATCGCCGCCGGCGACGAGGTGGTGTCGAAGGGAGCGTTCCTGCTCAAATCGGACGTGCTGCGCTCGAAGATGGGCGCCGGCTGCGCGGACTAGGCGGGCGCCATGGCGAGCTTCTTCGAGTGGATCGTCAACCGCCGCTGGGCGGTGCTGAGCGCCGGCGCGCTGGTCGTGGCCGGCGGTGTCGTCACCTGGACGCGCCTGCCGATCGACGCGTTCCCGGACGTCACCAACATCCAGGTGATGGTGCTCACCAAGGCGCCCGGGATGTCGGCCGCCGACGTCGAGCAGCGGGTCACCTACCCGATCGAGCAGCAGATGGGCGGCCTGCCGCGGGTCACGCTGGTGCGCTCGCTCTCGCGCGCCGGCCTCTCCCAGGTGGTCGTCGGCTTCAGGGACGGGACCGACCCGTACTTCGGCCGCCAGGTGGTGCTCGAGCGCCTCCAGGGCGCCCGCGACCTGCTCCCGGCGGGCGTCGAGCCCGAGCTGGCGCCGCTCTCCACCGGGCTCGGCGAGATCTTCCAGTACACCCTCGAGGGCGAGGGGTTCACGCCGATGGAGAAGCGCACGCTGCAGACGTGGCTGATCGCGCCGCGGCTGCGCGCCGTTTCCGGGGTGACCGAGGTCAACAGCTTCGGCGGCGAGGTGAAGCAACTCCAGGTCGTCGTCCACCCCGACCGCCTGCTCAAGTACGGCCTGACGCTGCGCGACGTCATCGCGGCGCTGGGGCGCTCCAACGCCAACGCGGGCGCCGGGTTCATCGTCAGGGGGTGGGAGCAGACGTACATCCGCGGTGTCGGCCTGCTCGGCGGCGTCGCCGACGTCGAGAACGTCGCGCTGAAGGCCAGCGACGGCACGCCGGTGCTCGTGCGCGACGTCGCGGACGTCGGCATCGGCGCGCAGGTGCGTCAGGGCGCGGTCACCCGTGACGGCAGCGGCGAGACCGTGGCCGGCATGGCCATCATGCTGCGCGGCGAGAACTCCAAGACCGTCGTCGCGGCGGTGAAGGACGCGGTCGCGCGCATCCAGAAGGGCCTGCCGGAGGGCCTGCGGATCGACGTCTTCTACGACCGCACGGCGCTCATCGAGGCGTGCATCGCGACGGTCCGCGACGCCCTGATGGAAGGCGGCGTGCTGGTGATCGTCGTGCTCTTCCTGTTCCTCGCCGAGCTGCGCACGGCGGTGATCGTCGTGCTCTCGCTGCCGGTGACGTTCATGTTCTCGTTCCTCCTCATGGGCGCCTCCGGGATGTCGTCCAACCTGATGAGCCTCGGCGGCCTGGCGTTCTCGGTCGGCATGGTGGTGGACGCCTCGATCGTGGTGGCGGAGAACGTCCGCCGCCACCTGGCACAGCGGCGCGACCCCGGCGAGCGCGGCCGCGTGGTCGTCGAGGCGATGGCCGAGGTCGCGAGGCCGGTGGCGTTCTCGGTGCTGATCATCGCCCTCGTGCTGGTGCCGCTGCTCACCCTGCAGGGGCTCGAGGGGAAGATGTTCGCGCCGCTGGCGCTCACCCTGCTGTTCTCGCTGCTCACGTCGATCGTGGTCGCGCTCGTCCTCGTGCCGCCGCTCGCCCACCTCGTGCTCAGGCAGGAGCCGGAGCGCGAGTTCGCGGCGGTGCGCCGCCTCCGCGAGGGGTACGCCACGCTGCTGCGCGCGGCGCTGCGCCGCCCCGGCCGCACCTACGGCGCCGCGATCGTGGTGCTGGCCGCGTCGGCCGCGCTGATCCCGTTCATGGGCACCGACTTCATGCCGCCGCTCGACGAGGGGTCGGTGGCGATCAACGTGGTGCGGCTGCCCAACGCCTCGCTCGCCGGCTCGGTCGAGGTGGCGGGGATGATCGAGCGCCGCCTGCTGCAGTTCCCCGAGGTCGCCACGGTGGTCACCAAGTCGGGGCGCGCGGAGATCTCGGAGGACCCGATGGGCCCCGAGCAGAGCGACGTGTTCGTCATGCTCAGACCCCGCCGCGAGTGGCGCGCCGGCCGCACGAAGGCCGAGCTGGTCGAGGCGTTCGCGGCGGAGCTGGCGGCGATCCCGGGGCTGCGCGCGGCGTTCTCGCAGCCGATCGCGCTGCGCGTCAACGAGCTGATCTCGGGCGTCAAGAGCGACCTCGCGGTGAAGATCTTCGGCCCCGACCTGACGGTGCTCAAGGGGTTCGCGGACCGCGCGGCAGCCGCCGTGACGGGGATCGACGGCGCCCGCGATGTCAAGGTGGAGCAGGTCTCCGGCATGGCCGAGGTCGAGGTGAAGCTCGACCGCGAGGCGATGGCGCGCTGGGCGCTGGCCGTCTCCGACGTCAACGACCTGCTCGAGAGCGCCTTCGCCGGGCGCGCGGTGACCACGTTCGTCGACGGCGAGCGGCGCTTCGACGTCGTGGTCCGCTTCCCCGAGGGGGCGCGGGAGGACCTGCCGGCGCTCGCCCGGCTGCTCGTCCCGACGCCGACGGGGCAGCGCGTGGAGCTCGGCCAGGTGGCGCGCATCGCGGTGGTCGAGGGGCCGATGCAGATCAGCCGCGAGAGCGGGATGCGGCGGGTGGTGGTCGAGGCCAACGTGCGCGGGCGCGACCTCGGCGGTTTCGTCGGCGAGGCGCGGGCCGCGCTCGCGCCGCTGCTGCAGGAGCCGCCGTCAGGGTACTTCGTCGAGCTCGGCGGGCAGTTCGAGAACCAGCGGCGGGCGATGCGGCAGCTCGCCGTCGTCGTGCCGATCGTGCTCCTGCTCATCCTCCTGCTGCTCTACTCGGCGCTCGGCAGCGCCCGCGACGCGGTCATCGTGCTGCTCAACCTGCCGTTCGCGCTCGTCGGCGGGGTCGTCGCCGCGGTGGCGTTCGGCATGACGCTCTCGGTGTCGGCCGCGGTGGCGTTCATCGTGCTGCTCGGCGTGGCGGTGCAGAACGGCGTCGTGCTGGTGGCGTACTTCGCGCAACTGCGGCGGCGCGGCATGGAGGTCGCGGACGCCGTCACGGAAGGGTGCCGGTTGCGCTTCAAGCCGCTGGTGATGACCGCGCTCACCAGCTTCATCGGCCACCTGCCGATGGTCTGGGCCACCGGCTCCGGCGCCGACATCCAGAAGCCGCTCGCGGTGATCGTCATGGGCGGCATCGTCACGTCGACGCTGCTGACGCTCGTCGTGCTGCCGGTGCTGTACGCGGCGGCCGAGAAGCGCTTCCCTCGGCGGGCGGTTTCGTGAACAATCGGCAGGTCGGGGGAGGCGGGCGAGGGGCATGAGCGGCGGCCACGACCACGGGCACGGTCATCACCACGGCGGCAGCCGGCAAAGCGGCGCGGGGCGGCTGACGGCCACGCTCGTCCTGGCGGCCGCTTACATGGTGGTTGAGGTGGTCGGCGGGGTGGTGTCGGGCTCGCTCGCCCTGCTCGCCGACGCCGGCCACATGCTCTCCGACGTCGCCGCGCTGGCGCTGTCGCTGGTCGCCATGCGCCTGGCGCAGCGGCCGCCGACGGCGCGTCGCACCTACGGCTACCACCGTGCCGAGATCCTCGCGGCGCTCGCCAACGGCGCGGCGCTGGTGGCGATCGCGGCGCTGATCGTCCGCGAGGCGGTCGCCCGCTTCCTGCAACCAGCCGAGGTGCGCGCCGGGATGATGCTCGCGGTGGCGGCCGGCGGCCTGCTGGTGAACCTCGCGGGCCTGGCGCTGCTCCACCGCGACCGCGGCGCCAGCCTCAACCTGCGCGGCGCCTGGCTGCACGTGCTGACCGACGCGCTCGGCAGCGTGCAGGCGATCGCCGCCGCCGCGCTCATCGCCGCCTTCGGGTGGCGCTGGGCCGACCCGCTCGCCTCGGTGCTGATCGCGCTGCTGGTCGCGTTCTCGGCCTGGGAGCTGGTGCGGGAGTCGGTGTCGATCCTGATGGAGAGCGTGCCGCACGGCCTCGACGTCGAGGCGCTCGGGCGGGCGATGCGCTCCGTGGACGGCGTCGCCGGCGTGCACGACCTGCACGCCTGGTCGATCACGTCGGGGTTCGTGTCGGTGTCGGCGCACGTCCACGCCGTGCCCGGCGCCGAGGCGGCCGTCCTTGCCCGCGTCACCGAGCTGCTCGCGCACGAGTTCGGCATCACGCACTCGACGATCCAGGTCGAGCCGGCGCCCGCGCCGCAACCCATCCGCTGAGAAGCTCGCAAATGGGTTCATTGCGAGCTGGGTTACGCCGCGGCGCGGCGGTCAGGCGAGACAGGAAAGCCCCGGGAGGGCCGGCGCCCTCGCCGGACCGGACTCCGCCCGCGCGGGCGAGGGCGCCCGCTTGCCCGACGTAAGGCGGGCGCGGGCAACGGAGCAATCGCTTTGCGCAGCAACAAGATGTGCGGGCTGACTGCTTCGCCCCAGCCTGCGGGGCGCAGGCCGGGGCGAAGCAATGACACCGAGCCCTGCAAGTGGCTCAGGAGCTGCGATGTTGCGCGCCGGATGCCCGTGAATACCCACGATAGTGTGTATGATGATGTGCAGAGGGGGTGCAGCCGATGCGCACCAATATCGTTCTGGACGAGGAGCTCGTGCGTGAAGCTCAGCGCCTCACCGGCATCCGCACCAAGCGGGCACTGGTGGAGGAAGCGTTGAAGGTCCTGATCACGACACGGAAGCGCAAGAGCCTGCTGGAGCTGGAAGGTAAGATCCGCTTCTTCGAGGGCTACGACTACAAGGCGTTGCGGGAGGACCGGGCGTGATCGTCGTCGACACCTCGACGCTGATCAGTTTCCTGCGAGGCGCAGCAACCCCCAGCGCACGGAGTCTCCGGCGGCTGGAACAGGACGGGACCCCGTTTGCGATCCCTGGAGTGTGCTGCCAGGAGCTGCTTCAAGGTGCGCGCGACGAAAGAGAGTGGCGCCTGCTGCTCCGCTATCTGGAAACGCAGGAGCTCATCTTTCCACGGGAGCCCCTGGCGGCTCACGTCGAGGCGGCCCGCATCTTCTTCGAGTGCAGGCGTCGCGGAGTCACGATCCGAAGCTCGACGGACTGCCTCATCGCGTGTCTCGTCCTGGAGCGGGACGGGATCCTGCTGCACGAGGACGAGGACTTCGAGCGCATCAAGACCGTCCGGCCGCTGCGAACGATAGCCACTTCTTGATCACCAGATAGCCGCCGATGGTGAAGATCCAAAGGGCTGCGGCACGCACCGCCGGAACGCGCGCTCGTTGGGGAAGACGTCACAGCACGTCTCGCCGAGCAGTGCTGCGAGGCGACTGCCGCGGGTTGCGGAGGCTTTCGACCGATCCGGGCGGGCTGGATGTCGGGGATGTGCGGTCTCTGTCTGCGTCCTGCTGCGCCCCGGGCGGTGACCGGAATAGCTCGACGGGCAAACAGGGTTGGTAGAATATGTTGGCAGGCGGCGCGCGACGCGCCGGCGATGCGAAAGGACGGTGGCGCGAAGGTGGGCACGAGGAAGCGGACGCCGAGGGCAGCGATGCTGGCCTTGCTGCTGGCCGGCCCGCTTGCGTTCGGTGTCGGCCCCCGCTGCGCCCCGCCCGCAGCGCACTCGTGCTGCGCGTCCGAGTCGTCGTGCTGCTGCGGCGATGCAGGTGCGTGCACCTGCAGCGTCGGCGACGCGCAGAGCCCCGCGGGGCCCGCCCCCGCCCCGCCGCAGCGCGCCGGCGACGAGCTCAGGCCCGAGCCGGCTATCGCGGCGGCGGTCGCGGCGATCCCCGCGGCCGGTGCGGACGGACCGAGCGCGATGGTCCACCGCTGCGAGCCGCGCGCGGAGCTGCCGCCGCCGCCCGACACCGTCGTCCTGCGCTGCTGATCTCCACGACACGTCCGAGGTGTGCCCGCTCGCGACGCGCGAGCGGGGAGTGCCGTCGTGTCGTCGGAGGTTCCAATGAGGACGAAGAGCGCCGTAGAGGGTGTTTCTCATGCGCGGACCGAGAGCGCGGCCGGGGCAGGGCCGGGTGAGGTGCGTCGCGGCGTGCAGAAGTCGAGCGAAGTCGGATGGGGGGCCGTCGCCCTCGCCGGCGCGGGCGCCGCGGAGCAGGGTTGCCGCGCGGGCGAGGGGGCCCGCGCTCCCGTCAATTCGAGCAGGGTGGCCCGCCTGGCCGAGGGCGCCCGCGGTCCCGTGGTCCAGGGCAAGGTGCCGTGGGACAGGGGGCCGGTACCTCGAGCGCTGGCCGCGTGCGCGTTCGTAGCGGTGGCAGGGCTGTCGCTACGCGTCGCGACTGCCGCGGAGACGCCGCCGGCGCCGCCGGTCGAGGCGCTGGTGGCGGAGGCGCTCGAGAGGGCGCCGGCGCTCGCGGCCGCGCGCGCCCGCGCCGCCGCGGCGCGCGAGATGGCGGCGCCGGCCGGTGCGCTGCCGAACCCGATGGTGGAGCTGATGCTCGCCGACGTCGCGTTCCCGAGCTGGACGGTCGGCGAGGACGAGATGTCGATGCTCGCCCCCGAGGTGCGGCAGGCGATCCCGTACCCGGGGAAGCGGCGCGCCGCCCGCGACGTGACGCACGCCGAGGGCGACGCCCGCGATGCCGACCTCGCGGCGGCGCAGCGTGCGCTCGCCGCCGAGGTGCGCATCGCCTACGCGCGCCTGTACGCGCTCGACCGCGAGCGGCAGGCGCTCGCCGCCGCCGCGGAGCTGCTCGACGTGCTGGCCGCGACGGCGGCGGCGCGGTACGCGGTCGGAGACGCCGAGCAGGGCGCGGTGCTCCGCGTGCAGCTCGAGGAGCAGCGGGTGTCCGAGCGGCGCGAAGATGTCACCGCCGAGCGGGCCGCGGTGGTCGCGGCGCTCAACCGGCTGCGCGATCGCGCCGGCGCCGAGCCGCTCGGAGTCGTCGCCGCGCTGCCTGGCGTGACTGTGCCGCCGACCCCGTGGGAGGAGGCGGCGGTCGCCGCATCCGCCGAGGTCGCTCGTGCCCGTGCCGAGGCGACCGCGGCGGAGCGGCGCGCCGCCGCGGTGCGGCTCGAGTCGAAGCCCGACTTCCTGACGGGCGCCGCCGTCGGCTACCGCGGCAGCTTCGACCCCATCGTGACGCTGCGCTTCGGCCTCGAGCTGCCGCTGTGGCGCGACGAGCGCGTGCGGCCGATGGTGCGCGCCGCGGAGATGGAGCTGGAGACGGCGCGCGCCGCCGTTCGCGAGGCGGAGGCGGCGGCGCGCGCGGCGGCGGCCGTCCTCGCGGCGGAGTGGACGCGCGCCGAGCGGCAGGTCGTCCGCTACCGCGAGGCGATCGTGCCGCAGACGTCGGCCGTGGTGGACGCGGCGCGCTCGGCGTACCTCGCCGGCCGCGGCGACTTCCCGGCGGTGATCGAGGCGTTCAGGGAGTGGCTGGACGCGCGCGCCGCGCTCGCGGGGCGCGAGGCCGAGCGTTTCAGGGCGTGGGCGGCGGCGCAGGCGCTGCTCGGGGAGCCCGGCGAAGACGGTGTGCGGGCAGCCGCGCGCGAGAACCCGCGAGCGTGGGCGCCGGCGACGGCGCGGCTGCCGGGCCCGCAGGAGCCTGGGCCGGCGAGGGGGTCCGACCCCCGGGGTGGTCCGCCGGCCACGGAGGCGGCGCAACTCGCGGAGATCGCGAGGACGGGAGGTGGGGCATGACGAGGACGAGGAACGGCCGTCGGCGGATCGCGGTGCTCGCGCTGGCCGCGGCCGTGCTGGTCGCCGCGACACTCGGGCTGGCCGCGTGCGGTGGCGGGCAGAACGCCGCGGGGCGGCACTACCACTGCCCGATGCATCCGACCTACGTCTCGGATCGGCCCGGCGTCTGCCCGATCTGCGGCATGCGGCTGGTGCCGATTCAGGGAGGGGACCAAGGAGCCGGGATCGGGGAGCGGGACACGCGGCGGTCGGCGGACGCCAAGGGCGGCGCGTACGTGTGCCCGATGTGCCCGGGCGTGACCTCCGACGACCCCGAGGCGCGCTGTCCCGAGTGCGGGATGCGCCTCGTCGCCGCGGGGGCCGGCGCGGACGGCGGCGGTGCGCTGCCCGCGGGGATGGCGCAGGTCGACCTCGGCGAGGAGGGCGTGCGGCTGGCCGGGGTGCGCACCGAGAAGGCGGTGCGTGCGCGCCTGGGCCGCGGCGTGCGGGCGGTCGGCACCGTGGTCCCCGACGAGACGCGCGTGCGCCATGTCCACACCAAGGTCGCCGGCTGGGTGGAGCAGCTGCACGTCAACTTCACGGGGCAGCAGGTGCGGGCGGGCGACCCGATCCTGGCCGTCTTCTCGCCGGAGCTGCTGGCCGGCCAGGAGGAGTACCTGCGCGCCCGCGACGCCGCGGCTCGCTTCGCCGCCTCGGAGCTTCCGGAGGTGCGCAGGGGCGGCGAGGACCTGCTGGCGGCGGCCCGGCGCCGTCTCGAGCTGCTGGACGTGCCGGCGGGCGCGATCGCCGAGCTCGACGCCACCGGCAGCGCGCAGCGCACGGTGACGCTGCTCGCTCCCGTCTCCGGCTTCGTCACCGCCAAGGCCGTCGCGGAGGGCCACCGCGTCGAGCCGGGGATGGAGCTGTTCACCGTCACGGACCTCTCGCGCGTGTGGGTCGAGGCCGAGCTCTACGAGGTGGAGGCGCGCGCGCTGCGCGTCGGTCAGGAGGCCTCGCTCGGCCTCTCGTACGGCACTGCGAAGCGCTTCCAGGCGGCGGTCGCGTACGTCGACCCGACGGTCGACCCCGGCACCCGCACGCTGCGGGTGCGCTTCGAGCTGCCCAACGCCGACCTGGCGCTGAAGCCCGGCATGTTCGCCGACGTGGAGATGGAGCTCGACGCCGCCGAGGGCGTGGTGGTGCCCGACTCGGCGGTGCTGGACACCGGCGAGCGGCAGGTGGTGTTCGTGGCGAGCGGCGGCGGCCGCTTCGCGCCGCGCGAGGTGCGCGTCGGCGTGCGCAGCGGCGGCCGCGCGCTGCTGCTCGCCGGCGTCGCCGAGGGCGAGGAGGTCGTGGTGCGCGCCAACTTCCTGCTCGACTCCGAGTCGCGCCTGCGCGCCGCGCTCGCCGGCACGTCCGGGCATGCGCACTAGGGGGACGGCCATGATCGAGCGGATCATCGAGTTCTCGGCGCGCAACCGCTTCCTGGTGCTGCTCGGCGTCGCGGCGCTGTGCGTGCTCGCGGTGCAGACGCTGCGCGAGATCCGCCTCGACGCGCTGCCCGACCTCTCCGACACGCAGGTGATCGTGTACTCGCGCTGGGACCGCTCGCCCGACATCATCGAGGACCAGGTCACCTACCCGATCGTGTCGTCGCTGCTCGGTGCGCCCAGGGTCAAGGCCGTCCGCGGCCTCACCGACTTCGGGTTCTCGTACGTCTACGTGATCTTCGAGGACGGCACCGACATCCACTGGGCGCGCTCGCGCGTGCTCGAGTACCTGTCGAAGATCCAGTCCCGCCTGCCGGCGGGGGTGCAGACCGAGCTCGGGCCGGACGCCAGCGGCGTCGGCTGGGTGTTCCAGTACGCGCTCGTCGACCGCTCAGGGGCGCACTCGCTCGACGAGCTGCGCTCGTTCCAGGACTGGACGCTGCGCTACGCGCTGCAGTCGGTACCGGGCGTCGCCGAGGTGGCGTCGATCGGCGGGCACGTCAGGCAGTACCAGGTAACGGTCGACCCGAACCGCCTCGCGGCGCTGGGCATCCCGCTCGACGTCGTGGTCGCCGCGGTGCGCGCCTCGAACAACGAGGTCGGCGGCCGCCTGCTCGAGCTCGCGGGCGCCGAGTACATGGTGCGGGGCAGGGGATACGTGCGCGGCGTCGCCGACATCGAGCAGGTGGTCGTGAAGGTCGGCGCCGCCGGCGTCCCGGTGCTGCTCTCCGACGTCGCGCGCGTCGAGACCGGGCCGGAGATCCGCCGCGGCTTCGCCGACCTCGACGGCCTCGGCGACCACGTCGGCGGCATCGTGGTGATGCGCCACGGCGAGAACGCCCTCAACGTCATCGAGCGCGTCAAGGCGAAGCTGCACGAGCTCGAGCCGTCGCTGCCGGCGGGCGTCGAGGTGGTCACCACCTACGACCGCGCCGACCTTATCGAGCGCGCGATCGGCACCCTCACCGACGAGCTGACGCTGCAGATGATCATCGTCTCGATCGTGATCCTGGTGTTCCTCTGGCACATCCCCTCGGCGCTGGTGCCGATCGTGACGATCCCGGTCTCCGTGCTGCTGGCGTTTATCCCGCTGCACTGGATGGGCGTGACGGTGAACATCATGTCGCTCGCCGGCATCGCGATCTCGATCGGGGTGCTGGTCGACGGCGCGATCGTCGAGGTGGAGAACGCCTACAACAAGATCCACCTGTGGGACGCCGGCGGGCGCAAGGGCGACTTCCTCGAGGTGCGCCTCGCCGCGCTGAAGGAGGTCGGGCCGGCGGTGTTCTTCTCGCTGCTGGTGATCGCGGTGGCGTTCATCCCGGTGTTCGTGCTCGTCGACCAGGAGGGGCGGCTGTTCAAGCCGCTGGCGTACTCGAAGAACCTGGCGATGGCGCTCGCCTCGCTGCTCGCGATCACCCTCGACCCCGCGATGCGCATGCTGTTCGCCCGCATCGACCCGTTCACCTTCCGGCCGCGCTGGCTGGCGTGGGCGGCGACGAAGGTCGCGGTGGGCACGTACTACCCGGAGGAGCGGCACCCGATCAGCCGCGCGCTGTTCGCGGTGTACGAGCCGGCGTGCCGCTTCGTGCTCCGCCACCCGCGCGGCGTGATCGCCGCGGCGATGCTCGCCGTGGCGGCGAGCGTGCCGTTCTACTTCAAGCTCGGCAGGGAGTTCATGCCGGCGCTGCGCGAGGGGAGCATCCTCTTCATGCCGACGACCCTGCCCGGGATCTCGGTGACGCAGGCGAGGGAGCTGCTCGAGACGCAGGACCGCGTGCTCGCCTCCTTCCCCGAGGTCGAGCGGGTGTTCGGCAAGGCCGGCCGTGCCGAGACCTCCACCGACCCGGCGCCGTTCTCGATGATGGAGACGACGGTGATCCTGCGGCCGGAGTCGCAGTGGCGTCCGCGCGAGCGCTTCTACTCCGGGTGGCCGGAATTCCTCAAGCCGGCGCTGCGCCCGCTGTGGCCGGACCGCATCTCGTGGGACGAGCTGATCGACGAGATGGACCGCGCCCTGCGCATCCCCGGCGTCACCAACGCCTGGACGATGCCGATCAAGGCGCGCATCGACATGCTCTCCACCGGCGTGCGGACGCCGGTCGGGATCAAGGTGCTCGGCTCGGACCTGGAGACCATCGAGGCGATCGGCCAGCGCCTCGAGGCGGTCGTGCGCGAGGTGCCGGGCACGCGCAGCGTGTTCGCCGAGCGCGTCACCGGCGGGTACTTCCTCGACATCGCGCCGCGCCGCGACCGGCTCGCCCGCTACGGGCTCACGATCGAGCAGCTCCAGATGACGATCATGGCGGCGATCGGCGGCGAGAACGTCACCACGACCATCGAGGGTCGGGAGCGCTACCCGGTCAACGTGCGCTACCCGCGCGAGCTGCGGGACGACCCGGAGCGGCTCGCGCGGGTGCTGGTCGCGACGCCGGCGGGCGCGCAGGTGCCGCTGGCGCAGCTCGCCGACATCTCGCTCGCGCACGGCCCGGCGATGCTGCGCAACGAGAACGGGTTTCTCGCCGGCTACGTCTACGTCGACATCGCCGGCCGCGACGTCGGCTCGTACGTCGAGGAGGCGCGGCGGGCGGTGCGTGAGAAGCTCGAGCTCGAGCCCGGCACCGTGTTGCAGTGGTCGGGGCAGTACGAGAACATGCTGCGCGTCCGCGAGCGGCTCAAGGTGGTCGTGCCGATAACGCTCGCGCTCATCTTCGTGCTGCTCTGCGCGAACACCCGCTCGGCGTTCAAGGCCGGGCTGGTGATGCTGGCGGTGCCGTTCTCGGCGATCGGCGCGATCTGGCTGTTCTACCTGCTCGACTACAACGTCTCGATCGCGGCGTGGGTGGGGATGATCGCGCTCCTCGGACTCGACGCCGAGACCGGCGTGTTCATGCTGCTGTTCCTCGACCTGTCGTGGGAGGACTCCAAGCGGCGGGGTCTGCTGCGCTCGCTCGCGGACGCCGACGAGGCGATCGTGCACGGCGCCGTCAGGCGTTTGCGCCCCAAGATGATGACCGTCGTTTCCGCGCTCGCCGGCCTGCTGCCGATTATGTGGGCGACGTCCGCCGGCGCCGACGTCATGAAGCGCATCGCCGCGCCGATGATCGGCGGCCTGACGACGTCGTTCCTGCTCGAGCTGCTGGTGTACCCGGCGGTTTACAAGCTGTGGCGCGCGCGCGAGCTGCGCTCCGCGCCGGAGGGCCGGGCCGATGCGTAACGGGCAGCGCGGAGCGCCGGCCCCACGTCCGTCGTGCCGGCAGGGCCGATGTGGGGCGCGCCTGAGCGCGCGCCGGTGCGCTCCTGCCGGTTCGCGCCGCCCGGCGCCGAGCGCCGGTTCCGCATTCGCGCCGCCGACGCGAGCCTACGACGCGGGCCGGCATGCACTGGAGGCCGAGCGGACGCGCTCGCGCTTCCGATCCCGATGACGGCGCCGACGGGCGCCACGGCGAACGACCAGGGGGGCGACGATGAGAACGAACGCACTGGCACTGGCAACCATGGTCCTGGCGGCCGCGATCGCGCTGCCGGCGCTCGCGGCTGAGCAGACCGCGTGTCCCGTCTCGGGGGAGACGATCGACAAGGCGACGAGCCCGGACGTCGACTGGGAGGGGCAGCGGATCTACTTCTGCTGCGCGAACTGCCCGCCAAGGTTCAAGGCCAACCCGGAGAAGTACTTCATGCTGCTCGCGGAGGCCGGCGTCGAGCTCGAAAACGTGCAGACCGCCTGCCCGGTCTCGGGCGAGGAGCTGGGCGGCGAGATGGGCGACCCGGTGACGGTCGCCCACAGGGGCCGCACCGTCAGGCTGTGCTGCGCCATGTGCAGGCCGAAGCTCGAGAAGGACCCGGCGAAGTACCTCGCGACCCTCCCCGGCGAGCAGCAGGCGCCGGCCAGAGAGCAACCAGGGAGAGGCGCGGCCGCGGGCCGGTTGCCCGCGGCCCGCGCGTCCCCGGCCGGACAGTGGTGGAGTACCTCCCGCTGGTTGCCCTACGACGCGGTTACCCCGCATGTGCTCCCGCATTCGTCGGCGCAGTCCGGAGGCAGGGCGGCAGGCTTCCCGCCGTGGTTGCGGCCCCTGAGCCGGCCACACCTCCGGCAGCGCAGAGACGCCGGCTGCGGGGCGCGCCGCGTCGTGCGTCCGATCCGGCAGCGCGCACCGCGGCGGCCGATGCTGTAGGATTGGCCGCAGGCCGAGCCCGCTGACTTCGTGGTTCGCCCTGAGGAGCGTTCCAAGGGCACCGATCGGCAAGAGGGCGGCCGGCGGCGGGAGGAACCGATGGGTATGCTGGACCAGGTGCTCGGGAGCGTGCTTCAGGCGGCGCGCGGCGCGGGGGCGCAGCAACAGCAGCAGAGCGCCATCCTCGGCGGCCTGCTGGGGATGATGAACAGCCCGCAGGTCGGGGGGCTGGCCGGCCTCGTCAGGAGGTTCGAGCAGAGCGGCCTCGGCGACCTCGTCGGCGGGTGGGTGGCCGTCGGGCCCAACCCGAACCCGACCGCGCAGCAGGTCGAGCAGGGGCTCGGCGCCGACATGGTTGCCGGCCTCGCGAAGCAGCTCGGGGTCAGCCCGGGCCAGCTCACGGCGCAGCTCGTCACGCTGCTGCCGCTGCTCATCGACACGCTGACGCCCGACGGGCGGGTGCCGGAGCAGGGCGGCGGCGGGCTTCTCGGTGCGCTGGGCGGGTTGCTCGACGGGCACTAGCGGCCCGACCGGACCCGCCGGGTGTTCATCGCCGAGACGTTCGTGTCGCTGCAGGGCGAAGGGGTGCTGGCGGGCGTGCCGTCGTTTTTCATCCGCACCTCGGGATGCAACCTGCGGTGCGCCTGGTGCGACACGCCGTACACGTCATGGGCGCCGGAAGGGGAACGCGTGCCGGTCGGCGAGCTCGTCGCCCGAGCCGCTGCGTGCGGGCTGCGCCACGTGGTCGTGACCGGCGGCGAGCCGCTGTTGCAGCGCGAGATCGGGGCGCTGACGGCGGCGCTGGCGAAGGCCCGACATCACGTCACCGTCGAGACCGCCGGCACGCTTGCGCCGCCGTTCACATGTCACCTGCTGTCGCTCTCGCCGAAGACCGCCAACGCTGATCCCGTTGGCGGCGCCCGCGAACGGCATCGCCGCCTGCGCCGCGACCTCGATCCGGCGCGCCGGCTGCTTGCGGCGCACCCGGAGTATCAGCTCAAGCTCGTCGTGCGCGGCGCCTCCGACATGCCTGAGGTGCTCGATCTCGTCGCCTCCCTCCGCGCCGAGCGCAGTCGGGTGCTGTTGATGCCTGAAGGTCGCAGCGCAGCGGAGGTGGCCGCCCGGGCGGGTGAGGTGGCCCGCCAGTGCGTGGCCCACGGCTTCCGCTACTCGCCGCGCCTCCACCTCGACCTCTTCGGCGGCGGCCGCGGCGTCTGATCCGCGACGCGGCTACTCCTGCTCGCCCTCTCCGGCGCCGAGCTTCTCGGCCTGCCGGCGCAGGATCTCCCTGGTCTCGCGGCGCGCCGCTTCGAGGTGGCCGGGGTGCTCGTGGCGGTACATGTCCTCCGGCATCGTGCCGGTGATCCAGCTCGGGTTCATCGGGTAGACGTGCGGGCTGAACACCGTCGAGTACATGTGCCACACCGCAATCGCCAGCGTCGCCAGCCACGCCTCCCAGTAGTGCACGACCAGGGCGACGTCGAGCGCGCCCTTGGGCAGGAAGTGGATGAACCAGTTGTCGAACCACAGCACCAGGCCGGTGGCGACCATGACGGCGGTGCCCCACACGAGCGCCCAGTACTCGGCCTTCTCGACGTAGGAGAAGCGCTGGATGCACTCGGTGTGCTCGCCGAGCCCGAGGTTGTGGAGGATGCGCCCCCAGAAGAAACGGAAGTCCTGCTTCGCCGGCAACATGTCGCGCACGAACGCGCGGCCGCGGCGCGTGAACAGGTAGGCGACGTGCCAGACGACGGTGGCGCCGAAGACGACCGCCGCGAAGCGGTGGACGGTGCCGCGCAGGCCGAACCCGCCCTCCCAGCCGAAGAAGAAGCCGGCGACCCAGCTCTCGCTGAAGCGCAGGGCGAACCCGGAGATCACCAGCACGATGAAGCTGACCATCAGGAAGGTGTGCTGCCACACCTCGTTGGCGACCATGCGGACGACCTGCGGCCGGCGGGCCAGCAGGTTGAGGATGTGGCGAACCAGGTCGAGCAGCCAGTGCACCACCATCGCGCCGATGATCAGGACGATGGCGACGATGTAGACCTTCTCGACGACGTCGGCGGCGCCGGTGCGCAGGCCGGCGCCGGTGACGCCGTGGATCGGCGCAGCCGCGAGGCGCGCCGAGATCCCCGGGTGGCACTCGCCGCAGGTCTTCTGCAGGTTGGCCGAGTGTACGGTCGAGGTCGGATCCGAGCTCGGGAGAATGCGGTGGACGCCGTGGCACGAGGCGCAGTTGGCGACGTGGGTGTCGCCCGCCTTGCTCTTGAGCCCGTGGTAGGAGTCGATGAACGTGGCCAGGCGTCCGGCGGGCAAGCCATACTTCTCGTTGAGGATGGTGGACTCGTGGCAGGGCGAGCACGTCGCCTCGGCGACGCGCGAGCGCGACACCGGCGAGCGCGGGTCCGACGGGGAGATGATCCCGTGCTCGCCGTGGCACGTCGTGCACACCGGCACGTCGGTCTCGCCCTGGGCGGCGCGCCTCCCGTGGATCCCCTCGTTGAAGTCGCCCTCGATCCCCTTGTGGCACTTGCCGCACGTCGCCGGGATGTTGAAGTGATTGATGCTCGACGTGCGGTCGCCGGGGCCGAGGATCTTGTGCGCGGAGCCGCCGGTGGAGTGGCAGTCGGAGCAGGTGGCGGCGACGTAGACGCCGCCCTTGGTGGCGCGGCCGTGCACCGAGGAGTTGTAGATCTGCACCGGCGTATCGATGAGGATGTCGTACTTCGAGGTGATGTCGAGGTTCTCGTGGCACGAGCCGCACGTCGCCGGCAGGTTGGAGGGGTGGGTGCGCGAGCGCTGCACCGACGACGGCAGCACGTCGTGGCCGCCGTGGCAGCTCGAGCAGTGCGGCATGTCCTCACAGGTGCCGAGCGCCGCGCGACCGTGCGCCTGGTACTCCGCCGACTCCTTCTCGTGGCAGCTCCGGCACCCCTCGCAGCCGACGAAGAACGCCTTCTCGCCGGCCTGGTGGGGGACGGTGTCCTTGTCGGCGTGGCAGTCGAGGCACGCCAGACCTTCGTGAATCGAGTGGGAGACGTCGTCGGCGATCTTCGTGTCGTGCTTGCCGGTCTCGTGGCACGAGGCGCACGCGGAGGAGTCGACCTTCTCGACGTCCTCGGCGAGCGCCGGAAGGACGGCGAGCGCCAACAGCAACAAGGTTGCGGCGACAGCTACGCCGATGGATCGGGACAGCCTGCAGGTCCCCACGCTCGACATCGGTTTCCCCCCAAGACGGCCGTTCGCTGCACCCCCGTGCACCTGACTCGGCCGCGGCGCCGATGAGCCGGTAGGCGCGGGCCGGGGCGCCGGGGGCGCGGCTCACCTGACACGTCAATGACAATACCACAGGATGATCCGGATCGCGTCCAGCGGCGTCGCCTCTCTTACTCGGAGGTGGCGGGCTCGGCGGGTGCCTGCCGGCGGTTGCGTCCGGCGAATACGGAGCGAATCGACTCGATGAGCAGGACCGCGGCGAGCACGAACAGCACCGCGCCGATGCCGCCTACGATCGTCCCGGGTCCGTAGCGCCAGACGAGCTGGACGAGCGCCACCAGCGTCACGCTGAACATGAACGCCATCGGCAGCGCGACGAACGCGTACCGCTTGCGCTGGTTCTTCAGCCACGCCGTCACGACGAGCATCGCCAGCGCGCCGAGGAGCTGGTTGGTGGCGCCGAAGACCGGCCAGACCACTCGCCACGCCGGCGCCGGCTGGCCGTTCGGCAGGTGTAGCGTGATCTGCGTCAGGAGCAGCGGCAGGGCAAGCGTGGCGAGCGTCGCACCAACGATCGCCGCGCGGCTGCCGCGCGTCAGGCCGAGCAGCTCCTCGAGCACGTAGCGGGCGAGGCGCGTGCACGTGTCGAGCGTGGTGAGCAGGAACGTCGACACCGCGAGGGCGCCGAAGTGGGTGCCGAGCGCGGGGTCGACGCCGACGGCGCCGAGCATGTGGCCGATCCCGGCGGCGAACACCAGCGTCGGCTCCTGGCCGCGGGCCCCCTGCGACCCGAGCAGCATCACGGTGGCGATCGCGAGCACCGCGAGCACGCCCTCGGTGAGCATGCCGCCGTAGGCTATCGGCTTCGCCTGGCTCTCCGAGGCGAGCTGCTTCGCCGTCGTTCCCGAGGCGACGATCGAGTGGAACCCGGAGCAGGCGCCGCAGGCGATGGTGATGAACATCGCGGGGAACAGCATGCCGAGATTCGCGTCGCTCCAGGCGACGAGCGCCGGCAGAGGCGCGGCGCCGGGCGGCAGCGCGCCGCCGCCGGCGAGGATGCCGGCCAGGCCGCCGAGCAGGCAGGCGTAGAGCAGGAACGAGGAGAGGTAGTCGCGGGGCTGCAGGAGCAGCCACACCGGCAGCACCGAGGCGAGCAGGCAGTAGCCGAGCAGGATGAAGTCCCACGCCTGCCCGGGATCGGCCAGGGGCAGCACGAGCGGCAGCTTCTGGCCGGCCCAGATGCCGACGAACACGAGCGGGACGAAGACCGCCGACGCCTTGCCGATCGCCGCGCCGCGCCGGTAGGCGATCACCCCGAACGCCGCGGCGAGCGCGATGTACATCACCGACGACGAGGCGACGCCGGCGTCGGAGACGAACGTCGCCGTGGTGAGGTCGACGAACGCGACGATGACGTAGACGAGCGTGAACCAAACGAACAGCAGGAACAGCGTGTGGGCGAGGGGGGAGATCTCCTGGCGGGCGATGTCGGCGACCGAGCGGGCGCGGTGGCGGATCGACGCCATCAGCGACGAGAGGTCCTGCACGCCGCCGATCAGCACCGCGCCGAGCGCCACCCAGAGCACCGCCGGCAGCCAGCCGAACGCCGTCGCCGCGATCACCGGGCCGACGATCGGGCCGGCGCCTGCGATCGAGCTGAAGTGGTGGCCGAACAGCACGGCGGGACGTGCGGGAACGTAGTCGAGGTCGTCCCGCAGGGTGTACGCCGGCGTTTCGCGCCCCGGATCGACCTCCAGCCGGCGCTCGAGGAGCTTGCCGTAGAGCACGTAGCCGAGCACCAGGAACGCCGTGCCGGCAAGTACCAGTGCCGTGACCATGCCGCGCCCTCCGCCGGTCGGAGTCTACACCCGCGCCCGCAGGCGGGCGGCGAGCGCGGCGAGCGGCACGGCGCCTGCGAGGAGCGCGACCGTGAGCGGGCCGGTCGGCAGGTCGAGACGGAACGAGAGCACCAGGCCGGCGAGCGCGCAGGCGATCGCGATCGCCGCCGCCGTCGCGAACGCCGTGCGGACGCCGCGCGCCAGCAGCAGCGCCGCCATCGCGGGCAGCGTGAGGAAGGCGAACGCGAGCAGCGCGCCGGTCTCGTGCACCGCGGCGGCGGTGGCGCCGGCGACCGTGAGGTAGAGGGCGACCGTCCACAGCGTCGTGGCGATCCCGGCGGCGCGCGCCGCCTCGGGGTCGAAGACGATCAGCACGAACCGCTTGGCGAAGACGACGTGGATCGCGAGCACGATGACGGCGACCGCGACCAGGAGGCCGACCTCAAAGCGGGTCACGGCGAGGATGTTGCCGAAGAGCAGGCGCATCGCCTCGTCCTCGGCGCCCGCGGCCTTGGCGAGTACCAGCACGGTGAGCGCCGAGGCGGCGGCGTACCCCCAGCCGATCAGCGACTCCGTCGGCAGGCGGCGGGGCGAGGCCACGAGCGCGAGCGCGGCGGCGGCGGCGAGCGCGGCAGCCATCGCTGCCACCTCGACCGGGAGGCGGAGGACGAGCGCCAGGGCGGCGCCGAAGGTGGCGGTGCCGGCGAGCGCCAGGCCGACAAACACCACGCGCTTGAGCACGACGTAGACGCCGAGCACGGACAGCGTGGCGGCGGCGGCGACGCCGGCGATTGCCGCCAGGCGCATGAACTCCAGCTCAAACATCGGCGTGCTCCCGGCGGGGCGCCACCAGCGTGCGCCGGCCCGCCACCGTGGCGACCGCGACGGGGATGCCGTAGAGCGCCGACAGCGTGTCCTCGCGGAGGACCGTGTCCGCGGGGCCGTAGAGCACGCGCCCCGCCTCGAGCAGGAGGATCGTCGTGGCCGCGTTGAGCACGATCGGGAGAAGGTGGGTGACGAACAGCACGGTCAACCCGCGCCTGCGGTTGAGGTCGACGAGGAGGTCGACCAGGGAGCACTCGCTCGCGAGGTCCATGCCGTTGGTCGGCTCGTCGAGCACCAGCAGGTCGGGCTCGGCGGCGAGGGCGCGAGCGAGCAGGACGCGCTGCTGCTGGCCGCCCGAGAGGTCGCGGAAGAGACGTTCCGCGAGCTCGCCGACGCCGACGAAGGCGAGCGACTCGCGGGCGAGCTCGCGGTCGCGGGCCGACGTGCGCGCCAGCGCGCCGAGGCGCGGCGCGCGGCCCATGAGCGCGACCTCGTACGCCGTCACCGGCATGATCGGGTCGATGCTCTCGCGCTGCGGCACGTAGCCGATGACGGGCCGTCCGTCGCGCCCGACGGCGCCCGCGAGCGGGCGCAGCAGGCCGAGGATCGCGCGCAGGATCGTGGTCTTGCCGGACCCGTTGGGGCCGACCAGGCCGAGGAACTCGCCGCGGTCGACACGGAACGAGAGGTGCCGGAGCACCGGCACCCCTCCGTATCCGAGCGCGACGTCCTCGAAGCGTAGCAGCGAAGGTGTCGCGCCTTCTTTCATGGTGTCGACGGCGGTTTGACGGCGGACGCGAGCGCGTTGACGATCGCGTCGAACAGTGCGATCGGGTCGTCGGTGCCCGGCGCGGCGCCGCAGAGTACCGGCACCTTGACCACCGGCACCCCGGTGTCGCGCGAGAGCAGGTTCGGGACGCGGTCGTCGAAGTACGACTCCATGAGGATTGCCTTCACACTGCCGGTCTTCAGGCGTTCCTCGAGCTCGGCGATGTGGGTCGGCGTCGGCGGTACGCCCGGCTTCGGCTCGAGGAAGTCCACGACCGCGATGTCAAACCGCCGCGCGAAGTACGGCCAGGAGTCGTGGAACGAGACGACCTCCGTGCCGGCGAGCGGGGCGAGGCGCTGCTGCCAGCCGCCAAGCGCCTGCTCGACGCGGACCAGGTACGCCCCGGCGTTGGTGCGGAACGTCGTCGCATGCTCGGGCGCCACACGGGAGAGGGCGTCGACGATGGTGCCGGTGATCGGCCGCAGGTTCGCCGGGTCGAGCCAGTAGTGGGGGTTGCCGTATCTGTGGAGATCGCCGTATGACGCGTCCACCTTGAATGTGGGCACGTTGAGCGGCTCGATGCCGGTCGATGCGTCAATGATCACCAGCTTCGCATTGCGCGAGCCGTCAATGAGCTGCTGCGCCCACATGTCGAGGTCGAGGCCGACCTTCACGTACACGTCGGCGCGCCGGATTCTGACGAAGAACGAGGGCAGGATCTCCACCGCGTGCACGTCGCGGTTGCCCTTGACGATGCTCTCCGCCTCGACGAGCTCGCCGCCCACCGCCTTCGCGACGGCCGCGAAGTCGGGGATCGAGGTGACCACCCGCACGGGCTGCGCGGCGGTGGCTGCGTGCGTCGCGCTCGTCAGCGCCGCCAGGAGTGCAATCCTGATCACTGCCCGGCGCACCCGCGCGTGGCACGCCGTGCCCTGCGCCGGTCCCGGCGCTGAGCCACTGTCATCCTGAGTTGAGGCCGAGGCGGTAGCCGAGGCCGCAGCGAAGGATCTCGTCGCGCTGGATGGGCGGTGGGCGAACGCGCTCCAGGTGCGTCGGGGCCCTTCGGTCGCCGCTGCTCGCGCGACGGCTCGCTCGGGACGACATGCCATCTTTCTTCGGTCTCTTTCCTTCTTCATCGTCGTCTCCTAGAACCAGTGGGCCTTGTGCGGGCCGAGTGAGAACACGAGCTGCAGGATCGCCTCGTTGAACGGCTCGGCGATCTCGTCGCCGTCCGTGCGGCGCAGCAACAGCCGCACCATCGTCGTCTCCTCCATGAGCTGGAATCCGGCGAACACCCCGATGCGTTCCGTGGTCACTCCCTCCTCTTCGGCGTGGCCGGTCCGCTCGACGATCGCGCCGGCGTTCCACCGCTGCGCGAAGCGCCAGTCGGCGAAAAGGTAGAACCCGTCGGCGGACACCCGCTCGATCTCGTGTTCCTCGCCCTCTTCCCCCTCGTGGTGGTGCTCGGCGTCGCGCTCGGAGCGGATCCACTCTCCCTGGATCGTGAGCGAGCGGTACTTGTCCGGCGCCCAGCGGTACTTGAGATCGGCGCCGAGCAGCTCGACGCCGCGGCCGGTGGCGCGGTCGAGCGTGCCCTGCAGGGCGTTGACGCCGACCTCGAAGCCGGCGTAGTCGCCGGTGGGAACGTAGAGCGAGATGCGCTCCGAGTAGCCGAGTTCGGTCTCCACCGCTTCCTCCTCGTCGGCCTCCTCGCCTTCGTGCTCGTGGCTGTGCTCGTGCGGCTCGGCGAAGTCGCCCTTGAGCAGGTTGCCGGAGAACGTCACGGCGGTCGACCCGATCGGGACCTGCACGTTGGCGTTGAAACCGACGTCGATGAGCCCCTCGTGGCCGAGGAACTCCTGGTGGACGAGCGGCGTGTCGAGGAACGAGTAGGCGTGGGGGTGGAGCAGGTTGAGCTTGCCGAAGTCGACGCGGTACTTGCCGGCGCGCAGTTGCACGCCGCCGGGGATGCCGCGGAGAATGGTCGCGTACGCCTCTTCGAGCTCGAATTCCTCGTCGTGGTAGCCGACGTACACGTCGGCGCGGGCGAACGGGTTGAGGTAGCCCTGGAATGCGAACTCCGCACTCGTGAGGTCGAGCTGGAGATCGCCTTCCCTGGTGTCGGTCGCCTCATCGGTGACGAAGGCGCGGGCGTCGCCGATGACCGAGATATCCGGGTTGATGTTCTGAGCCCGGGCGGCGGTGCCGAAAGCGGCGGCAACGGCAACCCAGGCCGTGAAGGCTGCACGGCGCATGGTAACCCTCCCGAAATCGGTCGTGGTCGAAGCCTAGGTGGAATCAGACCGTCGCGAAGGCAGGGGGGGCGCGAGAGCAGCGGGCAGGCCGGAGGTCGGTCCCGACCCCGGTCGCGACCGGCAGCCATGCCGGCACCGCGAGCGCCGGCGGGCGGGCGCTCGCGGCCTGCGCCGGGACGCCGGCCCACGTCGGACCGGCCGCGCACGCCGGGCACCCGGGCGCCGGCTGGATCGTCGCCGCGTGCAGGTGCACCGCGGCGCCGTCGCTCGTGCACGCCTGCCCATCGATCGTCGCGATCGGGACGTGGTGGGCGCCGTGGGTGTGGACGAGCGGCGGTGCGAGCAGACAGAGCGCGAGCGCCAGCGTGCCCATCCGGCACGGCACGGCGGCGGACCTGAGACTGCTTCGCATCTGCGGCAGTCTAGACCGCGGCGACGCCGGTGTCAAGGAGCGCATGCGGCGGGTTCTGCACGCGCGGCGCCGGGTCCCGCCGCCGCCGAGCGCGCGCAGGCTCGCCGCGGAGAACCCGGTGCGGAAACCGAAGTACGATACCGAGGAGGCACGACGATGACCACTGAAGCCACCTCATGCCCGCGCTGCAGCGGGGAGCTCCCCGGCGGCGCCCGCTACTGTCCGGCGTGCGGCTTGCGAGCTGGCCTCGGTCCGCGGATTCTCGTCCGGCGCCGCGCCGGACAGCAGCTCGCCGGTGTTTGCGGCGGGCTCGCCTGGTACTTCGACCTCGACCCGATGCTGGTGCGCGCGGTGTACGGCGTGGCGACGGTCTTCACCGGCATCCTTCCCGGCGTCGCGCTGTACGTCATCCTCGCCTTCTTCGTCCCGGTGGAGTAGGACCGGCCCCGCGGGAGGTGCGACGCCGGGGGGCGTTGTGCGCCGACCCCGTCATTCCCCTCCGTTGTCCCACCCACGTCGCCGCTCGCGCTGCGCCGCCGCCCCCGAGGCCGCCGTGCGCGGCTATACTCCCGCGGTGCACAGGCCGCTGCTCCTGGTCAGCAACGACGACGGGTACCATTCTGAGGGGATCAGGGTTCTCGCCGCTGCGCTCGAGGCGATCGGCGAGGTTTGGGTGGTGGCGCCGGACCGCGAGAGCTCGGCGGTCTCGCACGCCCTGACGCTGTCACGCCCGCTGCGCATGACACGCATGGCGGACCGCCGCTTCATGGTCGACGGGACGCCAACGGACTGCGTGACGCTCGGGATCTGCCAGGTGCTCAAGGACCGCGCGATCGATCTCGTGGTGTCGGGGATCAACTTCGGCGCCAACATGGGCGACGACGTGCACTACTCCGGCACCGTGTCGGCCGCGTTCGAGGCGGCGATCATGGGGGTGCCGGCGATCGCCATCTCGCAGGTGCTTGGCGAGTCGTTCACGTTCGAGGTCGCCGGCCGCCTCGCGCGCGCTCTCGCCGCCCGCGTCCTCCGCCTCGGCCTGCCGCCGGGGTCGCTGCTGAACGTCAACGTGCCGCCGGCCGCGCCGAAGGGGATCCGCCTCACACGACTCGGGGTCCGGCGCTACACGGAGGGCGTGGTGGTCGACACCGATCCGCGCGGGCGCACCTGCTACTGGATCGGCGGCGGCGATCCGGTGTGGGAGCCGATCCCCGGCACCGACTTCAACGAGCTGCACTCCGGCTACGTCTCGATCACCCCGCTCAAGCTCGACACCACCGACGAGGCGCTGCTCGAACGCCTGCGCGGCGACGGCGAGCCGTGGGATCTCGGGTCGCCGGCGTGAGCGCCGCGGTGCCGGTGCGCCGGCAGGCGCTGGTCGGCCAGCTCCGCGCCCTCGGCGTCGACGACGAGCGGGTGCTGGCGGCGTTCGCGCGGGTGCCGCGCGAGGCATTCGTGCCGCGCGCGCTCTACCAGCGCGCCTATGAGGACTTCGCGCTCGAGATAGGCGAGGGGCAGACGATCTCGCAGCCGTCGGTGGTGGCGCGGATCACGGCGCTGGCCGCCGTCGAGCCGCACCACCGCGTGCTCGAGATCGGCGCCGGCTCCGGCTACCAGGCGGCGATCCTCGCCGAGCTCGCGCGCTTCGTGTTCGCCCTCGAGCGATTGCCGCGCCTCGCCGAGACGGCGCGCTCGCGGCTGGCGCAGCTCGGGTACCGCAACGTCTCGGTGCAGGTGATGGACGGCTCGCTCGGCTGGCGCGCACAGGCGCCGTTCGACGCGATCGTGGTCAGCGCGGCGGCGCCGGCGGTGCCGGCCGCGCTCACCGAACAGCTCGCCGACGGCGGCCGGCTGGTGATCCCGGTCGGCTCGCTGCGCCGCCAGGAGCTCGTGCGGGTGGTGCGGCGCGGCGACGCGCTCACCGAGACGCGCCACGGCGCAACCAGCTTCGTACCGCTGGTCGGCCGCGACGGCTTCAAGGGGTAGGGGAGAGATGCCGGCGCGCCGCTTCCTCGTCTCTGGCCGCGTCCAGGGGGTGGGATTCCGCTACTTCGTGCTCCGCGAGGCGCGTGCCCTCGGCGTCGCCGGGTGGGTGCGCAACCTCGCCGATGGCCGGGTCGAGGTGCTGGCTGCGGGCGACGACGCGGTCCTGCAGGCGCTCGAAGGGCGCCTCTGGCAGGGCCCGCCGCACGCCCGCGTCGGCGCGGTCGAGGCCGAGCCCGCCGAGGCGCCCGACCGCCCGGGCTTCGACGTCCTGCCGACGCCGTGGTGATACCATTCGTCGCCGTGGGGCTGTAGCTCAGTCTGGATAGAGCAGCGGTTTCCTAAACCGCGTGTCGGAGGTTCGAGTCCTCTCAGCCCCGCCACCGGCGCCGTCCGGGAGCTGTGGTTTCCCGGGTTCCGCGTCTTCCGTCCCCGGTTCCCGCTGCCCCGCTCTTGTCGCGCGTGCCTCCGCGCGTCTACTCCGAGAGCGCGCGGCGGCGCTGTGCAAGAATCTGACTGGGGGGCGGATGCGGTCCAGAGGTGGCATCGCGGGCGGGTCCGGTGTACATTCGCCCGGATGGAGGGCGCCCGTGCCTGATTCCCGCGTCGTGCCAGGCCCCATGAGACCCGTTCCGGCGATTGCCTTCTTGACACTGGGGCTTGCCCTTGCGGCTGTCGCGGGTGGCCCTTCGGCGGCATCCGCAGACCCAGCGGCGCCGGCGCGTGCGGGGAAGGGCTTGCCGTTTCTCGACGGCGAGCTGAACCGGGTCCTTGCGGAGTGGTTGGCCCGTGCTCACGCGCGATCCTCCGAGAGCCCCCGCGTACGGGTGTCGTTCGTCTTCGCCGACGCGCCCAGCGCCGAGTCGGCGCGGCGCACGCTCCCGGAACTCGGCTGCGAGGTCACGGCGCACTCCGGCCGCCTACTCGACGCCGTGGTGCCGGTCGACAGGCTGGCGGCGCTCGGCGGCCTTCCCGGCCTGCGCCTCGCCCACCGGGTGGTGCCGGTGTTCGCCGGCGGACCGGTGGAATTGCAGGCGGGCGGCCGCGCGGTGGAGTCGGAAGGCGTGGCGGCCTCCGGCGCCGCCGGCTGGCACGCGGCCGGCGTCAGCGGCGCCGGCGTCACCGTCGGGATCATCGGCGCCTTCGCCGGCTACGGCGCCGCGGTAGCCGCTGGCGAGGTTCCGGAGGCATTCGCCGCCGGTGCGCTCGACGTCAGCAAGCCGCTCGGCACGGCGTGCGCCGAGGTCGTGCACGACATGGCGCCCGGGGCCGAGCTCGTGCTGGCCTCGGCGGAGACGACGACCGAGGCCGCCGCGGCGATCGACGCCCTTGCGGCGCTCGGGGCGTCGGTGATCCTGTCGCCGGGCCAGTACATCACGCCCGACGCGCCGCCGCTCTCCGGGCCCGGCCGTGAGCCGGGCGACGGGACGGGCGCGCTGTGCCAGGCGATCGCCGCGGCGCGCGCGGACGACGGCGTGCTCTTCGTCCAGGCCGGCGGCGACCTCGCCCTGAGCCACTGGGACGGCACCTTCACCGACGCCAACCGCAACCAATACCACGAGTTCGCGCCCGGCGTCGAGGTCAATCAGATCGCCCTCGGGGCGGCGTCGATCGCCACGTTCCTGCGCTGGGACGACTGGCCGGAGAGCTCCCAGGACTACGACCTCGAGCTGTGGTTGAAGAACGGCGCCGGGGTGTGGGAGCTGGTGACGTCCTCGCAGAACGAGCAGTCGGGGACGCAGCCGCCGTGGGAGTTCATCGAGCGCGCGCTCGACCCGGCGCAGCAGTACGGCCTGCGGATCAAGAAGTACGGCGCGACGCGCAACGTCTTCCTCGATCTCACAGACTTCTCGGCGGCGCGTCTCGCCCAGACGGTGGCGGCGCGCAGCCTGGCGGACGCCGCCGCCTGCGCCAGCGCGCTCGCGGTCGCCAGCGTCGACGTCCTCAGCCCGACGCTCGCCGTGCCGGACGAGAGCTCCCGCGGGCCGAGCTACGGCTCGGGCGGCGCCGCCGCGGGCGGGCTCGACCAGCCGCGGCTCGCCGGGTACGAGGACGTGCTCACGGCCACCTACGGGAGCGCCGGCTTCCACGGCTCGCCGGCGGCGGCGGCGCACGTCGCCGCCGCCGCGGCGCTGGTCCGCGAGCGCGAGCCCGGCTTCTCGGTGGACGACGTGCAGGCGCTGCTCGAGGCGCGAGCGGTCGATGTCGAAGGCACGCCGGCCGGCTACGACCACGCCGCCGGGATGGGACGGCTGAGCCTCGGCGACCCGGGTCCGTGCACCTTCGAGCTCGCGCCGTCGTCGGTCGAGCTGACGCTTGCCGGCGGCGCCGGCACGTTCGCGGTATCCACGGCCGCCGGCTGTCCGTGGCATGCGGTCAGCGGCGCCGAGTGGGTGAGCGTCACGGCCGGAGCGGCCGGGGTCGGAAACGGCACGGTCGCCTACGAGGTGGCGATCAACGAGGGGGAGGCGCGCTCGGCGGCGATCACCGTCGGCGGTGCGGCGTTCACCGTCACCCAGGGAGCCGCGACGTGCTCGTACGAGCTGTCGGCCGCGGGGACGGCCGTGGCCGCAGCGGGCGGCACCGGGTCGGTGGAGGTCACGGCCAGCCTCGCATCGTGCGCCTGGGCCGCAAGCGCCGACGTCGAGTGGATCACGGTGACCGCAGGCGCAGGCGGCACCGGCTCGGGAACGGTGGAGTTCGCGGTGGCGGCGAACCCGGGCGGCGCGCGCACCGGCACGATCTCGATCGCCGGGCTGGTGTTCACCGTCGAGCAGGAATCGGCGCCGTGCACGTTCGAGCTGAGCGCGCCGGGGATCGAGATGCCGGCGGCGGGAGGCGAGGCGAGCGTCGGCGTCGCCACCAACCTGCCGCAGTGCGAGTGGACGGCGGTGGCGAACGACGCCTGGATCACCGTGACCGCGGGAGCGAGCGGGACCGGCGGCGGCACGGTGGCGTTCACGGTAGCGGCCAACGCCGGCGAGGCGCGCGCCGGCACGCTGACGATCGCCGGGCTGACGTACACCGTCCAGCAGGCGGCGGCGCCGTGCTCATTCCAGCTCGGCGCCGCGTCGTTCGTTGCGGCGGCGGTGGGCGGTGAGACCGACGTCGAGGTCACCGCCAACCTCGCATCGTGCGCGTGGACCGCCGTGGCCAACGACCCGTGGATCGGCGTCGCCGGCGGCAGCGAGGGAACCGGGAACGGAGCGGTCCACCTGGTGATCGCGGCGAACCTCGGCGAGGCCCGCACCGGCACGGCGACGATCGCCGGCATCGTCTTCACGGTCGAGCAGGCGGCGGCGCCGTGCGCCTACCTGCCGGACGCCACCGGCGCCCGCTACCCGGCGGCCGGCGGGTCCGGGAGCGTGACGATCACCACCAACCGCCCGACCTGCGCCTGGACCGCGGTGTCGAACGCGGCGTGGATCACGGTGACGGGCGGCGCGAGCACGACCGGCACCGGCACCGCCACCTACTCGGTCGCGGCCAACAGCGGCGACGCACGCATCGGCACGATCACGGTGGCGGAGCACACCTTCACCGTCGAGCAGGACCCGGTGCCCTGCGACCTGACGCTCTCGGCGCCGAGCCAGGCGTTCGCCGCGGCCGGCGGCAGCGGCTCGGTCGGCGTCACCGCGAACCTCCCGTCCTGCCAGTGGAGCGCGGTGGCAAACGACGCGTGGATCACCGTCACCGGGGGCGCGGCGGGCGCCGGGAACGGCTCGGTGTCGTTCTCCGTGGCCGCCAACCCGGGCGCCGCGCGCGTGGGGACGCTGACGATCGCCGGCACGACGTTCAGCGTGCTGCAGGGCGCGGCCGGCTGCACCTACTCGCTGTTCTCGTGGAGCTCCACGTGGGGGCCCGAGGGGGGCGCGGGCGGCCAGACGCGCGTCTACGCGAACCAGCCTTCGTGCACCTGGAATGCGTTCTCCAACGTCCCGTGGGTGACGATCACCGCCGGCCATTCGGGGACGGGGAGCGAACTGGTGACGTTCGACGTCGCCGCGAACCCCGGCCAGGCGCGCCAGGGCACGCTGACGATCGCCGGCTGGACGTACCGCGTCTACCAGGACGGCGCGCCGTGCTCCTTCGCGATCGCGCCGGAGAGCGCCGAGGTCGGCGCGGAGGGCGGCAGCGGCAGCGTCGCGGTGACGGCTAGCCACCCCTCCTGCGCGTGGACGGCCGTCTCGAGCGCGCCCGACTGGCTCACGGTGACCGCCGGGGCGCTCGGCACCGGGAACGGGAGCGTCTCGTACGCGGTTGCCGCCAACACCGGCGACATCCGCACGGCCGTGCTGGTGATCGGCGGCCGGTCGTTCACGATACAGCAGGCGTCTCCGCCGTGCACCTACGCGATCGCACCGACCTCGCAGGCGTTCGCCGCCGCCGGCGGTGCCGGGAGCATCGCGGTGACGACCAACTTCGCCTCCTGCGCGTGGACGGCGATCAGCAACACCGCGTGGCTGACCGTGACGTCAGGGGTTGCCGGGGCCGGCCCGGGCACCGTCGGCTTTGCCGTCGCGGACAACCCCGGCGAGCCGCGCACGGGCACCCTCACGGTCGCCGGCAGGACGTTCACGGTGACGCAGGACAGGCACGGAACGCCGGTGCGCCGCGGCCTCAAGGGCAAGACCTGATCGGCTCCTTCAGGGGCGGGATGACGGGTCAGCGCCGGGCGTAGCCGGGCGCCGCGACGGCGCGGCCGATCTCCCCGCGGACGAGGATCGGGCCGCCGGCCCCGAAGCACTCCGGGCAGAGGCGGCGCAGCGGCCGGATCTCGTTGGCCTCGACCTCGCCCTCGGTGAAGACCCCGACGACCGTGCGGGAGCACATCGCGCACACCGCCTCGACCTCGCGCTCGAACCGCCACACGGGACCCGCCATCTCGACCTCCGTATGCGCCGCTGGCTGCCGCGGCGCGGCGCGCAGGAGTGTAGCCCAACGCGCGGCACGACGAAGCGGGGGCGGCTGCAGCGCCGCCCCCGCCATCGTGCTCCTGCGTTCTCCTAGAACGGGATGTCGTCGTCGTGATCGGGCGGGAAGTCGGGCCCGCTCGGAGGGCCGGCGGGCGCCGCGTCCGAGGCGCCGCCGCCGGGCTTGGGCCCGAGCAGGCGGATGGTGTCGGCCCTGACCTCGGTGAAGTAACGGCGGTTTCCCTTCTCGTCGTCGTAGGTGCGGGTGCGCAGCGTGCCCTCCACGTAGATCTGCCTCCCCTTCGAGAGGTAGGTCCCGCAGAACTCCGCGAGCTTCCCCCAGACGACGATGTTGTGCCACTCCGTGTGCTCCTGGAGCTGGCCGGCCTTGTCCTTCCACTTCTCGTTGGTGGCGATCGAGAACTTGGCGACGGTGGCGCCGCCCGGCGTGTGCCGCAGCTCGACGTCGCGGCCCAGGTTTCCGATGAGGATGACCTTGTTGACGCTCATGCGAGAGCCTCCCGGCGTGGACGCCAATCAATGTAGCACACCGCCGGCGCGCAGGCCCTTTGCTACAGTGGGCGCCGTGTCGGGGCGCAGGAAGCTCGCGGCCGCCACCAGCGGGATGGCGGTGATCACGGTGGTCAGCCGCCTCTCCGGGTACATGCGCGACAAGGCGGTGGCGATGGTGCTCGGCACCACGCCGATCGCCGATGCGTTCTACGCCGGCCTCGCGGTGCCCAACACGTTCCGCGCCCTGCTCGCCGAAGGGACGATGCACGCCGCGTTCATCCCGGCGCTCGCCGAGCTGAAGTCGACGGGCGAGGCCGAGGCGCAGCGCCGCTTCGTACGTGCGATGACCGGCACGCTGCTGCTCGCGCTGCCGTTCGTGGTGCTCGCGGGCGTGGCGGCGGCGCCGCTGCTGGTGCGCCTGTTCGCCCCTGGGTTCGCCGGCGGCGAGCACTTCGCGACCGCCGTCCGCTTCACCCGGCTGATGTTCCCGTACCTCGGCTTCATCTCGCTGGCGGCGTTGGCGCAGGGGGTGCTGAACGCCTCAGGCCGCTTCCTGCTGCCGGCCGCGACGCCGCTCGCGCTCAACCTGCTCGCGGTGCTCGGCACGCTGACCGCCGTGTGGCTCGGCGGCGCCTGGGAGTGGATGGCGTTCGGCGTGCTCGCCGGCGGCCTCGCCCAGCTCGCGCTGCAGCTCCCGGCGTGCCGTGCGGTCGGGATGCCGCTGCGCCCCGGCGGCGGCTGGCTGCGCCACCCCGAGGTGCGCCGCGTCCTCGCCCTCATGCTGCCGGGGATCCCCGCGCTCGGCGTCTACGAGCTCACCCTGCTGGTCTCGTATCGCTTCGCCTCGGCGGCGGGGCCGGGCGCGATCACCGCGCGCTTCAACGCCAACCGGCTGGCGGAGCTGGTCTACGGCATCTTCATCGTGCAGCTCACCACCGCCGCGCTGCCGCTGCTCTCCGCCGATCGCGCCCGCGACGCCGACGAGGCGCGACGTACGCTGGCGTTCGCGCTGCGCCTGCTGTCGCTGGCGGCGGTCCCGGCAGCGGTGGCGCTCGTGGTCCTTGCACACCCGATCGTCGGCACCGCCTTCGGCGGCGGCGAGTACGGCGCCGCGTCGGTGGCGATGACCGCGGGCGCGCTGGCGATGTACGGGTGGGGGCTGCCGTTCCTGGGGCTCACCAAGCTGCTCGCCGCGACCTCGTACGCCTGGAAGGACACGCGGGCGCCGGTGATCGCGGCGGCGGTGAACCTGGCCGCGTTCTTCGCGCTCGGGACGGCGTGGACGCCGGCGTACGGGGTGGCCGGGATCGCGGCGGCGGCCTCGGCCGGCCAGGTGGTCAATGCCTCGCTGCTGCTCGCGCTCAACGGGCGCGCGCGCCGCTTGCCGCGTGCGGCCGAGGTGCTGCCGGCCGTCGCCCGCCACCTCGCCGCCGCGGCGGCGATGGCGGCGGCGCTGTGGGCGCTCGTTCGCGTGCTGCCCGCGATGACCGCCACCAGCGTGCACTCGCTTGCGGCGCTGGCCGTGCTCGCCGCCGCCGGCGTCGCGGTCTACCTCGCGGTGCTCCTCGCCGTCCGCGCGCCGGAGTGGCGCGAGCTGCACGACGTGCTCGCCCGCCGTCGGGTCGGGAGGCGGGCGTGAGGATCGTCGCGCAGCGCGTGAGCCGTGCCGAGGTGCGGGTCGCGGGCAGGACGGTCGGCGCGATCGGCCGCGGCCTCGTGCTGCTGGTCGGCGTCGAGCGCGGCGACACCCGGGAGCACGTCGGGCGGGCCGCGCACCGCTTCGCGACGCTGCGCGTCTTCGAGGACGCCGGCGGGCGCATGAACGTCGGCCTCGACGAGCTCGGCGGCGCCGTCCTGGTGGTCTCGCAGTTCACGCTCGCCGGCTCGATCCGGCGCGGCCGCCGTCCGGACTTCTTCGCCGCCGCGCCGCCGGAGGAAGCCGAGCCGCTGGTCGCGGCGCTCGTCGCGGCGCTGCGCGCCCGCGGCCTGCCGGTGGAGACCGGGGTGTTCCGCGCCATGATGGAGGTCGAGCTCGTCAACGACGGCCCCGTCACGCTGATCTGGGACGACCCGCCTACGGCACGAGGCGGATCGGCTCAGGGGTGAAGCAGAGCGCGAAGACGGCGATGCAGATCCATGCCACCAGCCGCCGGCGCGGGTCGAGCGGCGCGTCCTCGTCGGCGACGCGGGGGTGCCGCACCCCCATGACGAGCGCGATCGCCACCCAGACGAGCCACCCGGTCCACTTGAAGGAGAGCGCGACGAGCAGGATCAGGAGCGGCCACGACCAGCGCCGCTGCGTGCGGCCGAACAGCGCGTACGAGATGTGCCCGCCGTCGAGCTGTCCAAACGGCAGCAGATTGAGCGCGGTAGCGAACAGGCCGAACCAGGCGGCGAAGCCGGTCGGGTGCAGGAGGATGTCGCCGCCCTCGGGGAGGTCGGGGTAGAGCAGCGAGCGCACGAGGCGGAACGCCAGCGGCTCGCCGAACACGACGTACCCGGCAGCCGGCATGTCGGCGACCGGCCGCGACAGCGCCACGCCGGCCACCAGCACGGGCAGACAGGCGACGAAGCCGGCGAGCGGACCGGCCGCGCCGACATCGAGCAGCTCGCGCTTGCTGCGGATCGCCGAGCGGATGCGGATGAACGCCCCGAACGTACCGATCCCCACCGGAGCTGGGATGAAATACGGGAGCGATGCGTCGAGGAAGTGGCGGCGGCAGGCGAGCCAGTGCCCCATTTCGTGCGTCAGGAGGATCACGAGCAGCGGGACCGAGAAGGCGAGCCCGGCGTGGAGCACCGCCGGGTGGAGCAGGAGCTGCAGGAGGCCGGAGTCGTGCGCAGCCTCGGGCACGTCGGCGAAGGCAAGGCCGCCGACGATCGTCGTGGAAACGAAGGTCAGCGCGAGCAGCAGCAGGTGGAGCCAGACTCGTTGCGGCGGCGGCGGGGTGGGACGAACGACCCCGATGGGGATGCCATCGGGGCCGATGAACTCAACCTCCGGCGGGAGGGAAGACACCTAGTCGAGGACCCGCAGCGCCTTGCCCGGCTTGAAGCGGATGGTCTTTCCCGGCGGGATCGCAACCTCGACGCCGGTCTTCGGGTTGCGGCCGATGCCGCGCTTGCGGTTCTTCACCATGAAGACCCCGAAGCCTCGCAGCTCGATGCGCTCGCCGCGGATGAGAGCGTCTCGCATGGCGTCGAAGATCGTGTTCACCGCGTTGCTCGCCTGCGCCTGCGGCAGCTCCACCGCGTCCATCACCCTGCGCACCAGGTCGGCCTTGATCATCGCTTCCTCCCGTTCCTCCGAGCGCGCAACCCTAGTCCGCAAACGCCCCCTCTGTCAAGCGCGCGCCAGCGCGGATCTTCTGCTGCAGGACGAGGATCTCGAGGGCGAGACCAGTGGCGCGCGCGACCCGCTGGACGGTGTCCACCGGGATCGTCGCCACCGACTGCGCGCCGTTGTCGAGCCACAGGAACGCGGCGACCCTCGCGCGCAGGTGCACCGGCGCGACCAGCGCGTCGACCGGCGCCGGCGGCCCGAGTGCTTCGAGCAGCAGGCGGTTGCCGTCGCCGCCGCCGAGTGGCCCGACATGGAGCTCGACGCCGCGGGTCAGGTTGAGGAACACCGACGGGCGATCGAGCGGCAGCATCAGCGTGTGGAAGTCCTCGTCGATCGCCTCGCCGCCGCGGACGGCCCACCCCATCACCTTCCCCTGGTAGAACGAGAACAGCGCAACGCGGGCCGCCAGCGGCTGGACGGCATCGAGCACGACCGCCGCCACCTGGTCGCGCTGGCGCACGGCGGCGAGCGATTCGAAGAGGGCGTCGAGGCCCGACCGCGCCGCTCCGGAGCGGCCGGGGTCGAGCGAGGCGAGCAGCGGGAAGGTCGCCGCTGCGTGCGGCACGGGCGGGCGTGGCGGGACATCGAGGGCGCGGAACAGCTCCGTGGAGCTCGACTCGAGACGCCAGAACTGCCGCCACTCGCGCGCGGTGGCGGCCGGCGGGCCGGGGGGCGGGGCAGCCTCCCCGCCGCCGGCGTGCACGAGCGGGATCGCCAGCGCGGCGCTGATCGCCGCCTCGGTGGCGACATGGGCGCGCACCGCGAGGCCGGTCAGCGACGCGACTTCGTCGATCACCACGAGATCGTTGGGGTGCAGCATCGCGACGGACACGGTGCGCCCGTGGCGAGCGAACGGCACCACCATGTTGCGTTTGGCGAACCCCTGCGGGATCAGGCCGCGGACCTCGGGCGGCGCCGTCGCCAGCTCGAGCGTCGGCGCCGGCGGGCACCCGGTCTGCCTGGCCAGCGCCTCGAGCAGCGCGCCCTCGCTGACCAGGCCGAGGCGGACGAGCCAGGTGCCGAGCCTGCCGCCGTGGCGCCGGCATGCCTCGAGCGCGCTGCGCAGCCCGTCCGCCGAGACTGCGCCGTTGGCGATGAGAATCTCTCCGAGGCGCGTCGAGCCTTCCATCGGCTGGCCGAGTATAGCGCTAGCGCTCGCCGCCGCCGGGCGCGGCGGGCGAGACCGCGAGGAACATCACGAGCGCGTCCTCGCCGTCGCTGTAGTAGCGCGGCCGGCGGCCGATGACGCGATAGCCGAGGTGGCGGTAGAGCTGCACGGCGCGATGGTTCGACGGGCGCACCTCGAGAACGATCCCGCGCCCGTGGCAGCGGTGCGCCTCCGCGGCGGCCTCGGCGAGCAGGGTGGAGGCGACGCCGACGCCCTGGTACATCGGGTGCGTCGCCACCTTGAGGACGTGCAGCTCGTCCACCTGCCAGCAGGCGAACAGGTACGCCGCCAGGTAGCCGTCGCCGTTGAGGACGACCCGCTGGAAGCGCAGTGGCTGCCGCACCTCCTGGGCGTACAGGTGAACCGGCCAGGGATCGTGAAAGACGCGCGCCTCGAGCGCCGCGACGGACGGCACGTCCTCGGGCACGGCGGCCCGGATCAGGAAGCCCTGCGGGAGCGCAGCCACCCGGTTCCCCTCTCGGCGCCGGAGTCCGCCGGCGCGTGCTCGACGTAGATAGGCACGAGCGTCTCCGGGTCGAGCGTTCCGGCGGCGGCGGCGAGCGCGAGCAGCGCCTCGGCGACGGTCCGCGTCGCCGGTGCGAGGGGCGTTTCCTCCGGCAGGAGGAGGCCGGGAGGGGCGACCACCGGCAGCGCGGACCAGGCGAGCTCGGCGAGCGCCGCAACCGCCGGCTCCCCGACCGCGCCGCCGGCGTCGAAGCGCTGCACGTACGCCTCGCCGCGCCGCGCCGGTTGCGCCGCGACGCACGGCCTGACCGCGGTGCGCGCCGCCTGCGCGGCGAGCGAGGAGAAGCCGTGCGCGGCGGCGCCGGCTGCGCGCGCGAGGCCCTGCGCCGTGGCGAGGGCGACGCGGATGCCGGTGAACGACCCGGGTCCGCGCGTGGCGACGACCGCGGACAGCCTCTTCGGGGCGATCCCGGCGCCGCGCAGCAGCAGGTCGATCGCGGCGACCACCAGCTCGGAGCGGGGCGTCGGCCCGGCGAGCGCGGCCAGCGCCGGCGCCGGCATCCCGGCCGCCGCGAGGGCGATCTCGAGCCGCGGGCCGCATCCGGCGATGGCCAGCACCGTCTCCACGCCGGCAGTCTTGCCTGCCCGTGCGGGCGCGTCAAGCGCCGACCGCCGGCGCGGTGGGCGGAGGGGTGAAGCCCGCGCCTTCGTTTCGCGGGCTCGGAGAGGTCGCGAGACGTTCCCTGCATCACAGCCGCCTCGGGTACCATGGCGGCGCGATGCGACAGACCCCGATGCTGCAGCAGTACCTGGAGCTCAAGGCGCTGCACCCCGATGCGTTGCTGCTCTATCGCCTGGGCGACTTCTACGAGCTGTTCTTCGAGGATGCCGAGCGGGCCGCGCCCGTGCTCGGCATCGTGCTGACGCGTCGCCGCCACAACGAGGAGGTCGAGTCGCCGATGTGCGGGATCCCGCACCACGCGATGAGCACCTACGTCGGCAAGCTGCTCGACGCCGGCTTCAAGATCGCCGTCGCCGAGCAGCTCGAGGAGCCGGCCGCCGCGCGCGGCCTGGTGCGCCGCGGCATCACGCGCGTGCTGACGCCCGGGACCGTCACCGAGCCGGAGCTGCTCGGGGGAGAGCGCCGTTTCGTGGCCGCCGTCGTACGCGCCGGGGGCGACGTTGCGGTGGCCTGGATCGAGGCGGCCTCGGGCCACTTCGGCGGCGCCACGGCGCCCGGCGCGGAGCTCGACGAGCTGCTCGCCGGCGTGCAGCCGCGCGAGGTGCTGCTGCCGGAAGGAGAGGCGCTGCTCCCGGCGCTGCGGGATGGAGCAGGGAGCGGACCGGTGCTCACGCACCGGCCCGCGCCGTGGTTCGAGGCGCGGCGGGGAGAGGAGCTGCTCCGGCGCGCGCTCGGCGTCGCCTCCCTGCGCGCGTTCCAGCTCGAGCCGGGCGAGCCGCTGGTCGGCGCGGCGGGCGCGCTGCTGGAGTACCTGCGCTCCACACAGGGCGCGGTGCCGACGCACGTCGCCGATTTCCGCAGGCGGCTGCCGAGCGGCGAGATGGTGCTCGACGCCGCCACCGTCCGCAACCTCGAGCTCGTGCGCGACGCCGCCGGGGAACGCCGCGCCGCGTTGTTGCGCGTGCTGGACGCCACCGTGACGCCGATGGGCTCGCGCCTGCTGCGCGACTGGCTGCTGCGGCCGTCGCGCGACCGGGCGGCGGTGGCGGCCCGCCACGACGCCGTCGCCGCGCTGATCGACGACCCGGCGGCGTTGGCGGCGCTCGCCGAGGCGCTGCGCGCCCTCGGCGACCTCGAGCGCGCGGCGGCAAGGCTCGGCGGACGGCAGCCGCGCCCGGGAGAGCTGGCAGCGCTGCGCACGGCGCTCGCCGCGCTGCCGCGGGCGCGGCGCGAGCTCACCGCCTCGCCGGCCGCGCTGCTGGCCTCGCTCGGCACCGCTGTCGACGAGCTTGCGGACCTGCGCGGCGACCTCGCCGCCGTGCTCGCCGACGATCCGCCGGCGCTTCCCGGGCCCGGCATGGTGCGCGGCGGCGTCGACCGCGAGCTCGACGAGGCGCGCTCGCTGTCGCACGGCGCCAAGGAGGCGCTCGCCGAGGTCGAGGCCCGCGAGCGGGCGCGCACCGGCATCGCGACGCTGAAGGTCCGCTACAACCGGGTGTTCGGCTACTCGTTCGAGGTGCCGCGCGCGCACGCCGACCGGGTGCCGCCGGAGTTCGTGCGCCGCCAGACGCTCGCCAACGGGGAGCGCTTCGTCACCCCCGAGCTCGAGGCGCTCGAGCAGCGCATCGCCGGCGCCGAGCGCCTCGCCGAGGAGCGCGAGCGCTCGCTGTACGCCGACCTCGTCGAGCGCTGCGCCGGCCGCGCGGCGCGGCTGGCGGCGACCGCGCGCGCTCTCGCCGCCGCGGACGTGCTCGCGGCGTTCGCGGAGCGGGCGCGCCGCCGCTCCTACGTGCGCCCGCGGCTGGTGGAAGGGGCGCGGCTGCGCCTCGCCGGCGCCCGCCACCCGGTGATCGAGGAGCTGTCGGGCGCGGGGTTCGTTCCCAACGACACCGATCTCGACGGCGCCGAGCGCCAGATCGTGCTGCTCACCGGGCCGAACATGGGCGGCAAGTCGACCTACCTGCGCCAGGTGGCGCTGGCGGCGATCATGGCGTGGAGCGGCTCGTTCGTCGCCGCCGACGACGCCGAGGTCGGTGCGCTCGACCGCATCTTCACCCGCGTGGGCGCCGCCGATGACATCGCGCGCGGCGAGTCGACGTTCATGGTCGAGATGACCGAGGTGGCGAGCATCCTGCGCCACGCCACCTCCTCCTCGCTGGTGATCCTCGACGAGGTCGGCCGCGGAACGGCGACGTTCGACGGGCTGTCGCTCGCCTGGGCGGTGGTCGAGGCGCTCCACGACGGCGCCGCCGGCGCACGCCCGCTGGTGCTGTTCGCGACCCACTACCACGAGCTCACCGATCTCGCGCAGCGGCTCGGCCGGGTCGTCAACGCGTCGCTGGCCGTCAAGGAGTGGCAGGGCGACGTCATCTTCCTGCACCGCGTCGTGCCGGGCCCGGCGGACCGCTCCTACGGGATCCACGTGGCGCGGTTGGCCGGAGTGCCGGAGAGCGTGTGCCGGCGCGCCGAGCAGGTGCTCGCGGAGGTCGAGCGGCACGAGTCGAAGGTGGTCCAGGCGACGCTGCCGGAGGGCGAGCAGCGGCAGCTCTCGCTGTTCCCGCCGCCCGAGGAGGCGGTGGCGCGCCGGCTGCGCGCCGCCGACCCCGAGCGCATGACGCCGCTGGACGCGCTCAACCTGCTGGCGCAGCTCAAACGGGAGCTGGGGTGAGAAGGGAACGCGGCACGCGGCGCGAGGCGCGAGGCGCGAGGCGATTGCCGGAGGCCGGCGCCGGCGCTCCGGCTCCGGGCCCAGGGACCGCCGCCCGCGACGCCACGTCCAGCGCGCGCTTCTCGAACAACGGACCGCGAGCCGCAGGCCGCCACTTCCTCGTGTGCGGGGTTCCGGGGACGGCGCTGGACGACGGCGAGCGGCGGCTGCTCGGCGAGCTGCGTCCCGGCGGGGTGATCCTGTTCGCGCGCAACGTCGGGCCGCGAGAGGAACTGGCGGCGCTGGTGGCGGAGCTGCGGGCGCTGCCGTGGACGCCGTACGTGGCGATCGACATGGAGGGCGGGCGGGTGAACCGGCTCGCGCGCCTGGTCGGCCCGCTGCCGTCGCCGGCGGCGGCGGCCGCCGCCGGCCTGCCCGCGGTGGAGGCGCTCGGCCAGGCGATCGGCGCCGTGTGCGCGCACTTCGGGATCGGTGTCGACTTCGCGCCGGCGGTCGACGTCGGCCGGCCCGATGGGTGGGTGCGCAGCGAGGGACGCTGCTTCGCCTGCGACGTGGATGGTGTGGTCGCCGCGGCGTCGGCGTTCCTCGCGGGGCTGGAACGGTTCGGCGTCGCCGGCTGCCTCAAGCACTACCCCGGCCTCGGCAGCGGTACGGTCGACTCGCACAAGGACCTGCCGCTGCTCGACGACGGCGCAGCGGAGGACGAGCGCGCCTTCCTCGCGCTGCTGCGGCCGGGGCGGGGCGTGATGGTGGCGCACGCCGTCGCGCCGTCGCTCGGCGAGGCGGTCCTGCCGGCCTCGCTGTCACGGACGGTCGTCGGGCGTCTGCGCGGCCGGCGCTGCGGCCCGGTGCTCTCGGACGACCTCGAGATGGGGGCGCTTGCGGCGTTCGGCTCGTTCGCCGAGCGCGCCGCCGCCTGTCTGCGCGCCGGCTGCGACCAGGCGACGGTGAGCAACACGATGAGCGCCCGGGCCGAGGTCTGCGAGCGGGTGGAACGGTGGGCTGCGCGCGACCCGGTGCTGGCGGCGCGCCTGCGCGCGGCCGCGGCGCACCTGGCCGGCTGGGGCCGCGGCGAGCTCGCGGCGGTCGCGTGGGATGAGGTCGAGCGGCTGGCGGAGCGGGCGCGCGCGCTCGCCGGGGCGGCGGCGTGAGCACGGCGGCCGTGCTGCTCTCCGGCGGGATGGACTCCGCCACGGCGGCCGGCTGGGCGCGCGCCGCCGGCTTCACGGTGGCGGCGCTGTCGGTCGACTACGGGCAGCGCCACCGCGCGGAGCTCGCGGCCGCGCGCGCTGTCGCGGCGCAGCTCGCGATCCGTGACCATCGCATCGTCGCTGTCGACCTGCGGGCGATCGGCGGCTCGGCGCTGACCGCCGAGATCGCGGTGCCGAAGGACGGCGCCGGCGGCGGCCCGGTCCCCGTCACCTACGTGCCGGCGCGCAACACCGTGATGCTGGCGCTGCTCACCGGCCTGGCGGAGACGATCGGTGCGCGCGACCTGGTGATCGGCGCCAACGTGCTCGACTACTCCGGCTACCCGGACTGCCGCCCCGAGTTCCTGCGCGCGTTCGCGGAGGCGGCGCGCCTCGGCACGCGCGCCGGCGCCGAGGGCGCGCGCTTCGCCGTGCACGCCCCGCTGCTGCGGCTGACCAAGGCGGGGATCGTGCGTCTCGCCGCCGAGCTCGGCGTCGACCTCGGCCTCACGCTGTCGTGCTACGACCCGCCGGCGCCGCGCGTGCACTGCGGGCGCTGCGACGCCTGCCGTCTGCGGCGCGCCGGGTTCGCGGACGCGGGCCTCGCGGATCCCTCCGTCTACGCGGCGTAGCGGACCGCCGCAGCAACGCGGCGCCGGGGCGCAGCGGGGCGGAGCGCGTGGGTGCGGCCGCCGCGGTCCCGACGCAGTTCCGCGCGCGTGCGCTGCCGTTACGAAGCCGAAACATCGTTTGCGTGAGGGGCCTTGATTCCGGAATTTAATCGTATGAAAACAAAGCACCTGCGTGGCCGACCGGGGCTTGGCACGAACCTTTCATCGCATCCATGCCACGGCGGCTGTCCGGCCGCGCACGGGAGGGGGAAGCAATGGAGGTCCTGCCGCTCTGGGCGTATGTCGCGCTCGCCGGGTTCGTGCTCGGGAACCTGTACAAGGCGTATCGCTACGCCACCATGCCGACGCATGTGCGCTGGGAGCTGTATCCCGTCGCGCACGAGAAGGGGAAGGTCTCGTACGGCGGGTCGTACTTCGAGGAGCTCGACTGGTGGACCAAGCCGCGCGAGGTCTCCAAGCTCGGCGAGGTCAAGACGATCGCAGAGGAGGTCTTGACGCTCAAGGCGGTGCGCGAGCACAACCCGAAGCTGTGGCTGCCGTCGCTGTTGTTCCACTACGGGCTGTACCTGCTGTTCGCCCTCGGCGTGGCGCTGCTCGCCGGCGGGATCGCGCGCTACGTCGAGGTCCCGGGGCTGGGTTTCCTCGCCGGCGGCGCGCTGCTGACGCTGTGGGGCGCGGTCGCGCTGGCGCTCGCCACGCTCGGCTGCCTTGGGCTGCTGGCCCGCAGGCTCGGGAACCGCCAGCTCCGCAAAGCCTCGACGCCGGCGGACTTCCTGCACCTGTGGATGCTCCTGGCCGTGTTCGTCGCGTCGTGGGGGAGCTGGCTGTTCGCCGACCGCCAGTACGCACACGCCGCGTCGTTCGCGGCCGGGCTGGTGACGCTGGCGCCGGCGTCGCCGGCCGGCGGCTGGTTCGCGGCGCAGGTGGCGCTGCTCGGGGTTTTCCTCGCGTATCTGCCGTGGAGCCACATGACGCACATGTTCGCCAAGTACTTCACCTGGCACTCGGTGCGCTGGGACGACGCTCCCAACACCGGCGGCGAGGTGTTCCAGGCTAAAATCGAGAAGCAGCTCATGCTGCCCGTGACGTGGTCCGGTCCTCACATCAAGGGGGGTGGGGGGAAGCGCTGGATCGACGTGGTTCAGGAAAAGGGGGATTCCTGAGATGAAGCCGGAGCCGTTGATTCCGAGTGTCAAGGACATCTCGAAGCAGACGGAGGTCCTGTCGCCGCTCGAGCTGTCGAAGCTCATTCCGTTGCCGCCGCCGTACGACGAGATCGACCCCGCGACGCTGTGGAAGGAGCTCACGCCGGAGAAGAAGGCGGCGATCGACGCGTCCGCCGACGGCGTCTCGGCGCTCGGCCTCAAGCGGCCGACCGATCCGGCCGAGGAGAAGCGCCTGCTCGACGGGTTCGTCGCCGGGCTCTCCAAGCTGCTGTCGCGCGAGGACAACTGGACGTTCATCCAGGCGCTGCAGCTCACCCTCGACCACTGCACCCACTGCCAGACGTGCGCCGACGCGTGCCCGATCTTCACCGCATCGGGGGAGAACGAGATCTACAGGCCGACCTACCGCGCCGACGTGCTGCGGCGGCTGATCGCGCGCTACGGCCCCGGCGGCAACCCGATCAAGTCGGCGCTCGCCGGCTCGATCGAGCTCAACTGGGAGACGTTCGCCCGCCTTGCCGAGCTGGCGCACCGCTGCACCCTGTGCCGGCGCTGCTGCCAGGCGTGCCCGATCGGGGTCGACAACGGCCTGATTACGCACGAGCTGCGCAAGCTGTTCAGCCAGGAGCTGGGGATCTCCGCGGTCGAGTGCCACACGAGCGGCAGCGTGCTCCAGCTCAAGGTGGGCTCGACCACCGGGATGTCGCCGGCCGTCGTCAAGGACAACATCGACTTCATCGACGAGGAGATGAGCGAGAAGGTCGGCTTCACGGTGAAGACGCCGTGGGACAAGGAAGGGGCCGAGATCCTCCTGATCCACAACGCCGGCGAAATCATGGCGTGGCCGGAGAATCCGGGAGCGTTCGCCGTGATCCTCGAGGCGGCCGGCGTCTCGTGGACCATGTCATCCGAGCAGGTGGCCTACGACGCGGTCAACTACGGGCTGTGGTACGACGACGTGCAGTTCGCCCGGGTGGCGCTGAAGCATGCGGAGATCGCGAAGAAGCTCGGCGTGAAGAAGATCATCGTCGGTGAGTGCGGCCACGCGCACAAGGCGCTCAACGTGGTCGCCGACCGCGTGCTGCTCGGCGAAACCAACGTCCCGCGCGAGTCGTTCGTCGTCTACCTCGAGAGCCTGATCGACTCCGGCCGGATCAAGGTCGACCCGTCGCGCAACGACTTCCCGGTCACGCTGCACGACCCCTGCAATCTCGCGCGGGCGATGGGGATCATCGAGCCGCCGCGCCGCATCCTGCGCAGGATCGCGCCGCGCTTCCGCGAGATGCACCCGCACGGGGTGGACAACTACTGCTGCGGCGGCGGCTCCGGCTTCGCCATCATGTCCGGCAACAACTTCTCCAACTGGCGGGCGCTGGTGTCAGGCCGCGCCAAGCTCAAGCAGGTGCTGGATGCCTTCGCGCCGGAGCTCGACCCGTCGATCGACAAGTACGTCTGCACGCCGTGCTCCAACTGCAAGGGGCAGTTCCGCGACGTCTTCCGGGCCTACGGCGTGTGGGAGCGCTCGCGCATCCTCTACGGCGGGCTGGTCGAGCTGATCGTCAACGCGATGACGGACGTCAAGCCGGGGTTCATCGAGTGGGAGTTTCACTAGGCTTCGCATGAAGATCCTGCTGCAGCGTGCCGGTCTCGCGCTGATCGCCGCGATGGCGGATGGTGCGGCGGCGCAGGGCGCCGGCGGCCAGGCGGCGGCGCCCGAGAAGGTCACGGTCGAGTACAGGAACGGCTTCGTGCTCGCCACCGCGGACGGCGCCTTCTCGCTGCGTCTCGCTTCCGGCCTGCAGTTCCGCTACACGAACCTCCAGCTCGACGAGTCGGTCAAGGGGAACGAGACAGATTACTCGGCGTTCTTCATCCGCAGGGCGCGGCTGTGGTGGGACGGACACGCGTTCGACCCGAGGTTCACCTACTGCTTCAACCTCCAGCTCGAGCCGATGTCCGCGGTGAACCTCCACGACGCATGGCTGCAGTACAAGCTCTCGGAGGGTTTCGCCATCGGGATGGGCCGAAACAAGATCCCGTACGGCGCGGAGTTCATGGCGTCGGGGTTCGGCCTGAACTTCATCGACCGCTCGCTCATGTACGCCGAAACGGACGTCAGCGCGAGCGCCGGCAGCGCCGGCTGGCCGGGAGGCGGAACGGCGTTCTCGCTCTCGGCCGAGAACCCTTTCACCGGTTTCCCCACCGGGGGGCTGTGCCTCTTCAGATCGCAGGGCGTCTCGGCGACCGGCATGGCGCGATCGGCCACGCTGGGGACGTTCCAGTACGAGGCCGGGGTCTGGCAGGGGAGGAACACCCGCGGCGGCGGCAACGTCGGCGACGACCACCTGTTCTCGCTGCGCCTCGGCTACTACCCGAACGGCTGGCTGAACTGGACGGCGCAGGGGGATCCCGACGACACCGCGCGCCTGCTCGTCGGGTTGCTCGTCTCCGCCTACAGCGACGCCACGCTGCACACCAGGGACGCGACGGGCGCCAGCGTTCCCCAGTACCGCGCCCGCGACACCGGGTACAACCTGTCGGTACTTCTGCGCCATCGCGGTCTCTCGGTCGACCTCGAGTGGGGGACCGAGACGTACGATCTCAACCGTTCGATCCCGGGTCCGACGGTGTTCAACCGCGGCGGGTGGCGCGCGGCCTTCGGGTACTTCCTCAGACCCGGGCGTCTCGAGATCGTCGCCCGCTACGCCGAGGTGCGGCGCCTCGAGGACCCGACCGCCGAGGCCGTCGCCAACTCGGGCCTCGGATTCGTGCAGGTGTGGGACGGCACGACGTTCGTTGAGGCGATCGAGCGCGCGCTCGTGGAGACGACGCTCGGTGTCAATGTGTACGTCGGCCAGCGGAAGCATCAGCACAAGGTGTTCTTCGACGTCTCGTCGCTGGTCAGGGAGTTTGTAGAACATCAGGGGTTCACTCCGCGCCATCAGGAGGACTGCCGCTTCCGTTCGATGGTGCAGGTGAAGTTCTGAGCGGCGAAGGAGGGTCGCGGCCATGGAGGCGAAGGGGCTGGCCCGGCTGTGGAAGACCGAGGACTGGTGGTCGGTGTGGTTCGGCCTCGGCATCGTGGTCATGGCGCTGGTCGTGTTTGCGTCCGGCGGCACGATCAGAGGGTGGGCCGTCACGCCGGCGAAGTGGAGCGAGCTGCGAGCGGCGTCGGCCGACCTGGCTGCGAACGCCCGCGGGTACCTGGCGATCTTCGCCGTGTTTGGGGGCGTGTTCACGGTGTCGATGGCGATCATGGGCGCGAGGATGAAGCAGTTCATTCCCGGCTTCATCGCGCTGTTCCTGGGGTCGCTCCTGATCTTCATCGTCTCCGGCTGGAAGGTGATGGAAGACCTCAACATCGAGGCGCCTCTGCTGGCGCTGCTCGTCGGTCTGGTGATCTCGAACCTCATCAGGATGCCGGAGTGGATCAAGAGCGCGCTGCGTACCGAGTACTACATCAAGGTCGGCATCGTGCTGCTCGGCGCAACGCTGCCGCTGACGCTGATCTTCTCGGCGGGTCCCATCGCATTCCTGCAGGCCACCCTCGTCTCCGTGTGCACCTGGCTGACGATCTTCCTCGCCGCCACCAAGATCTTCAAGCTGGAGCCGCAGTTCGGCGCGACGCTGGGCGCGGCCGGCGCCGTGTGCGGCGTCTCCGCCTCGATCGCGGTAGGCGGTGCGGTGCGCGCGAAGAAGGATCATATCTCGATCGCGATCGCCGTTGTCACGGTGTGGGCGATCGTCATGATCCTCGTCCTCACCGTCGCCCTGAAGAAGCTCGTCCCCGGGACGATCGCCCCCGGCGTCGCCGGCGCATGGGTAGGCACCTCGGAGTTCGCGGATGCTGCCGGGTTCGCCGTTGTCGCCGAGCTGGCGACGCGCTTCGGCGACTCGCCGATCAACGCGTTCACGCTGATGAAGGTGATCGGCCGCGATATCTGGATCGGCATCTGGTGCCTGATTCTGGCCGTCGTCTCGGTCGTGTTCTGGGAGAAGAAGGACGCCTCGCAGAAGGCGGTCAGCGCCGGCATCATCTGGGAGCGCTTCCCGAAGTTCGTGATCGGGTTCCTGGCCGCGTCGGTGATCATGAGCTTCGTCGCCTCGCAGGCGCCTGCCGGCCACGTGGGCGTGGCGAAGATGCGGGGCGCGGTCCAGGGCGTGAGGTACGACGCCGACTTCACCGGCTACGTGGTGCCGGAGTCGCTGCGCGGTCGCGTGAGCATCGACCTCGAGAAGGGGACGCTGGCGGCGAAGGGGCCGCTGGAGCGGGACGAGCTCAAGACGCTGCAGGACGCCGCCGAGACGCAGGACCAGAAGTTCGCCCTCAACCAGCTCCTCACCGCGTCGAGCTGGTTCGAGTCGGTGCTGCAGCCGAGGGTGATCTCGCCGATCAAGAAGCTGCGCTCCTGGGCGTTCGTGCTGTGCTTCCTGTGCATCGGCCTGTCGACACGCTTCGCCGAGCTCATGACGTTCGGCATGAAGCCCTTCTGGGCCTTCACGATCGGTGTGATCGTCAACGTGCCGCTGGGGTTCTTCCTGTCGACCGTGGTCTTCGTGGAGTTCTGGTCGAGGGTGTGAGCGGCGGTGGCGCTCGGAGCGTGTGAGGAAACCACTTCGCGCGGTCTGGCCATCTCATGACGGGCGATGTGCCCCGCCCCCAGCCCGCGACGAGTGAGTCGCAGGCTGCATCCGACCGCCATCGCGCGCCGGTGCGTCCGGGCGCTGTTACGACAATGTTACACGTATGAGTAAAACGCTCTCCGTGTATGGGATCGGCGGACGCGCCAGGGGTGCCGGAGGCGTCCCTCGGGGGTGCCCCGGGGTGTCTGCGAGCGTGCTGATGTTCCATCGCGGTAACAGACGCCCGCAGAGCGGCCTCTGGAGCGCTGGAACGGCGCCGGAAGATGGCCGGCCGCAAGGAATTACGGTCCGCCGCGGAAAACGTGAAGAATGGCACAAGCATTGCAAACCTGATCGCGAGATGGATCGTCGACCCCCCGCCAGGCGGATCCGACGAGTCGCGGCCCGTGTGGGGTCGCCGTTTCGCCGCAGCGCGGCGAGGCGTGGCGGTGGCGACGCGGGCCCCGGGGCCTGCCGGCGTTCGCCGATGCCGCGGCCTTCGGCACGAGGAGCGCATCTCGGACGCACCGACCAGTCTGATCCCAGAGAGGGAAAGGAGCTGCCATGAGCGATAAGAAGAGGGCAACACCGCTTCTCGACGAGCTCGAGAAGGGACCGTGGCCGAGCTTCGTCAAGGAGCTCAAGAAGACCGAGGAGACCCCGGTGATGCAGGACTTCCTCGGCCAGCTCGAGCGCTCGTACGAGGAGCACATCGGGCACTGGAAGCACGGGGGCATCGTCGGCGTCATGGGGTACGGCGGCGGCGTCATCGGGCGCTACTCCGACCTCGGCGAGGAGTTCCCGAACATCGCGCACTTCCACACGATCCGCGTGAACCACCCGGCCGGCTGGTTCTACACCTCGGACGCGCTGCGCAGGATCTGCGACATCTGGGAGAAGCACGGCTCGGGCCTGACCAACATGCACGGCTCCACCGGCGACATCATCCTCCTCGGCACCACCACGCCGGAGCTCGAGCCGACGTTCAAGGCGCTCACCGACATCGGCTTCGACCTCGGCGGCTCGGGCTCCGACATGCGCACGCCGTCGTGCTGCTGCGGGCAGGCGCGCTGCGAGTGGGCGTGCTACGACACCATGGGCGCCTGCTACGACCTCACCCAGCAGTACCAGGACGAGCTGCACCGGCCCGCGTTCCCGTACAAGTACAAGCTGAAGTTCGCCGGCTGCCCGAACGACTGCGTCGCCTCGGTGGCGCGCGCCGACATGTCGTTCATCGGCACGTGGCGCGACGACATCAAGGTCGACCAGGCGAAGGTGCAGGAGGCGGCGGCGGCCAGCGTCGACATCCAGAAGGAAGTCTGCGACCTCTGCCCGACCCGCTGCATGGGGTGGGACGGGAAGCAGCTCAAGATCGACAACTCGAACTGCGTGAAGTGCATGCACTGCATCAACGTGCTCCCGAAGGCGCTCAGGCCCGGCGACGACCGGGGCGCCACGATCCTGATCGGCGCCAAGGCCCCGATCGTCGGCGGCGCGCTGCTGTCGTCGGTGTTCGTGCCGTTCATCAAGATGGAGCCGCCGTACGAGGACATCAAGGAGCTGATCAACGCGATCTGGGACCTGTGGGCCGAGCACGGCAAGAACCGCGAGCGCGTCGGCGAGTTCATCCAGCGCGTCGGCCTCGGCAACTTCCTCGAGCAGATCGGCCTCGAGCCGGTGCCCGAGATGATCGCCGCGCCGCGCTCCAACCCGTACATCTTCTTCGGCGACGAAGTGGCCGAGAGCTAGCGCCCGGGGAAAGAGAGGGAGAACGACCATGAGTGCTGCCAGCCGCGTTACCGACATCGGCCCGCCCCATCCGCAGAAGTTCCTTCCCCCGGTGATCAAGAAGAACTACGGCAAGTGGGCGTACCACGAGATCCTCAGGCCCGGCGTCATGGTGCACGTCGCCGAGTCCGGGGACCGCCTGTACACCGTGCGCGCCGCGACGCCGCGCCTGCTGCACATTCAGAGCATCCGCCTGTTCGCGGACATCGCCGACAAGTACTGCGCCGGCCACCTGCGCTTCACCAGCCGCAACAACGTCGAGTTCCTCACCGAGGCCGAGGCCAACATCGAGCCGTTGATCGCCGAGCTCACCAAGGCCGGCTACCTCGTCGGCGGCACCGGCAACGCGATCTCGAACGTCGTCCACACCCAGGGCTGGGTACACTGCCACTCGGCCGCCACCGACGCCTCCGGCGTGGTCAAGTCGGTGATGGACGAGCTCTACCCGCATTTCGTCAACATGGACCTGCCGGCGAAGCTGCGCATCGCCTTCGCGTGCTGCCTGAACATGTGCGGCGCGGTGCACTGCTCCGACATCGCCATCCTCGGCGTGCACACCCGGGCGCCCAAGATCGAGCACAACAACCTGCCGAAGATGTGCGAGATCCCGAGCGTGGTGGCCTCGTGCCCGACCGGCGCGATCCGTCCGGCCACGGTCGACGGCGTGCAGTCGGTCGAGATCATCGAGGAGCAGTGCATGTACTGCGGCAACTGCTTCACGGTGTGCCCGGCGATCAAGATCAACAACGCCAAGACCGACGGCATCTCGATCTGGGTCGGCGGCAAGGTCTCCAACGCCCGCTCCGAGCCGAAGTTCTCGAAGCTGGCGGTGCCGTTCCTGCCGAACAACCCGCCGCGTTGGCCCGAGGTCGTGGCGTGGGTCAAGAAGATCGTCGAGGTGTACGCCGCAAACGCCCGCAAGCACGAGCGCATGGGCGAGTGGATCGAGCGCATCGGCTGGCCGAAGTTCTTCCAGCTCGCCGAGATCCCGTTCACGAAGTACCACATCGACGACTTCAAGCACGCCGGCGAGACGTTCAAGCGGTCGGCGCAGCTCCGCCACTCATAGGGAAGAAGAAGAGGGAGGGCACGATGAGCCCCGTCAGCGTCGAGCAGGTAGCCGAGGCGATGTTCCAACTGGTGAAGGAGACCCACGGCAAGAAGAGCCTCAAGGCCATGGACCTCACCAAGGCGATGATCGAGAAGTTCGGCGAGGGCTGCGACAAGGACCTCTGCAAGCAGGCGATCCGGCAGCTCATGGACTCCGGCCGCTGCGTCTACTCCTACTTCGGCGGCTCCTACATCACGCTGCCCCCCGAGAACGCCTCCTAACGACAACGTTTCCTTTCACGTCGCCCCCGGGGCCGCATGCCCCGGGGGCGTCAGGGAGAGCGACATGGAAAAGAAGAAGACCTCGACCGAGAAGGTCGTCGAAACCCTGAAGACCTGGCAGGACGTCGAGAACCAGACGATCTCGCACACCACCGGCGTCATCGCGAAAAGCGCGAACCCGCTCGTCAAGCTGGTGATGGAGATCATCCGCCACGACTCGATCATGCACCACCGGGTGCAGCAGTTCATCGTCGAGAGCCTGACCACCCGCACGGTCACGCTCACCCCGGAGGAGCTGGGCGACATCTGGGAGCAGGTCGAGCAGCACATCAAGCTCGAGCGCGCCACCATCGGGTACGGCGAGGAGCTGATGAAGTCCTGCAAGATGTTCGTGCAGCAGGAGCTGATCAGCTATCTGCTGACCGACGAGCTGAAGCACGACAAGCTGCTCACGCAGCTCGAGACGTTCAAGAAGAAGGCGCACCCGTACGCCTGACGCGGCAGTAACACGGACGAGGGGGAAGCATGGGATTGCTGAAGACGCCCGCCAAGAAGCCACCGCTGCGCCTCGGCGGCAGCGGCGCAACGCAGGTCTCGTCGCTCCGGCCGATCCAGGTCGAGAAGCTGGCGCCGTGCATCCACAATTGCCCTTCGGGCAATGACATCCGCGGCTGGCTGACGACCATCGCCCTGCGCGACAAGCTCGGCTACTCGCTCGAGGAGGCGTACACGCGCGCCTGGCTGCTCGAGGCCGAGACGACGCCGTTCCCGTCCATCATGGGCCGGGTCTGCCCGCACCCGTGCGAGTCGCACTGCAACCGCAAGGAGAAGGACGGCGCGGTGGCGATCAACTCGGTCGAGCGCGCGATCGGCGACTGGGGCCTCGAGAAGAACCTGGCGCTGCCCCGGCTCGACGTCGGCGGGCCGTTCCCCGAGAAGATCGCGGTGATCGGCGCCGGTCCGGCCGGCCTCTCGTGCGCCTACCAGCTCGCGCGGCGCGGCTACTCCGTGACGGTCTTCGAGTCCCTCCCCCACGTCGGGGGCATGCTGCGCTACGGCATCCCGCAGTACCGGCTGCCGCGGCACGTGATCGACGCCGAGGTGCAGAAGATCCGCGATCTCGGCGTGGAGATCCGCTGCGGCGTGAAGGTCGGCAAGGACGTGTCGTTCGCCGACCTGCGGCGCGACTACCAGGCGGTGTTCGTCGCCATCGGCGCGCACCAGGGCAAGGCGCTCGGCATCCCCGGCGAGGCGGGCCCCGGCGTCTGGACCGGCACCGACTTCCTCAACCATGTCAACGCCGGCAAGCGCGTAGAGCTCGGCGGCAACGTCGTCGTCATCGGCGGCGGCGACACCGCGATCGACGCCGCGCGCGTCTCCAAGCGCGTCGCCATGGACGCCGCCGCGATGTCCAAGCGTCTCGGCTCCGAGGTGACGATCCTCTACCGCCGCACCCGCGCCGAGATGCCCGCCATCGAGCGCGAGATCGACGAGGCGCTCGAGGAGGAGATCAGGATCGAGTACCTCGCCGCCCCGAAGGAGGTCCTGCGCAACGAGGACGGCAGCGTGCGTGCGATGGTGGTGCAGCGCATGAAGCTCGGCGACCCCGATGCCTCCGGCCGCCGCGCGCCGGTGCCGATCGAGGGCGACACCTACGAGCTGCCGGTCGCGACGATCATCACCGCGGTCAGCCAGGAGCCCGACGTGGCCGCCCTGGGCGCTCCCGAGCTGGCGAAGAAGTGGCTGTCCGCCGACCCCTGGGGCCGCACCGACGTCCCCGGCATCTGGACCGGCGGCGACAGCATCGGCCTCGGCCTGGCGACGATCTCGATCGGCCAGGGGCGCAAGGCGGCCGAGAACATCCACGCGGCGCTGCGCGGCGAGGAAGCCAAGGGCCCCGGGCCGATGCCGATCGTCGGGCCGGAGAAGATCAAGATGGACCACTACGAGGCGAAGCCGCGCGCGCAGCGGATCGTGCTGCCGCCGGCCGAGCGCCTCGCCCGGCCGATGGAGGAGATCGACCGCGGCATCACGGCCGACGACGTCCTCGCCGAGGTGTCGCGCTGCTTCTCGTGCGGCAAGTGCTTCGCCTGCGAGAAGTGCTGGATGTACTGCCAGGCCGGGTGCTTCGTGAAGGTCTCCGACCCGCAGCACGGGCACTACTACAAGGTGAAGCTGGAGACCTGCGACGGTTGCAGGAAGTGCGCCGAGGAGTGCCCCTGCGGCTTCCTCGAAATGGCGTAAGGGCCGGGGGAGAGGGCGGTGGCGCGGGTGGGCCTGCCGAGGGTGGTGGTGGCCGGTCTCGCCGGAGACGCCGGCAAGACGCTGGTCTGCCTCTCTCTCGTGCGGGCCCTCCGCGCGCGGGGGACCCGCGTCGCCGCCTTCAAGAAAGGCCCCGACTTCATCGACGCCGCCTGGCTCGCGGCCGCGTCCGGCGCCCCCGGGCGAAACCTCGACACGTTCATGATGCCGCGAGAGACGGTCCTCCTCTCGGTGGCGCGGGCCGGCGCCTCCGCCGACATCGCAGTCGTCGAGGGCAACCGGGGTCTGTTCGACGGCGTCGACGCCCGGGGTAGCCACTCCACCGCCGAGCTCGCCAGGCTGCTCGGCGCTCCGGTGGCGCTGGTCGTCGACGCCACCAAGGTGACGGCGACGGTGGCGGCGCTCGTGCTCGGGTGCCGCGCCCTCGACCCCGAGCTGCCCCTGGCCGGCGTCATCCTCAACCGCGTGGCGACGGCCCGTCACGAGAAGGTGATCCGCGAAGCGCTCGCCAACGTCGGGATCGCGGTCCTCGGCGCCATGCCCCGCCTCGAGGATCTCGAGCTGCCGAGCCGCCACCTCGGTCTCGTCACGGTCTCCGAGCACCCGGCTGCGGAGCGGGTGGTCGCCGCGCTCGGCGAGGCGGCGGAACGGTACATCGACGTCGACGGCATCCTCGCCGCTGCGCGCGCGGCCGGCGCGCTCGACGCCCCGGCGCCGGCGCCGGCGCCTCCGGCCGGACGCCCGGTGCGCGTCGGCGTGCTGCGCGACAACGCGTTCATGTTCTACTACCCGGAGAACCTCGAATCGCTGGCGGCCGCCGGCGCCGAGCTGGTCGATGTGTCGCCGCTGCACGACGCCGCGGTACCCGATGTCGACCTCGTGTACGCGGGCGGCGGTTTCCCGGAGGTGTACGCCGCCGAGCTCTCCGCCAACCAGCCGTTCCGCGCGGCGCTGGCGCGCTCGCTCGCGCGCGGCGTGCCGGCGTGGGCGGAATGCGGCGGCCTGATGTACCTGGCGCGGACGCTGGTCGCCGACGGCGTCGCCCACGCGATGGCCGGCTCGCTGCCGCTCGAGATCAGCTTCACGAGCCGGCCGATGGGCCACGGCTACGTGGTCGCCCGCGTCGATTCCGACAACCCCTTCATGCCCGCGGGCACTGTGCTGCGCGGCCACGAGTTCCACTACTCGCAGGTCACCGGCGGCGCCGGCGCGGTCCGCACGGTGCTCGCGCTCGAGCGCGGTACCGGCATCGGCGGCGGCCGCGACGGCGTCGTGGCCGGCAACGCGCTGGCCGCCTATACCCACATCCACGCGCTCGGCACCCCGGAGTGGGCGCCGGCGCTCGTCGCCGCGGCGCGGCGAGGTGGCTGGTGAGCGGCGCGGCGGGGCTGCGTGCGGCGGTGGGCCGCGGCGACCTCACCGAGGTCGAGCGCCTGGTCGCCGCCGATCGCCGCCTGGTGCGGACCCTCCTGGGGATGACCTACCAGGCCGACCCGGCCCGCTGCGCGGTGGCCGCCGACGGGCTGGCGCTGGCCGCGCGGCATCACCCCGAGCTCCTCACCGACGTGCTGCGCCGGCTGATCTGGGCGATGAACGACGAGTCCGGCACCAACGCGATGAACGCACCCCTGGTGATCCGCAGGATCGCGGAGAGCGAGCCGCGGCTGCTGGTCGGACTGGTGCCCGACCTGCTGCGGCTGACCGCGGATCCCGTTCTCCGGGACGAGCTGGTGGCCGCGGTGCGCCGGGTCGCCGAGCTGCTTCCCGCGCAGGCCGCGGCGGCGTTGCGCGGAGGACTGGGGAAGTGTTCGACGGGGGGGAGGTCCCATGCATCATGAATCGGCTGGGCCGGCGGACCGCCTGAGCAGGTTGCGGGCGGCCGTCGCACAACGGCCCGACTCGGCGAGGGCCCACCTCAACCTGGGAGCCACTCTCGCCGAGCTCGGCGCCATTGGAGAGGCGGAGCAGGCGTTTCGTCGCGCGCTCGAGCTCGAGCCCGGCATGCCTGAGGCGCTCGTCAATCTGGGCGGCGTGCACCTGGCGCGCTGGGACTTCAAGAGCTGCGTCGAGGTGAACCGGCAGGCCGCGCAGGCCCGTCCGGATTTCCTGCATGCGCACTACAACCAGGGGCTGGGGCACCTGTACCTGGGCGAGGCGGTCGAGATGCACGACTGCTTCCGCCGCGTGCTCGAGCTCGACCCGCGCCATCCGGGCGGGCGCTACTTCATGGCGGTGGCGCTCAATGCCATCGGACAGGTCGACGAGGCGAGAAAGCATCTGGCCATCGCCATCGAGCTCGGGTACCACCCGGAACCCGAGTTCCTGAGGGCACTCGAACGGGCCGGCAAGGACGCCGTCCCGGTGCTGGAGCTGGGCGAAAACAGGGAGACGGGTCTCCCGCAACCGACAAGGAGGAGTTAGCAATGGCAACCTTCACGCACGGCAACGTCTCCATCGCTGTCGACGAGGACGGCTTCATGGAGAACCCGGAGGTCTGGAACGCCGACGTCGCGCTGGCGCTGGCCTCGACCGAGGGCGTCACGGCGCTCACCGACGACCACTGGAAGCTGGTCAACTACCTGCGCAACTACTACCTGCAGTTCGGCGTCGCGCCGATGATCCGCAAGCTCTGCAAGGAGACCGGGTTCGACCTCAAGAAGGTGTACGAGCTGTTCCCGTCGGGGCCGGCCAAGGGCGCCTGCAAGGTCGCCGGGCTGCCGAAGCCGACGGGCTGCGTCTAGCCTATCCGCCGTCCCCACGCGCCGTCCCGTCCGGGCCGCACGCGGGCGGGAGGCGGCGCGCGTCGGGGACCGGCGCCCGCCGGTCGCGGCAGCGGCTGTCGGCCGGCTTCGGGTGCCGCGCAGCGGAGACAACGGCCATGCTCATCGACCTCATGCGCGAGCACAGAGCTGAGGTCGCCCGCCGCTGGGGCGACCTGACGCTGGCGACCTACCCGGCGGCGAGCGCGGCGCTCTTCCTCAACGAGAGCGATCCGTTCCGCAACCCGGTGGGCGCCGTCGTCCGCCGCTCGCTCGCCGTGCTGCTCGATGAGCTGCTCGGCGATACCGCCGATGCCTCGGCGGCAGGGGATGCGCTCGATGCGATGGTGCGTATGCGCGCGGTGCAGGACTTCACGCCGGGGCGCGCCGTCGGCTTCGTGTTCCTCGTGCGGACGGCGGTGAGCGACGTCCTCGGCGAGCGCCATGACGCCTGCCCGGCCGCCGAGCACGACGACCTCTCGGCACGCATCGAGACGCTGGCAATGAGCGCCTTCGATGCCTTCACGGCGTGCCGGCAGCGGCTGTTCGAGCTGCGCGCCGCCGAGGCGAAGGCGCGCGTGCACTCGCTGCTGAAGCGCGCGGGGGCGGTCGAGGAGGACGTTCCGGAGGCCGACGCGGGCGGCGCGACGGCCACGAAGGGAGGGTGCGCGGTATGAGCGTGATCTGGTCCCTCGTCATCGTCGGGGGGCTCATCCTGCTGCCGCTGGCCGGGGTGCAGTGGCTCGGCCTGTCGGCGTTCTTCGGCATCGTGGTGCCCTACGCGGCGATCCTCGTCTTTCTGGTGGGGCTGGTTCGCCGCGTCCTCCTGTGGGGCCGCGCGCCGGTGCCGTTCCGCATTCCGACGACGTGCGGCCAGCAGCGCTCGCTGCCGTGGATCAAGGCGGCGCCTCTCGACAACCCGTCGACCGGCCTCGGCGCCTTCGGACGGGTGCTGCTCGAGGTGCTGACGTTCCGCTCACTGTTCCGCAACACGCGGGCGCAGCTCAGGGGCGACAGGCTGGTGTACGGGGCGGAGAAGTACCTGTGGGCGGCGGGGCTCGCCTTCCACTGGGCGTTCCTGTTCACGTTCATCCGCCACTACCGCTACTTCGTCGACCCGGTGCCGCAGGTGGTGACGTGGGTGCAGAGCCTCGACGGTTTCTTCCAGGTCGGCGTGCCGGTTGTGTACGCCACCAACATCGTGCTGCTCGCGGCGCTGGCGTTCCTGCTCCTGCGCCGCCTGGCGGACCCCTACCTGCGATACATCTCGCTGCCGGCCGACTACCTGCCGTTGCTGCTCATCCTGGCGATCGCCGGCACCGGCGTGCTTCTGCGTTACTTCGTCAAGGGCGACGTGGTGGCGATCAAGGAGCTGGCGGTCGGGCTGGTGACGTTCGCACCGACGATCCCGGCAGGGATTTCGCCGCTGTTCTTCGTCCACCTCTTCCTGGTGTCGGCGTTGTTCATCTACTTCCCGTTCTCCAAGCTGACGCACATGGCCGGGGTTTTCCTGTCGCCGACCCGCAACCTGGCGAACAGCAACCGCGCCGCGCGCCACGTCAACCCCTGGGACCGCCCGGTGGACGTCCACACCTACGCCGAGTGGGAAGAGGAGTTCCACGACAAGATCGTCGCGGCGGGCCTGCCGCTGGACCGGGAGTGAGCGATGCAGTACAAGAAGGAAGACCTTCTGCACGTTCCGTCCAGGCCCCCGGAGACCGGGTGGATGGACCCCACGATCGACTTCGAAGCGCGGCGCGGCACCTGGTCGTACCCGGCGGCCGCGAAGAACCTCCGCTATCTCGGCTTTCCCAACCCCCGCGAGTGGTCGCCCACCGACGAGGACTGGAAGCTCCCCGAGAACTGGAAGGAGATCGTCTACGAGGGGCTGCGCGAGCGGCTCGCCAAGTACCGCTCGCTGCGCCTGTTCATGGACATCTGCGTGCGCTGCGGAGCGTGCGCCGACAAGTGCCACTTCTTCATCGGCTCCGGCGATCCGAAGAACATGCCGGTGCTGCGCGCCGAGCTGCTGCGCTCGATCTACCGCAGGGACTTCACGACCGCCGGCAAGCTCCTCGGCTCCATCAACGGCGCGCGCGAGCTGACGCCGGCGGTGCTCAAGGAGTGGTTCTACTACTTCTACCAGTGCACCGAGTGCCGCCGCTGCTCGGTCTTCTGCCCCTACGGCATCGACACGGCGGAGATCACGATGCTCGCCCGCGAGCTCCTCAATCTCCTCGGGCTGAACATCAACTGGGTGATGGAGCCGGTGGCCAACTGCCACCGCACCGGCAACCACCTCGGCATCCAGCCGCACACCTTCAAGGACAACATCGAGTTCCTCTGCGACGAGCTGGCCGACACCACGGGCGTCCGGATCACCCCCTCGATCAACCGTAAGGGCGCGGAGGTCCTGTTCGTGATCCCGTCGGCCGACTACTTCGCGGACCCCGGGATCTACACGTTCATGGGGTACCTGCTGCTGTTCGAGTACCTCGGCCTCGACTACACGCTTTCCGCCTACGCCTCCGAGGGCGGCAACTTCGGCCTGTTCACCTCGCACGAGACGATCAAACGGCTCAACTACAAGGTCTACGCCGAGGCGAAGCGGCTCGGCGTGAAGTGGCTGATCGGCGGCGAGTGCGGCCACATGTGGCGGGTCCTCCACCAGTACATGAATACGATGCACGGCCCGGCGGACTTCCTCGAGGAGCCGGTGAGCCCGTTCACCGGCACCCGCTTCAGCTACGCGAAGTCGGCGAAGATCGTGCACATCTGCGAGTTCACCGCCGACCTGATCCGGCACGGCAAGCTCAAGCTCGACCGCAGCCGCAACGACCACGTGCGGGTGACGTTCCACGATTCGTGCAACCCCTCGCGCGCCCTCGGCATGTTCGAGGAGCCGCGGTACTGCATCCGCGCCGCGTGCAACCACTTCTTCGACATGCCGGAGAACACCATCCGCGAGCAGACGTTCTGCTGCGCCGGCGGCGCGGGCCTCGGCAACGACGAGAACATGGAGATGCGCCTGCGCGGCGGTCTCCCGCGCGCCAGCGCGGTGCGCCACGTCCACGCGAAGCACGGCGTCAACACGCTGTCGTGCATCTGCGCGATCGACCGGGCGGTGCTCACGACGCTGATGGAGTACTGGGTCCCCGAGGTCAGCGTCTCCGGCGTCCACGAGCTGGTCGGCAACGCGCTCGTGATGGACGGTGAAAAGCCGCGCACCACCGACCTGCGCGGACGCCCGCTCGCCGGCGCGGAAGGAGGCAACGCCGATGCGTGACGGAGGCAAGATCATCGCCGGGCTCGTCGCCTTCGCGGCGCTGGCGGCGCTCCCGTTCTGGCACAGCGCCCTGGCCGGGGCGCCGGCGAAGCCGGAACCCAAGCTGCCCGCGTCCGAGAAGCAGTGCGTATCGGCGCGTGAGGACATGCGGGCGAACCACATGGACCTGCTCAACGAGTGGCGCGACGCCGTCGTGCGGGAGGGCCGCCGGACCTACGTCGCGGCATCCGGGCGCACGTTCGACATGAGCCTGTCGCGCACCTGCATGAAGTGTCACACGAGCAAGAAGGAGTTCTGCGACTCGTGCCACACCTACCTCGCAGTGGCTCCGTACTGCTGGGACTGCCACGTCGCACCGAAGGAGGCTTCGTGATGGACGGCGACCGCAGGGAGTTCCTCAAGACGGCAACCGTCGCGGCCGTCGGCGCGGCGGCGGTGCTGCACGGCGAGGCCGCACTCGGTGGCGAGGCGCCGGCGGGCGGGAAGCGCTGGGCGATGGTGATCGACCCGCGCAAGTGCCTGCGCGAGGACGGCTGCACCGCGTGCGTGGCGGCGTGCCACCGCGCCCACAACGTGCCCGAGATCCCCGACCGCAGGCACGAGATCAAGTGGATCTGGAAAGAGCGCTACACGGACGCGTTCCCGGACCAGGAAGCGCACTACATCGACGAGGCGTTGACGTCGCAGCCTGTGCTGGTGTTCTGCAACCACTGCGACAACCCGCCGTGCGTGCGCGTCTGCCCGACGCAGGCAACGTGGCGGCGCGGCGACGGAATCGTGATGATGGACTGGCACCGCTGCATCGGGTGCCGGTACTGCGTGGCCGGGTGCCCCTACGGGTCGCGCAGCTTCAACTGGGAGGACCCGCGGCCGTATCTCGCGTCGCACGATCCGCAGTTCCCGACCCGCACCAAGGGCGTGGTCGAGAAGTGCACGCTGTGCGAGGAGCGCCTCGATGCCGGGAGGCCGCCGGCGTGCGTCGAGGCGTGCGCCGGGAAGGCGCTCGTTTTCGGCGACCTCAACGACGCGCACTCGGAGGTCCGCACCCTGCTGCGCTCACGCTTCGCCGTGCGGCGAAAGCCGGCGCTGGGCACCAACCCGGCCGTCTACTACCTGGTGTGAGGGAGCCATGCTCGAGAAAGCACTCGTTGGCACTCGCTCGTACTGGCGCTGGATCGCCCTGCTCGCCGGCGTGATCGGCGTCGGTTTCGTCTGCTACCTCATGCAGTTCGCCGCCGGGCTGGGAATCACCGGGCTGTCGCGCGACGTCACCTGGGGGCTGTACATCGCCCAGTTCACGTTCCTCGTCGGTGTCGCCGCGTCCGCCGTGATGGTCGTGCTTCCCTACTACCTGCACAACTACAAGGTGTTCGGCAAGATCACGATCCTCGGCGAGTTCCTCGCGATCTCGGCGGTGACCATGTGCATGCTGTTCATCTTCGTCGACATGGGACAGCCGACGCGGGTGCTCAACGTGCTGCTGCACCCGACGCCGCACTCGCTGATGTTCTGGGACATGATCTCGCTCTCCGGCTACCTCGTCATCAACGTGGTGATTTCGCACGTGTCGCTCGACGCGGAGCGCAAGGGGATAGCGCCGCCAAAGTGGATCAAGCCGATCATCATCCTGTCGATCCCGTGGGCGGTTTCGATCCACACGGTCACCGCCTTCCTGTACTCCGGGCTCGCCGCCAGGCCCTTCTGGATGACCGCGATCCTGGCGCCGCGCTTCCTCGCCTCGGCGTTCTCCGCCGGCCCGGCGCTGCTCATCCTGTTCTGCGTCGTGCTGCGACGGATCACCCGCTTCGACGCGGGCTCCGAGCCGATCCAGAAGCTGGCGCTGATCGTCACCTACGCGATGGCGATCAACGTGTTCTTCGTGCTGATGGAGCTGTTCACCGCGGTCTACAGCGGCATCCCGGAGCACATCGCCCACTTCAAGTTCCTCTACCTCGGGCTCGACGGCCGCACCACGCTGGTGCCGTGGATGTGGGCCTCGGCGATCCTCTCCGTCGTCGCCCTCGCGCTCCTCATCAACCCCGCGACGAGAAAGAACGAGCGCTGGCTCGTGCCGGCGTGCATCTCCGTGTTCCTCGCGCTGTGGATCGAGAAGGGGCTCGGCCTGATCATCGCCGGGTTCGTGCCGTCGCCGATGGGGGCCGTGACCAGCTATTCGCCGTCGCTTCCGGAGGTGCTGATCTCGGTTGGCATCTATGCCATCGGCGCCTTCCTGATCACCGTCTTCTACAAGATCGCCCTCGAGGTGAGGGGGCAGATGGCATGACGGCAGGGGACCGGGGACAGCGTGCCGGGAACCGGAGGAGAAGCAAGGTTCCGGCGAAACCGGTCCGGTGAGGTGGATGTGAGCGAGCGGCGGGTGGTGATCGTGGGGGCGTCGGCGGCGGGGCTGCGCTGCGCCTGCCGCCTGTCGCGCCTGCGCCCCGAGTGGTCCATCACCGTCGTGGAGCGCCGCGACACGTTCTCGATCGCCGCGTGCGGCCTCCCGTACCTGCTCTCCGGCGACGTCGAGAGCCTCGACGAGCTGCGCCGCACCGGCGACGGGGCGCTGCGCGACGAGGCGTACTTCCGCGACGTCAAGGGCGTCGCCGTGCGCTCGCGCACCAGCGCCGAGGCAATCGACACCCAGGCGCGGTTGCTCACGGTGAAGGCGGCTGACGGCAGCAGAGCCGAGCTCGCGTGGGACGACCTGGTGATCGCTACGGGCGCCGTGCCGCGCCGCCTGCCGGGTCAGCCCAACCACCCGCGGGTGCACGTGCTGCACACCGCGGAGGACACGCGCGCCATCCACCGCCAGCTTGCCGCCGGGACGCTCTCACGCGTCGTTGTCGTCGGGGCCGGCCTGGTCGGCATCGAGCTGGCCGAGGCTTTCCGCGCGCTGTGGGGAGTCGGCGTGACGCTGATCGAGGCGGCCCCGGCGGTGCTCCCCGGGGTCGTCGACGAGGAGATCGGCAAGGCGGTCGGGTCGGCGCTCGTGCGGGGCGGTGTCGCGCTGCAGTGCGGCAGCGCCGTCCAGGCGATCGAAGCCGGCGCCGGTGGAGTGACGGTCCGAGCCGGTGCGGCGGCATTCACCGCCGACGCAGCCGTCGTCGCTGTCGGTGTGCGTCCCGAGGTCGCGCTCGCGGCAAGCGCCGGCGTGAAGCTCGGTCCGACCGGGGCGATCGCGGTGTCACCCGAGCTCGCGACGTCCCTGCCGGGGATCTGGGCGGCGGGCGACTGCATCGAGGTCCGAAACGTCGTCAGCGGCGAGGCGTGTCATCTGCCGCTCGGCTCGCTGGCCAACCGCCAAGGGCGTGCGCTGGCCAACACGCTTGCAGGACGGCCGGAGGCGTTCCCGGCGGTGGCTGGCGCCATCGCCGTCAAGGCGTTCGACTGGAACGTCGCTGCCGTGGGGATCACGCGCGCCCGGGCGGCATCCCTCGGGTTCGCCGCGCGATCCGTCTGGGTGACTGCACACGATCGCGCGGTCTACTGGCCGGAAGCCAGGGAGGTCTTCATCCACCTCGTGTACGAGCATGGCACCCGGCGGATCCTCGGCGTGCAGGCCGCCGGCGCGGGCGAGGTGGCCAAGCGCGTCGACGTGGCGGCGCAGCTCATCGGACGCGGGGCGACACTGGAAGACCTGGCGGCGATCGAGCACGCGTACGCTCCGCCGTATGCGCCCGCGGTCGACCCGCTGGCGGTCGCCGCGTGGGTTGCGCAGAACCAGGAGGACGGGATCGAGGCGAGCTCGCCGCTCGCCGATCTCGCGGGGGCGCGGGTCCTCGACGTCCGCCACCCGGAGGAGGTGGCCGAGCGGCCGGCCCCGGTCCCCGGCGCCGCCGCGATGCCGCTGGAGGCGCTGCGCGCGCGCGGCGGGACGCTCGCAAACGAGGCGTGGCTGACCGTCTGCGAGCGCGGGACGCGCGCCGCCGAGGCGCTCCGCTGGTTGCGGGCGCACGGGCGCGGCGGCAGCTACCTCGGCGGCGGGATGCGCCTGCGTGCGCTGCTCGGCGGGGAGGGGCGGTGAGCGGCGGGGGGGGCGTGGTGCAGGTCGGCGTCGACCACCGGTCGGCGCCGCTGGCCGTCCTCGAGTCGCTGCACCGCGCGCGGCGCTGCACACCGCCGGCGGATCTGCGGGCGCGCTGCGGCGGGGCCGTGCGCCTCGCCACCTGCCACCGCCTCGAGCTCTACGTCGAGGGCGCCTCGCCGCAGCTCGCGGTTCGCCTGTTCTTCCAGTGGTTCGCCCTCGGCGACGGGGAGGCCCTGGCGTTGGCGCCGCACCTCGTGGTGCGCACGGGCGAGGAAGCTGCGGAGCACCTGATGTCGGTGGCGGCGGGTCTCGAGTCGGCGGTGCTCGGCGAGGACCAGATCCAGGGGCAGGTTCGCGATGCCTACCGCGCCGCGTGCGCGGCAGGCGAGGCGGGACCCCTGCTGCACCGTCTGTTCCACGCGACGTTCCGCGCCGGCCGGCGCGCCCGTGGCGAGACCGCGCTCAAGCAGGGTGGCCGCTCGCTCGCGGGCAGCGGCGTCGCGTGGCTGGCGCGCGAGCTCGGCGACCTCGCGGCCCGCACGGTGCTCGTGGTCGGGGCGGGCGAGATGGCGCGCGTCGCCGCCGCCCGCCTGCGCGAGCGCGGCGCCGGCCGCCTCCTGCTGGTCAACCGCACCTGGGCCAAGGCGCAGGAGCTGGCGGCCGCGGTGGGCGGCGAGGCGCTGCCGTGGGCGTGGCGCGAGCGTCTGCTCGGCGAGGTGGACGCCCTCGTGTGCGCCGCCGGCGCGCCCGAACCGGTGGTGTCGGCAGGGTGGCTGGCGCGGGCGTGCGCCGACGGGCGCCGGCGGCTGGTGGTGGTCGACCTGGCGGTGCCGCGCAACGTCGAGCAGCCGGCGGCGCCCGTCGCCGGCCTGGCGCTCGCCGACGTCGCGGCGCTTTCGCAGCGCCTCGCCGAGGACGCGGACCGCCGAACGAACGCCGTGGCGGCGGCGCGGGCGATAATTGCCGAGGAGCTCGGCGCGTGGTCGAGCTGGGCGAGGTCGAGGAGCGAGGGAGTGGGAAGCGGCAGGACGGCGCGGCACGGCACCATCGCCGGCTGAGAGCGCGTGAGAGGATCGCGCGCTCCGGCGCCCCGCGCCGGCGGGTGACAGGGGGGAACTCGATGTATCCGGTGACGCTGTGCCTCGAGCGAGCGCCCTGCCTGGTCGTCGGCGGCGGGGAGGTCGCGCTGCGCAAGGTCGAGGGTCTGCTGAAGGAGGGCGGCGAGGTCACCCTCGTCACCCCGGCGGCCGTGCCAGGGATCGCGGAGCTCGCCGCCGCCGGCCGTGTGACGTGGCGGCGGCGCGCGTACGAGAGAGGGGAGGCGAGCCGCTACCGGCTGGTCATCGCGGCCACCGACGACCGCGCGACGAACCGCACCGTGCGGGACGACGCCGACGGCGCCGGCGTCTGGGTGAACGTCGCCGACGACCCCGACCTGTGCACGTTCCACCTGCCGGCGCGCGTCGAACGGGGCGCCCTGCAGCTCGCGATCAGCTCCGGCGGCGGCGCCCCGTTCATCGTCCGGCGGCTGCGCGAGCTGCTCGACCGCTGGCTCGATCCCGGCTGGGCGGCGTGGGCGGCTGCGGCGGCGCGCTTCCGCGAGCTGGTGCGCGCGCGCGGCCTCGCGCCTGAGCGCCGGGAGGCGCTGTTCGACCGCTTCTTCGCCGAGACGGTGTCGGCCCAGCGGCTGCAGGCGCGAACCCCGGGCGACGCGGAGATGCGGGCCTGGGCCGAGCAGGCGCCCGCGGCGGGCACGGCGGCGGTGGGACTCGTCTCGCTGGTGGGCGCCGGGCCGGGCCACGCCGGTCTCGTGACCCTCACTGCGCGGCGCCGGCTGCTGGCGGCCGACGCCGTCGTCTACGACCGGCTCGCGGAGGCGTCGCTGCCCTGCGACCTGCCGGCGCGCGTCGAGCTGTACGCCGTGGGCAAGGAGGCCGGGCACCACCCGGTGCCGCAGGACGAGATCAACGCGCTGCTCGTCGCGCTGGCGCGGCAGGGAAAGCGCGTCGTGCGTTTCAAGGGCGGCGACCCGTACGTCTTCGGGCGCGGCGGCGAGGAAGCGCTGGCGCTGCGTGAGGCGGGGGTGCCGTTCGAGGTGGTCCCCGGGGTCTCGACAGGCGTCGCCGGTCCGGCGTTCGCCGGCATTCCGGTGACGCAGCGCGGCGTCGCGTCGCAGGTCACGTTCTTCACCGCGCACCGGACGACGGCGGAGACGGGAGAGGCGGCCGGGCCGCTGCTCGCGCCCGCGGCGCGCCAGACGCTGGTCGGCTTCATGGGCGTCCACAACCTCGCCGAGGTGGCGCGCGAGCTGGCGGCGCACGGCGTTTCCGCGGACACTCCGGCCATGCTGGTCGAGCGGGCGACGACGGCTCGCCAGCGTTGCGTGGCGGCGACGGCCGCCACGCTGGTCGAGGCCGCGGCGCGCGAGAACGTGCAGCCGCCGGCGCTGCTCGTGGTCGGCGAGGCGGTGCGCTTCGCGGCCGACCTCGGGTGGCACGGACGGCTGCCCCTCGCTGCGGCCCGGGTGGCCGTGGCGTCGCCTCTGGGAGCCCTCGGCGAGGCGCTCGAGCTGGCTGGCGCGGAGGTCCTCGAGGTGCCGCTGCCGGCGCCGCCGGCGGCGCGGATCGCGCTGGCGGCGCTGCCGCTCGACGTGCTCGTCGCGCGCAGCGCGGCGGAGGCCGCGGGCCTGTGCGCCGCCGTGGCCGGCCTCGCGGCTGCCGGCAACGCGGTCGCGGTGTGCTGCGCCGGGGAAGCGGCCGCCGCCGCGCGGGCGGCGGCGCACCCGCGCGTCGTGGAGGTCCCCGGGGTCCTCGATGCCGGCGCCGTGCTTCGCGCGCTGGGGAGGGAGTGAGCGATGCGGGCCGCGCTCGTGATCGCCGCGGCGTTTACGTCGGCGGGCGGGCTTCCGGCTGCGGCGCCGGCGCCGGGGCATGCGGCGGCCGCCGGCGGCGGGCCGGCGCGCTTCGCGGTTGTGAGCTTCTACAACCCGCGTCTGATGTACCTGAAGTATCAGCCGCTGGTCGATTACCTGTCGGAGCAGACGGGCCGGCCGTGGGAGCTGGTGGTCAGCCCGGCGTACGAGAGCGCGGTCGAGCAGCTCTGCAGCGGACAGGTGGCCGCCGCGTACCTCGGACCGTTCACGTACGTGCGCGCGCACGCGCGGTGCGGCGCGGAACCGGTGGTCCGCCTGCAGACGGGAGGCAGCGCGACGTACCGCAGCTACGTCATGGTCCGCACCGAGAGCGCCATCGCGTCGCTCGCGGACCTGCGCGGCAAGCGCATCGGGTTCGGCGCGCCGCTGTCGACGTCGTCGCACCTGATCCCGCGCGCGATGCTGGCGCGGGCCGGCCTGGCGCCCGGCCGCGACCTGACGTGCGTCTACCTCTCGCATCACGAGCGCGCGGCGCGCGCGGTCCTGCTCGGCGACGTCGACGCCTGCGCGGTGCGCGATATCGTCGGCGAGAAGTTCGTGCAGCGGGGCCTGCGCGTGCTGGCCAGGTCCGAGCCGATCGCGAACTTCCCGCTCGTCCTCCCGCCGGGCAGCAGCGCCGAGCTCCGCGACAGCCTCGTGCGCGCCCTGGTGACGCTGCCGCGCGCCGAGCCGGCGGTCGCCCGCCGGATGGCCGAGTGGGACGAGGAGCTCGCCGCCGGCTTCGCCCCCGTCGCCGACGGCGAGTACGACCAGATACGGCGCCTTGCCGAGGCAACGTTCGGGGCGGCGGTGATGACCGTGAGCGAGAGCGAGCTGATGTGCGCCGGCGAGGCACCGTAGCGATGCTGCGGCTCGGCCTGCGCACCAAGTTCTTTCTGTACTCGAACACGCTGATCGTTGTGACGATGGGCCTGGTCACGCTGGTCGGCCTGGAGCGCGAGCGCCGCGCCCAGTACGAGGCGATCGTGGCGCGCGGGCGCAGCGTCACCGAGGCCCTGGCGGTGCCGATCACCGACGCCCTGATGTACGAGGAGCTCGGGCTGGTCACCGAGACGGGTTCGATCGAGAACTACATCTCCGAGATCATCGAGCGCAACAAGGACGCGCTGCGGTACGTCGTCGTCGCCGACTCGACCGGGCGCGTCACCCACTCGAACCGCTGGGACCTCCTTGGGCACGGCTTTGCCCGCGCCCTCGGCCGCGACTCCGTGGGCCGCCCCTCGGAGGTGGAGGTGCGCACCTCGTCGTGGGGCGAGCGCGTCCTCGAGATCCGCACGCCGCTGCACATTTCGACGCGGTTCTGGGGTTCGGTCGCCGTCGGCTTCTCGCTGACCTCGATCGACAAGGAGGTCGCGGACCTCGGCAAGCGCGCCGCGCTGGTGGCGCTGCTGCTCATGCTCGGCAACTCCATCCTCACGGCGCTCTACGTCGAGACGCTGATCAGGCCGATCCTGTACCTGTACCAGACGATGAAGCGCGCCGGGCGGGGCGACCTCTCCGTGCGCGCGCGCATGCGGCGCGGCGACGAAGTGGGCGGCCTCGCCAACGCCTTCGACCGCATGATGGGGGAGCTCGAGGAGGTGCGCGAGCGCGAGCAGGTGCGGCAAGCGCAGCTCGCCCACACGGAGAAGATGGCGGCCGTCGGCACGCTCGCGGCGGGCGTCGCGCACGAGGTCAACAACCCGCTGGCAGGCATTCTCACCTGTATCGAGGCGCTGCGCGCCAACCCCGACGACGCGGAGATGCGCCGCCGCTACCTCGACCTGATCCACGACGGCATCAAACGCATCGAGCACATCGTGCTCAACTTGCTCGACTTCTCGCGGCCGCGGGAGCTTCGCGCCGAGCCCACCTCGGTCAACCACAACCTCCGCCACGTCGCCGAGCTGGTCGACTACCAGCTCCGCAAGCACAAGATCGAGGTCCGCTTCGAGCTCGACAGCCACGAGCCGATCGTGATGGCGGACCACTTCCAGATGGAGCAGCTCTTCCTCAACCTGGTCCTCAATGCCATCCTGGCGATGCCGGACGGCGGCACGCTGACGCTGCGCACGCGGCTGCTCGGCGCGCGCGTCATCGTCGAAGTCGTCGACACCGGGACGGGGATCGCTCCCGAGCTGCTCGACCGCATCTTCGACCCGTTCTTCTCCACCCGCGGGGTCGGGGAGGGTACCGGGCTGGGACTGGCGGTGTCGTACGCCATCGTCGAGGCGCACGGGGGGACGATCGAGGTGAAGAGCGCGGTCGGGCGCGGGTCGACGTTCCGCATCGTGCTGCCGGCCGCTCCGCCGGAGTCACCAGGGGAGGTGTCGCAATGACGATCTGTGGCCGCCGTCTGCTGATCGCCGAGGACGAGCCGATCCTCCGCATCGCCATGGCCGACGCGCTCCGCAAGGAGGGGTGGGAGGTCGACGTGGCGGAGGACGGGGCGCGCGCGATGATCCTGTTCGAGAACCACTTCCACGACGTCATCCTGACCGACGTGATGATGCCGAAGGTGGACGGGATGGAGGTCCTGCGGCGCGCAAAGGCGATGCAGCCCGAGACCACGGTCATCCTCATCACGGCGTATGCGACCGTCGACAGCGCCGTCGAGGCGATGCGCCAGGGCGCGGCCGACTTCATCGCCAAGCCGTTCTCGATGATGCAGCTCCTCCTCAGGCTCAACAACGTCTGCTCGTTCAGGCTGCTGAAGGAGCAGAACATCCGCCTGCAGGAACAGCTCGAGAAGCGGTTCTCGTTCGGCAACATCATCGGCAAGAGCAAGCGGATGAAGGAGGTGTTCGAGCTGATCAAGCTGGTCGCCGACTCCGAGACCTCCGTGCTGGTGCAGGGCGAGTCCGGGACCGGCAAGGAGCTGGTCGCCTCGGCGATCCACTTCAACTCGCCGCGGCGCGCGCGGCCGTACATCCGGGTGAGCTGCGCCTCGCTGCCGGAGTCGCTGATCGAGTCCGAGCTCTTCGGCTACGAGAAGGGCGCCTTCACCGGCGCCAGCGAGCGGCGGGTCGGCCGCTTCGAGGCGGCCGGCGGCGGTACGCTGTTCCTCGACGAGATCGGCGAGCTGCCGCTCGGCATCCAGGTCAAGCTGCTGCGCGTGCTGCAGGAGCGCCAGATCGAGCGCCTGGGGTCGCACCGCTCGATCAAGGTCGACGTCCGCATCGTCTCCGCGTCGCTGCGCCCGCTCGAGGACGAGATCGCGGCTGGCCGCTTCCGAGACGATCTCTTCTACAGGCTCAACACCGTGACGATCCATCTGCCGCCGCTGCGCGAGCGCAGGGAGGACATCCCGGTGCTGGCGCAGGCGTTCCTCGAGGAGTTCACGCGCGAGCGCGGCAAGCCGATCGAGGGCTTCGCCGACGCCGTGTTCGAAGTCTTCGACTCCTACCCCTGGCCAGGCAACGTGCGCGAGCTGCGCAACGTCGTCGAGAGAGCCGTGCTGTTCTGCAACGCCCCGAGGATCACGCTCGAGGAGCTCCCCGCAACCCTCCGCGGGGCAGCACCGCCGCAACGGCGCCCGGCGGCGCAGCCCGTGGTGCCGCTCCAGGCCGCGGTCGAGCGGGCCGAGATCGAGGCGATCCGGGCCGCCCTCGCGTCCACCAACGGGCGCCGCAGCGAGGCTGCCGAGCTGCTCGGCGTCAGCCGCAAGACGCTGTGGGAGAAGGCCAAGCACTACGGTCTGGGGAGCGACGAGTAGCCGCCTCCGCAGTGGCCGGGACCCGTTCCGTAACCACCGCCGTTACCGGGGAGTGACCCCGCTGCCGCATGGAGGGCCCCAGCGCGCTCGTGGACCTCGCACAAGGCATTGTGAAAGAAAGTCTTGCGGGACTTTGTGCATTCTGGCACGAGGATTGCGTCTCCGCGGAGGCGTGAGTCCGCTGCCGTCGACGGGAGAGGCCATGAAACGCCGAACAGTCCCCCCCACGGGACCTGAGGGATAGACCCCGGGTTCCGCTTCATCCCACTCCATTCCGAGTCTCCCGGCATCGGGAGACTCCGCCACGCTCCGGCGTGGCTTTTTTTTGCGCGCGCTGCGGGTGTACTGTGACGTCTGTCACGGCAGCGGGCGGAGGGCGGGCTCACGCTCGTGCTGCGCCGGGCGGGCGCTCGCCGGGCACGGCGCACTGCGGGAAGGGGCAAAGCCGATGGAGGTCGTATCCGCTCCGCGATCGTTCCTCGACGGGACGCGCGGCGGCGGGCGGGCCGCAGCCGCATGGCTCGCCGCCGCGCTGGCCGTGGTGACCGCGAACGGCGCCGCGCGCGCGCAGGAATGCGGCGTGTGGTTGCCGGTCCCGAGCGCAGGGACGGGGCTGCTGGGGGTCGGCCAGGGCGGCGGCCGCTTCGTGGCGGTCGGCTCGGCGGGCGCGCACACCAGCGCCGACGGGCAAGCCTGGACGAGCAGGGAGGCCGCGTTCGGCGCTGCCGTGGTGCTGCGGACGGCGTGGAACGGCGCCCAGTGGGCCGCGGTCGGCGTCGGCGGCGCCATCTTCACGAGCACTGACGGGGAGAGCTGGACCCGGCGCTCGTCGCCGACCACGGCGGTGCTGGCCGGAGTCGCCTGGGGTAACGGCGTCTGGGTCGCGGTGGGCGAGCGCGAGACGGTCGTCACCAGCCCGGACGGCATCGCATGGAGCGAGGTGCGGTCCGCCGCATCGGGCTACCTCACGAGCGTCATCTGGGCGGCGTCGAAATTCCTCGCCGTGGGCGAGGACGGCACCGTGCTCACGAGCGCGGACGGCACGGTATGGAGTCGAACGGCGGTCGCCGGCGAGACGTGGCTGACCGACGTCGTATGGTCCGGGCTGCGCTACGTGGCGGTCGCGTTCGACGGCACCGTGCTCACCAGCCCGACGGGCGCGAGCTGGACGCCGCGCGCGGAGACGGGGGCGCCGCTCCGGCGTCTGCTGTGGACCGGCGCGAAGTACATCGCCGTCGGAGACGGCAACGCCATCATTTCCTCTCCCGACCTCGGCACGTGGGAGCCGGAGCTGATCGATGGCGCCGTCCCCGAGGGGAGCCTCACCGGCCTGGCGTGGAACGGCGCCGTCGCGGTAGCGGTCGGCTCGCCGTCCGGGATTCTCCGCAGCCACTGCGGCGCCTGGGCCGACTTCGCGTTCGCGCCCGCCGCCCCGCAGATCGGGCAGAACACCACCTTCCACGTGACGAAGTCGCAGGGCATCGGGCGCGTCCGCTGGGACTTCGGCGAGGTCGGGTGCGACGGCGCGGCGCCGGTGCGCGAGCTCGTCTGTCTCGGGAACCCGTGTACCTTCGAGACGACGTTCGCCTTCGCGTCGGCGGGAGAGAAGACGGTACGGCTGCTGGGCTGGGCCGGCGAGGTCGACGGGAGTGACAACCGCGTCTTTGTGCTGCTGCGGACGCGGACGGTGCAGGTCGTGCCGGCAGGGGCCTGTCAGACGTGCCTGCCGCCGGGCGAGCCGGCGGGCGCCGCGCCCGCCGGTCTTGCGGTGGTGCCCGGCGGACAGGTGGCGCTGCGCTGGAGCGCCCCGGCGACCGGCACCCCGCCGTTCGCCTACGACGTGGAGCTGGACGGCGCCACCGTGTGCCAGGGCATCGCGGCGCCGGAGTGCACCGCCGCAGGGGTTGCGGAGAGGCAGGCGCCGCACGAGTGGCGGGTGCGGGCGCGCAACGCCTGCGGCGACCGGCTCTCTCCGCTGTGGTACTTCGTCGCCTGCTCGGCGGCGGCGCCGCCGGCCGCCGCGTTCACCTGGGCGCCGGCCGGGCCGTTGCCGTCCTGGCCGGCGCAGCAGCAGCCGTTTGCCGGGCAGGAGGTGACGTTCACTGACGCGTCGACCAACGGGCCGGACGAGTGGGCGTGGTCCGGGCTGGGGGCCGGCCTGCAGCCGGCGCCGTCGGCGCGCATCACGTGGTGGGCGACCGGCGGGCGGGATGTCGGATTGCGCGCCGCCAACTGCCGCGGCTGGTCGTCCGAGCTGGTACGCACGGTGACGGTCCACCCCGATGTTCGCCCGCGCCGCCTTGCGTTCGACTTCGGGGAGGACGCATCGCCGGTGGCTGCCGGCTTCACCCGGGTGCGGACGGCCGATGCCTACACGCCGGCGCGCGGGTACGGGTGGGCTGCGGGCATGGTGACCGCGCGCGACCGCCGCGCCGGCGGCGACCTCGAGAGGGACTTCCATTTTACGACCGCTGCGACGTTCGCGGTCGACGTGCCGGCGCGCGTCTACGACGTGACGGTCTGGCTGGGCGACCCGACGAGGGCGCACGACCAGATGGCCCTGGTGGTCGGGGGGCGGACCTGGGACGTGGTCTCGACCGCCGCCGGCGAGGTGGCCAGGCGCGTCGTGCGCGTCGAGGTCCCGGACGGCCATCTCGCGGTGCGCGTCCAGGATCTCGGCGGCAGCGATCCGAACGCGGTGCTCAACGGCATCGAGGCGGTGGAGGCCGGGCCGGTCCGCGTCGACCTCGGAACACCTTCGTCGCCGGTCGCCGCCGGGTTCGCCGGCGCCAGCGAGGAGACTCGGTTCGCGGAGCCGCGGCGGTGCGGGTGGCTCTCCGGCAGGCTCGCCAGCCGCGACCGGACGGGCGGCGGCGACCTCCTGCGCGACTTCGTGCTGACCCAGGACGCGAGCTTCGCCTGCGCGCTCGCTCCGGGGGCGTGGGATGTCGCCGTGACGCTGGGCGACGAGGCGGCGGGCCACGACCGCATGGGGGTGTCGATCGCGGGCGGGCCGCCCGTGGAGGTGACGACCGCGGCGCGGCTGCACAGGACCGTGCGCCAGCGCGTCGCCGTCGCCGACGGGGAGCTCGCCGTCCGCTTCCAGGACCTCGGCGGCGCCGACGTGAACGTGGTCGTCAACGCCGTCGAGGCGGCGCGCGTCGGGCCGTTCGACTTCGGCGCCCCGGGGTCCCCGGTGGCGCCCGGTTACGTCGGCGTCCACCACGGCACGCGCTACCTCTCGGCGGCCGGCTACGGTTGGATCGAGGGGGCCGTCGGCTCGCGCGACCGCGGCGGTCCCGATCCGCTGACCCGCGACCTGGTGACGACGACCGGGGCGACGTTCGCGGTCGACCTGCCGAACGGCGCCTGGGACGTCACGCTGATGACCGGCGATGCCGCAGCCGCGCACGACGAGATCGGGGTGCTGCTCGAGGGCGCCGAGGCCGCCGTGCTTTCCGTAGCCAGGGGGCAGACCCAGTCGCGTGTATTCCGGACGGTGGTCGCCGACGGTCAGCTCTCGGTCAGGATCGAGGACCGCGGCGGCGCCGACGCCAACGCGGTACTCCTCGCCCTTGCCGTCGCCCCGGCGCCGAGGTGAGTTGGGCGCCTTCACCGCACCGCCCCGGCGGTCCCGCGTGGCCGCCGGGGCGCCGCTGCTCGAGAGAACCTTCGCCCGGCGCGGCGACGTCTGGATGCAGCGGATCAGGGCGCTCCCGCACTCGCGCGAACGCCGCGAGGTCTCGCCGCGAGGAGTGATCAGCGGCGCCCGATGCGGCGCTCGATCTCGGCGTGGTGCAAGCGCACGACGATCGGGCGGCCGTGCGGGCAACGGTGCGGCTCGCGGCAGCCTGCGAGGTCCGCGAGCAGCGCATCGACCTCGGCCTGCGCGAGCGCGGTGTGCTTCTTGACCGCGGCGCGGCAGGCCAGCGATGCGGCTGCCCGCTCGCGCACCGTGGCGCCCGGCGCGGCGGCGCCGTCGATGTCGGCGAGGAGCTCGGCGACGAGGGCGCCGGCCCGCGCGGCCGGCAGGCCGGCGGGCATCGCGTGGACGCGCACGCAGTTGCCGGAGACGGTCTCGACCTCGACGCCGAGGGCGAGCAGGTCGCCCGCGACCTCGGCGGCCAGCGCCGCCCGTGCGGGCGACAGATCAATGAGCTCCGGGACGAGCAGGCGCTGCGCCGCCTGGCCGTCCTCGCGGCAGAGCAGCCGCTCGTAGAGGACCCGCTCATGCGCCGCGTGCTGGTCGACGAGGAGGAGTCCATCGCGGTCCTCGAGCACGAGGTAGGTGCCGCGGTACTGGCCGAGGAGACGGGCTCCCGGCGCCGGACGCGCGGCCGCGCCCGCCTCGTCCCACGCGCCAGCGGCGGGCGGCGCTTCCCTGACGGCCGGCGAAGCGGCGGCGGCCGGCCAGGCGCCTGTTGGGGCACGCGCGCCCCACTGGAGCTGCGGTGCCGCGGAGGAGGGGGGCGCGGGCACTGTCACGATGCGGCGTATCGGGGCGGGGCCGTGCATCGCTGCGCGCGCCCCGGCGACGGCCGCCGAGACGGCGGCGATGACGCGGCCGGGGTCGGCGAAACGCACCTCGGCCTTGGTGGGGTGGACGTTGACGTCCACGAGGTCCAGGGGGAGGTCGACGCCGACGAACGCGTCCGCCTCCGCCATGCCGCCCGGCCCGCGCAGCGCCCGCGAGACCGCCGAGAGGACGAGACGGTCGCGAACCGGCCGGCCGTTGACGGCGAGGACGACCTCGCGCTGTCCGCGCGGCGGCAGAAGGCAGCCGTAAACCGTGATCGCGCCGTGGGCATGAGAGAACGGCGTCGACTGGCGCGCGCGCGCCGGGCCGACGAGGTCGGGGAGGCGGCGGGAGAAGTCGGAGGCCGGCGGCAGGTCGAGCAGAGTGCGGCCGTTGTTGGCCACAGCGAGGGCGATGTCCGGCCTCGCGAAGGCGATCGCGTGCAGGGCGGCAAGCGCATGGCGGAGCTCCGTCGCCTCGCTGCGGAGGAACTTCCGGCGCGCCGGCAAGCGGAGGAAGAGGTCGCACACCGCAACGCGCGTTCCGCGGGGACGGGAGGCGGGCGCTTCGTCCAGCAGGCGGCCGAACTCGACCTCGATGCGCACCCCGGCGCCGGCGACGGCCGCCGTCTCCAGGACGAGGCGGGCGGCGGCGGCGATCGACGGCAGCGCCTCGCCCCGGAAGCCGAACGTCGCGATCGCATCGAGGTCGGCCTGCGCGGCGATCTTCGAGGTCGCGTGGCGGTGGAGCGCCCGGCGCGCGTCCTCGGGCTCCATGCCGCAGCCGTCGTCCGTGATCTCGACGCTGTCGCGGCCGCCTGCGGTGAGCGCGACGGCGATGCGGCGCGCGCCGGCGTCGATGGCGTTCTCGACGAGCTCCTTGACGACGGACGCCGGGCGCTCCACCACCTCGCCGGCGGCGATCTGGTCGATCAGGGTGTCGGGGAGGACATGGATCTTCGGCACGATGCCGGAGTATACGGTGTGCCGCCGGGTGCCGCGGCGCGGGAACGCGGGAGCGGTCGCGCCGCCCGCCCCGGCGCCACGGTCATCGGCTTACGCTGGGACTTGGTGCGTCGGTGTCGGTCCGGCGGCGCCCCCGGCGCGGCGCGGGGACGCCGCGCCGGGGGGTGGCGCCCTGCCGCGTTGCGCGCGGCCGCGCCTACTTGCCTTCGACCTTGATGGAGATCGCCTTCGGCTTGGCCTCCTCGCGCTTGGGCACGGAGAGGTTCAGGACGCCGTGGCGATAGGTCGCCTGGATGCGCTCGGAGTCGACGTTGCTCGGGAGCGTGAACGCCCGCTCGAACGCCCCGTAGGCGCGCTCGACCCGGTGATACGTCTCGCCCTCGGCGGCCTTCTCGAAGCTGCGCGTACCGCGCAGCGTGAGCACGCCGCCTTCGACCGCAACCTCGACATCCTTGGGATCGATGCCGGGGAGCTCGGCCGTGATCTCGAGCGAGTCCTTCGTCTCGCGCACGTCGACCGGGGGCACCCACCCGCCGGAGATGTACTCCTCCTCGCCGCGCCTGCCGCGGCCCCAGACGTCGTCGAACAGGCGGTTCATCCTGTCCTGCAGGCTGGCCATTTCCTTGAACGGATCCCAACGTACGATGCTCGGCATGGTTCGCGTCCTCCTTTCTCGGAGCCTGCCGGGGCTCCCGCAGACAATATAGGATCTTAGTTAGTAATTGTCAAGTATGGAATCCAGAGGTGGCGAGTATCTGCGTCATATGCGCGCATATTGGTTCGTTGCCGCCTCGTGAGAGAATTGCCAAGGCCGCGCAGCGGTCGCGTCGACGGCGCGGCGTGCCGCTGCCGCCGACCGGGAAAGGTGGGTGAGAACCAATGCTGACGGCACTTCTCGCGGGCGTTCTGGCGGCGGCGCAGACGCCCCTGGCGATCAGCGTCGAGGCGGAGGCGCTCGGGAAGGGCGCATCGGGAACGGTCGTCGGTGTCGTCCTGCGGGTGGCCCCGGAGGACCGCGCCGCGGTCGGCGAGCGCATCGAGGTCGCGATCACCTACTCGACCGCCGGCGCCGTGGTCGACCGCGGCAACGCCGTGGTGCGTCTCGAGCACGACGGCACGGCCCTCCTCTACCGCGAGTGGCCCCCCAGCAGCGGCGAGATCCGCCTTGCCGTCGCCAGCCTCGACGGCGCGCGCCGCGGCGCCTGGACCGGAAAGTTCACGGTTCCAGCCATGGAGCAACCCTTCGAGGCGCCCGCGGACGCCACCGCGGACGCCGTCGCCCTGGCCGCGACGCCACCGGACCCGAACGGCGTCGAGTTCCTGCCGCCGCCGCGAGCGGGCGGCATCGGCGCGCTGCAGCTCGAGGTCAAGGCGCCCGAGCGCACCGCGCGCGTGGAGTTTTTCCAGGACGAGGCGCCGCTGGTGCAGCGGCAGCGGCCGCCGTGGACGATCTCGGTCTCGCTCGGGGAAGCGCCGCGGCGCACGGTCGTGCGCGCGGTCGCCTGGGCGAGCGACGGCAGCTTCCTCGGCGAGGACGCGGTCGTGCTCAACGGACCGGCGTCACAGATCCCCGTGGAGATCCTCCTCGCCCCCGCTGCCGAGGGGTCGGCGGATCGCCAGGTCACAGTCACGACAAGCGCCGCCGCCCGCGTCGAGGAGGTCGTGCTGAAGCTCGACGATACCGCCGTGGCGCGCTGGGTGAAGTGCCCGTGCGTCACCAGGCTTCCGGCGGCGTCGCTGCGCGACGGCAGGGTGCTTGTGGCGGAGGTGCGGGGCGAGGGTGACCGGCGGGGAGAAGGAGTGCGCGTGCTCGGCGGCACGGGGTTCGTGGAGGAGGTGCGCGTCGACCAGGTCGAGCTCACCGTGGTCGTGACGGATGCCTCGGGGCGCCTGCTCACCGACCTCCCGCGCGAGGCGTTCACCGTCAGCGAGGACGACGCCGAGGTGCCGCTCGAGGGGTTCGGCACGACCTCGGAGCTGCCGCTCTCCCTGGGGCTGCTGGTGGACACCTCGGGCTCGATGCAGCGGTCGTTCGACGAGGTCAGGCGGGCCGTCTCGGTGTTCGCGCGCGATCTCCTGCGGCCCGGGGACTCCTACTTTCTCACGACGTTCGCCTTCGACGCCACCGTCGAGGTGGCGTGGACGCAGGAGGTGCAGCGCCTGCCCAATGTGCTCGACCGCATCCAGCCTGAAGGCGGGACGGCTTTGCACGACTCGCTCGTGCGCTCGCTCGAGCAGTTCCGATCGCGGCGCGGGCGCACGGCGCTCGTGCTGCTCTCGGACGGCGACGACACAAGCTCCCGCACCGGCTGGGACACCGCGCTGCGCTTCTGCCGGACCGTGCGGACCCCGGTGTTCCCGATCGGCCTGCGCATCCCCGTGCTCGACTTCCAGAGCCGTGCACGCCTGCGCGAGATGGCCGAGTCGACCGGCGGCGAGGCTTTCTTCGTGGGCAAGGCCGACGAGCTGGGTCCGGTCTACGCGCGCATCGCCGAGCAGCTCCGCGCGCAGTACCTCCTCACGTACCGCTCGCCGTCGAAGAAGGGGAAGGACGAGTTTCGGGCTGTGGCGGTCGCCGTGGCGCAGCAGGGCGCCAGGGCTCGCACCATCTCCGGGTACTACCCGGGCTGGTGAGGCGCCGTCGCGGCCAACGGCGGCGCGGCGGGGGCGGCGGCCCGCCGACCCTGCGCGAGGCGGGCGGCCCCGAGCGCGGTGAGGCCGATGCCGAGCAGCACGAGCACGCCGCCCAGGCTGCGCGTGACGACCCGCTCCACGCGCGGCGAGAGCAGCGCGCGGCCACGGCGGAGCGCCCACAGCAGCGGCACGTAGAACGTCACGACGCCGCCGATCAGCGCCGCGAGCATCCATGCCAGTCCGGGAGCGCCGTGCGCTCGCGCACCCTCGACGAATGCCAGGCCGGCGGTGACCCACCAGATCCAGTAGTGCGGGTTGCCGGCCGACACGGCGACGCCGAGCGCGAAATGAAAGAGAACGCTCCCGCGCTGCAGCCGCAGCCGGCCGGTCGGGTCGCTGGGGGGCGCGCCGTCGCGCAGCGTGGACACCCCGCCCCAGAGCAGCGCGAGCCCGCCCAGGACCACGACCACGGGCAGGGCGCCGGCCCGCCGTAGCACCGGCGCCGCCCCGGCGGCGAGCGCCGAGAACAGCGCCGCATCAAGGGCGGTGACCCCCGCAAGGAACCAGACGGCGGCGCCGAGGTGGCGCGAGAGGCCGAGGCGCGTCGCCACGATGGTGATCGGTCCGGGGATGGCGACGGTCACGAACGAGACCACGAACCCGGCCGCCACCAGGGCCGGCAGCGGCAGCGGCGGGCTCGCCGGCGCCACTCCGCTCTATCCGATCTTGTAGCCGATGCGCCGCAGGAAGGCGATGCGGGCGGCGACGTCGGCGTCGCTCTCGACCCCCTTGGGGGATACGCCATCGACGACGCCGAGGATCGCGCGCCCGCCGCTCGCTCCGGCGAGCACCACCTCCACCTGGTTCGCGGTGGCGCAGAAGATCCTGCACACCTCCGGCACTGCCTTGATCGTATTGAGGATGCTGACCGGGAAGCCGCCCTCGATGCACACCAGGAACGAGTGCCCCGCCGCGATCGCGGCGGCGTTCGCCACCGCCAGGGCGACGAGCTCCTGGTCGTTGCCGCTCCGCCGTATCAGCGCGGGCCCGGAGGACTCGCAGAACGCCACGCCGAAGCGAATGTGGGGCGCCGTCGTGGCGATCGCCTCGTGGAGGTCCTCGACCGTCTTGATGAAGTGCGCCTGGCCGAGGATCACGTTGGTCGTCTCGGGTTTCTCGATCGTGACGGTCAGCAGCTCCATGATGCCTCCTTGTCTCGGGGAGGTTCTCGCAACCTCCCCCCGGCGCCGGCGTCGCTGGCGCTCAGCCGGACCGCCGTGAAACCACGGTGGCACTTGAGGGGGAGGTCTCGCGTTCGCCCGCCGAGCGCCGAGGTGAACCGGGCGCCTTCACTCCTCCTCCCGACTCGCCCGGCGCCGCCGGCCGGGGCGCTGCTCCCGGTGTCCACCCCCTCTGCCCGCGCCTACGACGGGGGCCCCGCCGCACCGGCGAGAGCCGTCAGGGCGCGCCCCAGCGCCTGCCCGAGCAGCGCGGCGAGCTCGGGTGAGATCTGCTCGCGCTCGACCTCCGGGGGCACGTCGCGCTCGGCTCGAGCGGGATCGAGCTCGCGCGTGCGGAGGACGGCGGCGGGAATCCCGCGGGCTCTCGCCATCGCCGCCCCGGTATGCGGCGAACCGACCTCGGGCGACACCACCGGCGACAGCCCCGTCTGCCGCAGCGCGGCGGCGAGCGCCGTCGCCACGGCGTCGCGCTCGCCGCCGATCTCGATCCGCACCTCGAGCTCGCGCGGCGGCCGCGCCGGGCGGCCTACCCCGTCGAGCTCGATCCACGCCGCCGCCCGTCCCTGCAGGTGGTCGAGCAGAGCGGCCGCGCCCGCCGCCCCGTGGCACCCCCCGGCCAGCAGAGCGACGACCACCGGCGCCCGGCGCGGCCGCCCGGCCGCCGCCCGCGCGGCTTCGAGCGCCACCACGACGCCGGCGGCGTTGTCGTCGAGGCCGAGCGCGCGCCGGTACGAATCGAGGAGCGAGCCGCGCGCCGCGTCCCAGTGCGCCGCGAGGACGACGGGCCAGCGGCGCAGGTCGTCGCCCGGCAGCTCGACGAGCAGGTTCTCCCAGTCCTGGCGGATCTCGTTCGGCGCGCTGCGGAGGAATACCATCGGCCGGGACGACAGGCCGCGGTCAGCGGCTTCGCGGGCGACCGCGTCGACGGCCGCTGCCGCCTCCGGCGACCAAGCGTAGCGCGTCTTCAGCGCCAACCCCGGCGAGAACTCGGCCAGGCCCCCGAGGCGGTCGAGAGAGGCGGCGACCCGGCCCACCGCCGCGCCGGCCTCGGGCAGGCGGCCGGTCAGCTCCGCGAGCTGGCTGGCAGCCGTTTCTGCGATCTCGCGCGGGACCCACCCCAGCCCCCACAGCAGCGTCAGGCTCCTGGTGTCGAAGTCCGCGGCCGCCGCCGGCACCGCCATCGCGGCGATCAGCACCGCGTCGCCGGTCGGCAGCAGCGGCAGGCCGATGCGCGCCAGGCCGCCGTCGTCGAAGCGCAGCGGCACCTCCTCGTCGGGGCCGCGCTGGCGCAGGTGGACGGCGCGCCCGAGCCAGCGGACGCGCGGGTCGCCGCGCAGGGCGAGCGGCAGCGGATGCTCGCCGTCACCCTCGATCATGAGGTACACGACGCCGCCGGCGCCGCACGAGATCTGGCTCGACGTCGGCCGCGACGCGGCCGCGCGGGCCACGACCGGCGGTCGGGGCGGTGTCATGCCGCTGAAGGCGAGCCGCCCACCGCCCACACCCTCGTCATCGAGCCAGCACGCCATCGCGAAGTCGGCCAGCAGGTCGTCGAGCGCGAGCGGCGGCGTTCGCGCCGCGAGCATCGCGGCCAACCCGTCGAGGCCCGTCTCGCGCCGCGCCACGAGCTCCGCAAGAGCTGTCTCTCCGAGCTGCCGACGGAGGTACTCCAGCAGCAGCAGCGGCCAGCCGTGCGGCGTCCACGCGTCGGCCGGCGAGGCCGGCGGCCGCAGGTGCCCGGCGTCCCCCCACGCCCGGCGCTCGTCGTCGATGCCGCAGAGCACCGCCGCGTGGGCGCCGAGCAGCTCCGCCCAGGGACCCTCCCCGGCGTCGTGCGTGAAGTGCAGGAGGCGGTGGAAGGCGGACGCCAGGGACGCGAGGTTACCGGCTGCCATGTTGCCCTGGCGGCTGAAGCTCAGGTACAGGATCTCGCCCTCGTTGGAGTGCAGGCCGTATGCGAGCGCCCGCTCCTCGGGGAGGAGGTCGAACGGCAGGAACGGGACCTCGTCGCGCGTCGATCGCGCGAGCAGGAGGATGACCTTCCCGTTGCCGTCGACGTCGGGACAGGGACCGAACAGGGAATCGAGGCGCGGGAAGATGCGCTCGTCGAAGGTTGCCACGGCCCCGGCGAGCTGGTTCGCCTCGTCCGATCCGCCGAGCGTCGAGAAGCGGTATCCCTTCTCGCGGTAGACGAGGAGGTGGTCGCCCTCGCCCACCAGCTCCGCCGACACGCGCGTCTGTACCGGCTGCGGGCGCGGCGCCTCCTCCAGCTTCCAGAAGGAGCGTGCCTGCGGAGCAGACGCGACGGCGGCGGCCGCGAGCGCGAACGCGAGGAGCGACATGACGGTCAGCCTCAGCCAGAGGCGAGCGCGAGTGTAGGGCGGCGGCGGGGCGCGCCGCAAGCCCGCCTCTCATCTAAACTCTCGCCGCATGGCGATGCTGTCACAGGCGCTGGCCTGGTATGCCGTCGTCGCGGCGGGCGGGGCGTGCGGATCGCTCGCGCTGCTGCGGCTGGGCTTCGGCGCCGGCGCCGCCTGGGCGACGGGGCGGATGTTCGCGTGGACTGTGGCCGGTTACGCCGCGTGGCTTGGCGGCTGGGGAGGTATCGCCGGGTGGTGGTGGCTCGGCGTTCCCATCGTCGCGGCGCTGGCGATCGCCGGCTTCGCGCAGCGGCATCGGCTCGCCCCGGGCCGGCTGCTCGAGGCCGAGTGCGTCTTCCTGCTCGCCTTCGCGCTGATCGCGGTGCTGCGCCTGCCGGCGCTCGACGTGACCGCGACCGAGAAGCCGATGGACCTCGCGATTCTCGCCACCCTGCTGCGGCCCGGCTCGCTGCCCCCCGGGGACCCTTGGCTGGCCGGCCAGTCGCTGCCGTACTACCACTTCGGTTTCGTCCCGTGGCTGCTCCCGGCGCGAGCGCTGGCGCTGGTCCCGGACGCCGCCTTCAACCTCCTGGCGCCGACACTGGCGGGCGTCTCGGCGCAGCTCGGCTGGGCGCTCGCGCGGGCGCTCGGCGCGCGGCGGCGCAGCGCCTGGCTGGCGGCGTTCCTCGTGGTGTTCGCGGGCACCCCGGACGGGTGGCTCCAGCTTCTCGGCGGCGTGCCCGTCGCCGGCGTCGATCTCTGGCGGTCGTCGCGGGCGATCGCCGGCGCGATCACCGAGTTCCCGCTCTTCACCTTCCACCTCGGTGACCTCCACCCGCACGTCCTCTGCGTCCCGCTGCTGCTGCTCGCGCTGGTGCTGGCGCGCGGCATGGAAAGACCGGCGGGCCGGCCGCGCGTACCGTGGCCGGCGACGGCGCTCGCGTACGGGGCGGCGGCGGCGGCGAACCCCTGGTGCGCCATCCCCGGCGGGTTCGCCGTGCTGCTCGCGGCGGTGGCCGGCGAGGACGGCGTTGCCAGGCCGTGGGGCGCCGGCCGCTCCGCCTGGCTGCGCACGGTCGGCGTGGGTGCGCTCGGCTGGCTGCTGTTCGCCCCGTTCTGGCTGTCCTACGCCAGCCCGGTGAGCCGGGTCGGCTGGGTGACGACGGCCACCCGCCCGGACGAGCTGGCGGCTTTCGCCGGCGCGATGCTCGCGCCCGCAGTCGCCGCGGCACTCGTGCTCGCCGGCCGCCTGGGCGGCTTCGACGTCGCCCGGCGCCAGTTCGCGCGAGCGCTGCTGCTGGCCGGCACGGCGACGGCGGGCGTGGTCACCGGCAGGCCGGTGCTGGCCCTCGCCCTCGCGTCCGCTGCGGTGCTCGCCGTCGCCGTCCTCCGGCGCGGCGTGCGCGCCGAGCGGCCCGCGTTCGCGCTGGCCGCGGTGGCCCTGCTGGTATTGGCGGCGATGGAGCTGGTGTACGTCCGCGATCCCTACGCCGGCGAGCTCTACCGGATGAATACGGTGTTCAAGGCGACCCACGTCGCCTTCCTGCTGCTTGCTGCCGCCGCTCCGGCGCTGCTCGGATGGCTGCGCCGCCGGCGCGCCCGGCTGGCGACGGCGCTGGCGGTGCTGGTGGTGGTGAGCGGTCTGCCGCACCTCGCCGCGCTTGCCGGGCGCGTTCGCCCGCCGGCGGCGTGGGCGTGGGACGGGCTCGGCTGGATGGCGCCCGGCGAGGCGGCGGCGGCGCGCTACATGTTCGCGCACGCGGGTCCGGCGGTGCTCGTCGAGGGAGTGGGAGAGGCTTACTCCGACGCCGCGCGCATCGCGTCGGCTTCGGGCGTCCCGGTCGTGCTCGGATGGGAGAACCACGAGCGCGTGTGGCGCGGCGGCAGCATCGAGGCGGAGCTGCGGCGCCGCCGCGCCGAGGTCGAGGCGATCTACCACGCCGCCGACGCCGGGGAGGTGCGCGAGCGCGCGCGCCGCCTCGGCGCCACCCATCTGGTCGTCGGGTCGGTCGAGCGGCGCGTCTACCCCGAAGGCCGTTTCGCCGTGGTGCTCCGGGCGGGTCCGGTCGCGTTCCAGGCCGGCGGGTGCACGATCCTGAGGGTCGGTGAGTAGGCGCTCGCTCTCGCTCGCGGCGATCGTGGCGGCGGCTGCGGCGCTGCGCCTGTCCGGGGTCGCCTGGGACGGGTGGCGCCACCAGCACCCCGACGAGCGGTTCCTGGTGATGGTCGCCGAGCGGCTGCGCATGCCGGCGACGCCGGCGGAGGGGCTCGATCCCTGGCGCACGCCAGCGAACCCCAACAACGCCGGCTACGAGTTCTACGTCTACGGGGCGCTGCCGCCGCAGGTCACCGCGGCGCTGGCCGCCGTGCTCGGGATGCACGACTACGGCGGCCTGCTGGTGGTCGGCCGCTGCCTCGCGGTGGCCGTCGACCTCCTGTCGCTCTGGCTCGTGATGGTGCTGGCGCGCCGGCTGGCGGGGGAGCGTGCCGAGCTGATCGCCGGAGCGCTGTACGCCGCCTGCGCCGCCTGCATCCAGCAGGCGCGATTCGCCACCTGCGACGTCTGGGGGGTCGCTGCGGTGCTTGCGCTCGCCTGCGCCGTTACCGCGCGGCGGCTCGGCGCCGCGCGCCTGCTCGCCGCCGGGGCGGCGCTGGGCGCCGCCGCGGCTTGCCGTCCGAACCTGCTGCTCGCCGCGGTCATTCCGACGGTGGCCGTGCTGCTGGCGGCTGCCGGCGGGAGGGAGGGGAAGGCGGACACCGGAGCCGGCGGCGGCCCGGGCGCGGCGTGGGAGGCGATCCGCTGGGCAGCCGGTGCGCTGGCGACGGTCGCCGCGACCGCGCTTTTCACCCTCAAGCTTGCGGACCCCGGGGCGTTCGCGTCCACGTTCAGCGTGCTGCCGAGCCCGCGGCGGCTCGCCGCGCTGAACCAGCTCGCTGCGATCGCCGCCGGGGCCTGGCAGTACCCGCCCAACCTGCAGTGGGCGGACCGCCGCCTGGTGCTCGACGCTCTGGCGAACGTGCTCGTCTGGGGCACCGGCCCGGTGCTCGGGGCGCTCCTGCTGGTCGCCTTGGGCGCCCGCCTCCGCCGGGCGGCGCTCGGCGAGCGGAAGTGGCTGCCGGTGCTGGCGTGGGTGCTGCCGCTCGCCGCCTGGCACCTGTCCCGGATGGTCTGCCCGGTGCGCTATCTCCTGCCTGCGCTTCCGTTCGCGGTGGTCGCCGCGGCGGCGTGGCTGGCGTCCGGCCGGCGGCGCCGTCTGGCGCTCGCCGCCGTCGCGCTCACCGCCGTGTGGGGTGTGTCGTGGGCGAGCATCGCCTGGCGCTCCTACACACGCGTCGAGGCGAGCCGGTGGCTGGGCGACCACCTGCCGCCGGGCTCGACCGTGACCTCGGAGTACTGGGACGACCCGCTGCCGCTTCCAGGCCTGGGCGCCGATGGACTGGCGATCGTCGAGACGCGCCCGTTCGACTCCGACACGCCGCATAAGCGCGAGGCGCTCCTCGCCGCGCTGGAGAGGGCCGACGCGGTGGTGCTCGCGAGCCAGCGCGGCGTCGGGTCGATCTGCCGGGTTCCGGACGCGTACCCGCTGACCTCGGAGTACTACCACCTGCTGTTCTCGGGCGCACTCGGCTTCCGCGAGGCAGCTACCTTCCAGCGCCGCGTCGGCATCGGCCCGCTGTCGCTCTCGACACTCGGCGCTGACGAGAGCCTGTCGGTCTACGACCACCCGCCGGTGTGGGTGTTCCGCAAGACCGCGGCGTACTCGCCGGCGCTGGCGCGCGCGCTGCTGGAGCGGGTCGACCTCGCGCCGGCCGGCGGGCGCTGGGAGACCCGCGACCTGCAGGCGCGCGGGACGCCGCCGTACGCTTCGCGGCGCGACGCCGACCGCCCGTTGCCCGGCGGGTGGCGGACCGGCGCCGCGGAGCAGGCGGTCCGGCTGGCGCTGTGGGTCGCGGTGATCGAGCTCGCGGGGATCGCCGGCCGCCGTCTCCTGCGCGCGACCGGCGCGGAGCTGCCGGACGGCGGGTGGGGTATCGCTCGCTGGGTCGGCCTGACCGCTGTCGGGCTGGCGTGGCTGTGGCTCGGGTGGGCAGCCGTACCGGGCTGGAACGGCTGGCTCCCGGCCGCCGCGGCGCTGCTCGCCGCCCCGTGGGGCGTTGCGGAGCTGCGGCGGGTGTGGCGGGAGCCGCAGTACCGGTTCGTAGCACTGCTGCACTGGGGCGTCTTCGCGCTGTTCCTCGGTGTCCGCGCGTGCAACCCCGAGATCTACTGGGGCGAGAAGCCGATGGACGCCGCCATCCTCGCCGGCCTGATGCGCGCCGGCGACCTGCCGCCCGCCGATCCCTGGCTCGCCGGCGAGCCGCTGCACTACTACTTCTTCGGCTTCCTGCCCTACGCCTGCGCCGGCCGCGCGGCCGGCGCGTCGCTCGGGGTCGCGTTCAACCTCGCCGCCGCCACGGTGCCGGCGCTCGCCGCCGGGTGCGCGGCCGGGGTGGGCTGGCTGCTGGCGGGGCGGCGCGCCGGGGCCGTTCTCGCGGCGGCGCTGGCGCAGCTCATCGGCACGCTTGCGGCCGCGTTCGTCCCCGGGCTGCTAGCGGCGCCCGAGTTCAACCGCTTCTGGGCGAGCTCGCGGGTCATCGGCACGACGATCAACGAGTACCCGGTGTGGACGGCGCTTTTCGCCGATCTGCACGCGCATTTCCTGGGCTTCCCCGGTTTTCTCGCCTTCGTGCTCGTGGCGTCGGCGACCGCGTTACGGCGGCTGCCCCTGCGGGCGGGCGCCCTGCTCGCCGGGGGTATCCTCGCCGCCGAGCTGATGACCAACACCTGGGAGATTCCGGCGCTCTCGCTGCTCGCCGCCGGCGCGGCCGTGGCGGGGCCCGTCGCGGGCGCCGCGCGGCGGCGGCTGCTGCGCGCCGCCGGGTACCTCGCGACGCTGGCCCTCGTAGCGCTCGTGGCCGCGTTTCCGTACTGGTCGAGCGTCGAAGCGCTCGGGTCGGCGGTGGAGAGCAACCGCAGCGACCCGGCACCGCTCGGCGCGCTGGTGCAGCTCTTCGGGATTCCGGCCGCGCTCGCGGCCGTGTGCCTCGCCGCGACGGTGTGGGGACGCCGGCGCGGCGCGCGGATCGCCTGGGCGTGGTGCCTCGTCGCGGTCGGAGCCGCGCTCGTGTGGGCGCCGGAGCTGGTGACGATCTCGGACCGCATGAACACCGTCTTCAAGCTCCACCTGCAGGCACACCTGCTGCTCGGCGCGGCGCTCGGCGGACTGCTGGCCGCCGCGCTTCCGGCGGTGCCCGGTTGGCGGCGCGCGGCGCTTGCGGCCGCGGCCGGAACGGCGATCGCCGCGGGGCTGGCGACCTCTGTCGCCTGTGCGCGGGCGGTGATCGCGACGCGGCGGGTAGCCGGCCCGCGGCCGACCCTGGACGGTGTCGCCTACCTCGCCGCGGCGGCGCCCGGCCAGGCCGAGGTGCTGCGGAGGCTGGCGTCGGAGCGCCTGGCGGGGACGGTCATAGAGCCTCCGGGCGAGCCATACTCCGACTCGATGCGCGTGCCGATGTTCACCGGGCGTCCGGGGCTCGTGGGGTGGGAGTACCACCTCTGGCAGCGCCACCACTCGCCGGCGGAGGCGGCGCTGCGGCGCAGCGACCTGCGGGAGCTGCGGCACCGCGCCGACCTCGACCTCCTGGCGGCGCTCGTCCGCCGCCACCGCGTCGCGGCGGCGTGCGAGTGGGAGCCGCCGCCGCCCGCGGTGGCGGCGCTGCCCGGATGGCGCACCGTGACGGCGGCTGACGGGCTGGCTGCGCTCTCGCTGGACACCGCCGGAGGGCGGCGATGAGGCGCCGCGAGCGGCTCGCCTGGGCGGCGCTGCTGGCGCTCGCGCTGGCGCTGCGCCTGGCGGCGCTCGGCGAGCGCCCGCCGCACCACGACGAGGCGGTGCACGCGCACTTCGCCGACGTGCTCGTGACGCAGCGCGCCTACCGCTACGATCCCACCTATCACGGCCCGCTGCTGTTCTACACGATGGGCGCGCTGTTCGTCGTGCTCGGCGAGACGCTGGCGGTGGCTCGCCTCTACCCGGCGCTCGCCGGCGTGGCGCTGGTCGCGCTGCCCCTCGCGCTGCGCCGCCGCATCGGCCCCGCCGCAGCGTGGTGGTCGGGCGCGGTGCTCGCGCTGAGCCCGAGCTTCGTCTACTACTCGCGCTTCGCCCGCAACGACGTGCCGGTTGCGCTGTTCACCGCCGCGGCGCTGGTGGTTCTCGCCGGCGTCCGGCGGGACGGCGGCCGCCTGATCCCGTGGGTGGGCGTGCTCGCGGCGCTGCACGCGATCTCGAAGGAGACGTTCTACGTCACCTGTCCGCTGCTCGCCGGCGGCGCGGCGGCGGCGGCGGTGCGGTGCGGAGTGCGGCGCAGCCTCGCGCGTGGGCTCGACTGGGCGCGCGGGCACGCGTTCCGGATCGGCACCGCTGTGCTCTGGTTCGTCGCCATCGCGATCACCGCCTACACGTTCGGCTTCGTGCACCCGGAGGACTTTGCGTTCCCGCTGAAGGCGATCTCGTACTGGTACAGCCAGCACGAGATCCAGCGGGTCGGAGGCCCATGGCACTATCACCTGCCGCGGCTCGGTCTGTACGAGTTCCTGATCGCCGGCGCGGCGCTTGCATGGGCCGCGCGCCGCGGCGCCCAAATGGGCCGTCTCGAGGTGTTCTGTCTGGCCTGGGCGGGGCTGGCGGTGGGGACCTACGCCTACCTCGGCGAGAAGACCCCGTGGCTGCTGGTCCACCAGGTGCTGCCGCTGGTGCCGCTGGCAGGCGCGCAGCTCGCCCGCGCGTTCTCGGGCCGCGGGCGCTGGTGGTCGCGCGGCCTCGCCGCTGCCGGACTGGCGGCGACGGCGTGGAGCACGGTCGCTTCGAGCTTCCTGTACCCGACGATCACGACCGCGGACCCGCATGCCGAGCTGATCGTCTTCGTGCAGACGACGCCGGAGGCCGGAGCGCTGGCGCGCCGCGGCGCCGAGCTCGCCGCCGCCGCTCCCGACGACCTGCTCGCCGCGGTGTCAGGCGAGGGGTCGTGGCCGCTCTCCTGGCAGTGGCGGCGCCTGCGGGTGGCGTGGGGGCTGCCGGCCGCGGGGTCGCGCCCGCACCTGGCCGTGTGCGATCCTGGCGACGAGACGGCAGTCCGCGAGCGCCTCGGCGCGGGGTACGCGGCGCGGCGCATGCCGCTGCGCGGCTGGTGGGTGGAGGAGTGGGGCGGAGTCGGTCCGCTTGACGTCGCCCACTGGTTCGCCACGCGCGAGGCATGGTCGCCGATCGGCGCGACCGATGTCACGGTCTTCGAGCGCGCTCCCGGCGGCGCGGCAGGAGAGGAAGGAGGGACACGGTGAAGCCCGAGCTGTCTGTCGTCCTGCCCGTGCTGAACGAGGAGGCCAACATCCCCGGGGTGGCCCGGCGCCTGCTGGACGTGCTGCCCGGCGCGGCCGCCTCGTTCGAGGTCATCTTCGTCGATGACGGCTCGAGCGATCGCACCTGGGAGCTCGTGACCGGGCTCGCCATCGCCGATGCGCGCTTCAAGGGCGTGCGCTTCTCCCGCAACTTCGGCCACCAGAAGGCGTTCGCCGCCGGGCTCGACCATGCGGAGGGCGAGGCCGTGGTGATCATGGACGCCGACGGCCAGGACCCGCCGGAGCTGCTCCCCGAGCTGATCGCGCGCTGGCGCGAGGGGTACGACGTCGTCTACGCGCAGCGCAGCGGCAGGGAAGGGGAGTCGTTCCTCAAGAAGGCGACGGCGGCGCTGTTCTATCGCCTGCTCAGGGCGGTCACTCGGGTCGACCTTCCGATCGACACCGGGGACTTCCGGCTCATGGACCGGTGCGCCGTCGAGGCGTTCCGTGCGATGCGGGAGCAGCACCGGTTCACCCGCGGCATGGTGGCCTGGATGGGGTTCCGGCAGGTGGGGGTGCCGTTCCAGCGCCCGGCGCGGGCGGCGGGCGAGACGAAGTACACGCTCGGACGCATCCTGAAGTTGGCCGGCGACGGGCTCGTCTCCTTTTCGCGGGCGCCGCTCGCGGCGGCCACGTGGCTCGGCGCGGCGGTGACCGCGCTGGCGGTCCTCGGTGCGGCCGTTGCAGTCGGGCTCGGCCTGGCGGGCGTGTGGTGGCGCAACTGGGTGCCGCTGTTCGCCGGGCTGTTGCTTCTCGGCGGCGTCCAGCTCCTGTGCATGGGCGCGCTCGGCGCCTACGTCGGGCGCATCTTCGAGGAGGTCAAGCGCCGCCCCCTCTACCTGGTGCGCGAGAAAGTCGGGTTCCCAGGGAACTCGGTGCACGTGTGAGTGTGAGCATGAGTGTGAGCAGGCCGGCGGAGTTGCGGTGACCTCACTTGGTTGAAAGGCGTCTCCGCTCGCGAGGGGGCGCGGAAGCGACGGGTTCGGGCGCGGTCGAGTCTGACCTGTCAGGCAACGCACCCGCCGTGTATCGGGTTGCCCGGCTGCTGCGCACCTGGGCGCGAACGCCGGCCGGGGCTGGCAACGATGGACACGACGCCGGGGGCCCCGGCTCCTGCCCACACTCGGGCTCGTGCTCAGGCTCCCGCGGTCACTGCTCCGCCTCGGCGATCGCCGCGGCGGCGTCCGCGGAGCCCTGCACCACCTTCTGCAGCCCCGGGTAGTAGCGGTCCATCATGGCGACCGACACGTAGAGCATGCTCTGGTACTGCTCGTAGGAGAACCCGGTGTGCTCGACGTCGGCGGCGCACTTGAAGCGGATCTCGCCGTCGGCGAGGTCGAGCTCGAAGTTGCCGAGGAGCAGGCCGTAGTTGGCCCTCGTCAGGTACTCCATCACCTCCCGGCGGCGCGTCTCCGGCGCCTTGCCTTCCAGAAAGGTGAGAAAGCGGACGATGTTGCGGTCGCCGTCGACGACCGCGACGAGACGGTAGTTCCCGGCCTCCCCGGCGACCCCCATTTCGATGGCCTCGTGGCCGGGCAGTCGGCGGAACTTCCAGTTGTCCCGCTCGAAGTAGCTGACGATGGCTTCGAATGGCGATGGCATCAGGCTCCCCCGCTGGCGCGCAGCGACGCGGCAAGAGTGAACCGGCGCCCGCGCGGTGTCAATTCCGCTCCCGGGTGGCGCGATACGCCAGGAGCCGCTCGCCGGCGCGCAGTGCTAGGCTTCGCGAATGCCGAGGATCGCGCTCGTCGGGCCGTCGTGGCCGTACCGGGGCGGGATTTCGCGGACGACCACGGAGCTCGCGGCCGCGCTCGCGCGCCGCGGCAGCTTGGCGGCGTTCGTGACCGCGGCGCGCCAGTACCCGCGCTTCCTCTACCCGGGCACCCGCGACATCGACGAGGGCGCGTGCGAACGCCTGCCGTTCGCCGAGCCGGTGTTCGGGGTCCTGCAGCCGCTGTCGTGGCGACGGCTCGCCGCGCGCGTGCGTGCCGCGGCGCCCGACGCGCTCGTGCTGCCGTACTGGACCGCGGCGTGGGCGCCGATGGAGGCGTGGTTGGCGCGCGCCTGCCGGGCGCCGCTGGTGGGCGTCGTGCACAACCCGTGCGACCACGATGCGGGGTGGACGGCGCGTCGCGCCGCCGACCTCGTTCTCGGGCGCTGCCGCGGCTTCCTGTGCCACGCGCGCTCGGTCGCCGCCGGCATCGGGGAGCGCTACCCTGGTGCCCCCGTTGCGGTGCACCCCCTGGCGACGGCGGCGGCCGGGGACAGCGACCGGCGCACGGCGCGTGGGCGCCTCGGCATCGCGCCGGACCGGGTGGCGCTGCTGTGCTTCGGACTGATCCGCCCGTACAAGGGTATCGACGTGCTCGTCGAAGCCGTGTCGCGGCTTCCCGAATCGTCGCCGTTCGTGCTGCTCCTTGCCGGCGAGCCGTGGGGGGCGCTCGACCCGGCCACCCGGGAGAGGCTCGACCGCCTGCAGGGGGCCGGGCGCGCCGTGGTGCGCCTCGAGTGGGTGCCTGAAGAGGAGGTCCGGGCGTGGTTCGGCGCGGCCGACGCCATGGCGCTGCCGTACCGCACCGCCACCGGCTCGGCGGTGGCCGCGCAGGCGCTCGGCCACGGCCTGCCGATCGTCGCTTCGGCGGTCGGCGGTCTCGGCGAGATCGTCGAGGACGGGCGCAGCGGGCTGCTCGTGCCGCCCGGCGACGCGGGCGCACTGGCCGCGGCCATTGCGCGCCTCCTCGACCCGGAGCTGCGCCGGCGGCTCGGAGCCGGCGCCTGCGCCGCCGCCGCGGCGTGGAGTTGGGACTCCTACGCCGCCGCGCTCGAGGCGCTGGTCGCGAAGGTGCTCGGCCGCGCTAGCGCGCGACCCTGATCGACTCCAGCCGGAAGTCGTCGCGACGCGCGCGAGCCTTCGCGGGCGGCTGCGGGAGAGCGGCGCGGGTCAGCGGCGGAAGGCGATGGGGCTCGGCGGCGTCCACCAGACCACGCGGCCGATCACGATGTCGGCGAGCGGCTGGCCGGTCTTCATTCGGATCGCTCGCGGCAGGTGCAGCGGGTTGTCCGACAGGAGGATGAGCACGCGCGCCGCGGCGTCGAGGACCAGCCGCTTGACCGTGCAGCCGACCTCGCCGGCGATCTCCTCGCGCACCGCGTAGATCCCCTTGGGCACCACGTCGCGCACCGGCGTGTTGTCGAGCAGCACCGTCGACCCGGGCGGGATCGTGTCGGCCATCGAGTCCTGGTCTTGGCCGAGGCGCACCAGCACCGACTGGCGCGGGTTGACGCCGAGGTGGCGCAGGAAGCTGTAGGGGAAGTGCTCGTAGCGCTCGACGTGGTCGGCGACGAACAGCGGCGGGCCGGCGGCGATGGTGTCGGCGACGAGCGGCACCGGCACGGTGTCGGGAGAGGCGACGGCGGTGAGCTCCTCGCCGAGCAGCTCGGCGACGGAGGAGCCCAGCGCTACTGCGACTCGACTCAAGGTGGCGACGGTCGGCGTCGACTCGCCGCGCTCGATCTGGGCGATGAAGTTGCGGGAGACCTCGGCGCGATCGGCGAGAGCGTGCTGGCTCATGCCGCGGCTCTTGCGGAGCTGGCGGAGCGTCTGGCCGAGGTCCTTGGTCGTCATGCGACACCTATCGTGGTCAACATAGGGATCTTTTCGGCGATTGTCAACTAAAAAGGTTGACATCTAAAATAGTCAGACGTATATTTTATTTGACCATGATAGCAGCCCTCTCGCCGAAGCAGGAACACCTCGATGACGGCGGACCGGCCCTCGCCTCGCTGCGCGAGGCGTCCCTCCGCTGGGCGAGCCGGGAGCGCGCCCGCCCGCGCTGCCCGAGCGGCGTGCCGGCGCTGGACGCGGCGCTCGGTGGCGGATGGCCGCAGGGGAAGGTGTGCGAGCTGGTCGGGGCGCGCTCGTGCGGGCGCACCGGGGCGGCGACGACGACGCTGGCGGCGGCCACCGGCCGCGGCGAGGTGGCTGCGTGGGTCGACGGGGCGGACGCTTTCGACCCCGTTTCCGCGGCGGCGGCGGGGGTGAGCCTCGACCGCGTGCTGTGGGTCCGCCCACGCTCGCTCGGCGAGGCGGTGCGCGCCGCCGAAGTGGTGCTCGAAGCCGGCGGCTTCGCCGTGCTGGTGGTCGACCTCGGCGACGGCCGCCGTGCGGCAGTGGGCGACGAGGCAGGCGGGGAGACGGAGATGCGCCGCGCCGGAGCGCTCCGGCTGCGCCTGGCGCGTGCGGTCGAGCGGGCGGGGGTTGCGGCGCTGGTGCTGTGCGAGCGTCCGTGGGCCGGCGCCTCCGCGGCCGTCACCGTGCAGTTCGCCGCCGCGCGCCCGGTGTGGGCGCATGGCGCCCCCGCTGATGAAGGGCGTGGTCAGTGGTCCGTGTCCAGTGATCGGGGAATCGAGAGGCGTGGTCGGGGGCCGGGGGCCAGGGGGCAAGGCCCCCCAGCCTCGCCGGGCGCCGGCGGCCGTGGGCCGCGGGTCTGGCTCGCCGGCCTCGAGCTCTCGTTCCGGCTCCAGCGCGGCAGCTCCCGGCCGCCTGCGCTGTCCGAGCGCGCAAAGGGGTTTTAGACCATGCGCATCGCCGCCGTTCTCGTGCCCGACTTCCCGCTCCAGGCGTTGCGCCGCAGCTTCCCGGAGCTCGGCGAGGCGCCGCTCGCGGTGGTCGCCGGGCTGTCGCCGCGCGACGCCGTGACGGCGGTCGCGGCGGAGGCCGCCGAGATGGGCGTCCGGACCGGCATGACGGCGGCGCAGGCGCGCCAGGTGGCCCCGGCGGCGCTGCTGCGCGCGACGCCGCCGGAGGTGGCGGCCGCGGCGGGCGAGGCGCTTGCCGACGTGGCTGGCGGCATGTCGCCGCACATCAGGCGCTCCCGCCCCGGCGAGGTGCTCCTCGACGCCTCCGGCCTGCTGCGCCGCCGGGGCGGCGAGGAGGCGATCCTCCACGAGCTGCTGCGCCGCTGCCACCGCGTCGGCCTGGCCGCCCGCGCCGCCGTCGCCGGCAGCGCCGGGGTGGCGGTGGTGGCGGCGCGCTGCGGCGAGGCGGTGGTGGTCCCGGCGGGGGAGGAGCGCGCGTTCCTCGCGCCGCTCCCGCTCGCGCGGCTCGATCCCGCGCCGGAGCTCGCCGCGGCGCTGCGGCGGTGGGGCATCGCCTCCGCCGGGGCGCTGGCCGCGCTGCCGCGCGCCGAGGTGGCGATGCGCCTCGGCGCCGGCGGCGTTGCCCTCCACCGCCTCGCCAGCGGTGAGGAGACCGAGCCGTTCGTCCCCGACCCGGTCCGCGAGCTGCTGCGCGAGGGCATCACCTTCGAGCACCCGCTGGCCACCCTCGAGCCGTTCCTCTTCGCGCTGCACTCGCTGCTCTCGCGCCTCTCCGGCCGACTCGAGCTGCGCGGCTCGGGGTTCGCCGAGCTGGCGCTCGAGCTCGAGCTGGAGGGCGGCGGCAGCCGGGAGTACCGCGTCGCCCTGACCGCGCCGACGCGCGAGGTGGGGGCGGTGCTGGCGCTGGCGCGCCTGCAGCTCGAGGCGCGGCCGCCCGGCGCGGCGGTGGAGGCGATCACGGCACAAGCGGCCGCGGGCCGCGTCCGCATGGCGCAGGGGTCGCTTTTCACCCCGCCGCTGCCCGCCCCGGGCCGCCTCGCCGCGACGCTGGCGCGCCTCGCCGCCCTCGTCGGTCCCGACAGCGCCGGCGCCCCGTCGGTCGTCGACACCCACCGCCCGGGCGTGCTCGGGATCGTGCCGTTCTGCCCGGCGGAAGTCGGGCGCCGGGCACCGGGCTCCGGGCTCCGTGAAGACCCCGGCGCCCGGACCCCGCTTCTGCGGTGTCCGGAGCCCGGTGCGTCTCCGGTGCTGCGGGCGTTCAGGCCGCCGCGGCCGGCGCAGGTCACGCTCGCCGCGGGGCGGCCGCTGGTGGCGCTGGCCGACGGCTGCGGCGGCACCGTGCTCGGCTGGGCGGGGCCGTACCGCTACGTCGGCGAGTGGTGGCAGGACCGCCCGTTCGCCCGCGACGACTACGACGTCGCCACCTCCGACGGCTCCGTCATGCGCCTGTACTACGACCGCCTCGACCGCAGGTGGTATGCGGACGGCGTCTATGACTGAAAGTGGCCCGTGGCCCGTGGCCCGTGGCCCGAGGACGGGAGGTCACGTCGATGACCGACACGCTGAAGGGCTTCAACGACCTGAGAGTCTGGCAGAAGGCGATGGACCTGACACCAGAGATCTATCAGGTGGTCAGAAAGCTCCCGGCGATCGAACGATTCGCTTTGGCCGACCAGTTACGGCGCGCTGCCATCAGTCTGCCATCGAACATTGCCGAGGGGCAGGCTCGGCAGCACAGCAGGGAGTTTCTCCAGCACCTGTCGATTGCCCGTGCCAGCCTCGCAGAGATGGAAACGCTGCTGTTACTGGCTGTCCGTCTCGCATACATCACGCAGGAGGACCAGACCAAGATCCAGCAGAAGATTCGAGACGTTCGTATGCCCTTGTCCGGTCTGATCAACCGTCTGCAGTCCAAACAGTAGAAGCAGCGGGTACCAGCATTCCGGGCCACGGGCCACGGGCCACGGGCCGCGTCTCCTACTGCGAGCTGCACGCCCACACCGCCTTCTCCTTCCTCGAGGGCGTCTCCGAGCCGGAGGCGATCGCCGAGCGCGCCGCCGCGCTCGGGCTGCCCGCCGTCGCGGTGACCGACCGCGCCGGGGCGTACGGGATCCCTCGCTTCCACAAGGCGGCGAGCTCGGCCGGCGTCGAAGCGATCGTCGGCGCCGAAGCGGTGCTCGCCGATGGCGCCCGGCTGCCGCTGCTGGTGCGCGACGCGCGCGGCTACTCCAACCTCTGCCGCCTCCTCACCACCGCCGCCCTTCACGGCGCCTCGCCTGCAACGCCGTGGGCGGAAGGGGGGCGGGCCGAGGTTTCTTCCACACGGGCCGCGGGCTTCGGGCCACGGGCCACGGCCTCAAAAGGCCAGGGTCGCGTCTCCTGGGAGCTGCTCGCCGACCACGCCGCCGGCCTCATCGCGCTCACCGGCGGGGAGGGAGGGCCGCTGGCGCGGGCGCTGGCGGCGGGCGGCGAGGATGCGGCGCGGCACGTGCTGCACCGGCTGGTGCTGCTGTTCGGCGGCAGGGGGGTGGCGGTCGAGGTGCAGCGCCACCTGCGGCGCGGCGAGGACGCGCGCAACGCCGTTCTCGTGCGCCTGGCGCGCGAGCTCGACCTGCCGGTGGTCGCCACCCAGGACGCGTTGTTCGCTGACGCCGCGGACGGCGCGCTCGCCGACGTCTTCACCTGCCTGCGCGAGAAGTGCACGCTCGACACCGCGGGGCGCCGCCTCGAGGCCAACCGCTGCCGCCACCTGCGCTCGGGCGCGGCGATGGCGCGCCTGTTCGCCGACCTCCCGGAGGCGATCTCCAACACCGCCGTGATCGCCGCGCGCTGCGCGTTCCGCCTCTCCGACCTGCCGTACCGTTTCCCGTCGGCGCGCCTTGAGGAGGGGAGGGACGAGGCGCAGGAGCTGCGCGCGCGCGTCGAGGAGGGGGCGCGCGAGCGCTACCGCTCGCTCGGGCCGCGGGTGCGCGCGCAGCTCGAGCGCGAGCTCGCGCTGATCGAGAAGCTCGGCCTCCCCGGCTACTTCCTGGTGGTTCACGACATCGTCCGCTTCTGCCGCGAGCGCGGCATCCTCGCGCAAGGCCGCGGCTCGGCGGCCAACTCGGCGGTGTGCTATGCGCTGTCGATCACCGCCGTCGACCCGATCGCGATGGAGCTGCTGTTCGAGCGCTTCCTCTCCGAGGAGCGCGGCGAGTGGCCGGACATCGACATCGACCTGCCGTCGGGCGACCGCCGCGAGGAGGTGATCCAGCACGTCTACCGCACCTACGGCGAGCGCGGCGCGGCGATGACCGCCAACGTCATCACCTACCGCGGCCGCAGTGCGGTGCGCGAGGTCGGCAAGGTGCTCGGCTTCGCGCCGGAGCACCTCGACAGGCTGTCGTCGCTGCTCGGCGGCTGGCACGGGTTCGAAGGAGACCCGCGCGCGGAGCTCGTGTCGCACCTGCGCACCGCCGGGCTGGCGCCGGACGACCGCCGCTCGCGGCACTTCGTCGAGCTCGTGCTGCGCGCGCTGCGGCTGCCGCGCCACCTCGGCCAGCACTCCGGCGGCATGGTGCTCGCCCGCGGCCGTCTCGACGACGTCGTCCCGCTCGAGCCGGCGTCGATGCCCGGGCGCGTCGTCATCCAGTGGGACAAGGACGACTGCGCCGACCTCGGCATCATCAAGGTCGACCTGCTCGGCCTCGGGATGCTGGCGGTGCTCGAGGAGGCGGTGCCGCTGATCCGCGAGCACGAAGGGGTCGATGTCGACCTCGCGCACCTTCCGGCCGACGACCCGAAGGTCTACGACATGCTGTGCGAGGCCGACACCGTCGGCGTGTTCCAGGTCGAGAGCCGGGCGCAGATGGCGACGCTGCCGCGCATGCGCCCGCGCCGCTTCTACGACCTCGTCGTCGAGGTGGCGATCATCCGCCCCGGGCCGATCGTCGGCAAGATGGTCAGCCCGTACCTCGAGCGCCGCGCCGGCCGCCTGCCCGTCGAGTACCCGCACCCGAGCCTCGAGCCGATCCTCGCGCGCACCCTCGGCGTGCCGCTGTTCCAGGAGCAGCTCATGCGCATCGCGATGGCCGCGGCCGGGTTCACCGGCGGCCAGGCGGAGGAGCTGCGCCGCGCCATGGGCGCCAAGCGCTCGGTCGAGCGCATGCGCAAAATGGAGCAGCAGCTCCGCGACGGGATGGCGGCGCGGGGCATCGCCGGTGCCGCCGCCGATCTCATCGTCCAGGGGATCACCTCGTTCGCGCTCTACGGCTTTCCCGAGTCGCACGCCGCCTCGTTCGCGCTCCTCGCCTACGCCTCCGCCTACCTCAAGGCGCACCACCCGGCGGCGTTCCTGTGCGCGCTCCTCAACGGCTGGCCGATGGGGTTCTACCACCCCGCGACGCTCGTCCAGGACGGGAAGCGGCACGGCGTGCGCGTGCTGCCGATCGATGTGAGCCACTCTGCGTGGTCGTGCCGCCTTGAAGCAGGCGGTTCGTGGTTCGTGAATCGTGGGTCGACCCGCTCGCTCGCCCAGGGAACAGCAGACGCGGATCAAAGAGGGCTGGATCCTGGCGGTACAGCGGGAGGATTTCACGACCGGCGCCGCGCACCGTGCGTTTCTTTTCCTGCCTTTTCCAACCACGAACCACCAACCACGAACCACGCTCTTGCCGTTCGTCTCGGGTTGCGCTACGTCAAGGGTCTGCGCGAGGAGTCGGGCCGGCGGATCGCCGAAGAGGCGGCGCGCTCGCCGTTCTCCTCGGTGCGTGACGCGGCGCGGCGTTGTGCCCTGCGCGCCGACGAGCTCGAGGCGCTGGCTCTGATCGGGGCGTTCGCCTCGCTCGGGCAGACGCGGCGCTCGGCGCTCTGGCAGGTCGCGGCGCTCGACGGTCGCCGCCCGCCGCTGGCGCAGGCGATGCAGCCCGACCCGGGGCCGAGCCCGCTGCCCGAGATGACGCGCGTCGAGCGCTACGTGGCCGACTACCGCGGCGCCGGCATCACCGTCGGCGCCCATCCGCTGTCGCTGCGCCGCCGCGAGCTCGAGGCGCGCGGCATCCTCTCCGCCGCCGAGCTGCAGCGCCGCCGCCACGGCGAGCGGGTGCGCATCGGCGGCGTCGTCATCGTCCGCCAGCGCCCCGGGACCGCAGCCGGCATCTGCTTCGCGACCATCGAAGACGAGACCGGGCTCGCCAACGTCGTCTTCATGCCGGACTTCTACCGCGCCAACCGCTCGACGATCACCGGCCACGCGCTGCTCGAGGTCGAGGGCACCGTGCAGTCGCGCGACGGCGTCGTCGCCGTCCGCTCCGACGCAGTCCGCCCGCTATTCGTCGCCGACACCCCGGTCACCCCGGCCAGGAACTTTCACTAGGAGAGAGGAGACCGAGCCATGCACCCGGCCATCGCCCACGACCACGCCTCGCACGCACCGTCGCTGCGAGCGACCCGGTTTGCCGGAGGCAAGCCGGGGAGCGATGCAATCTCCCCCGACCCTGAGAACGCCGCCGCGGTGCGCCCGCCCCGCCTGCTCGACCGCCTGCGCGAGGCGCTGCGCGTGCACGGCCACAGCCTCGGCACGGAGCAGGCTTACGTCTCCTGGGCCGAGCGCTTCGTCCACTTTCATCACCGCAGGCACCCGGTCGACCTCGACGAGGTCGACGTCGCGCGCTTCCTGCGCCACCTCGCCCGCGATCCCGGCTCTCCGCCGGCGGCGCGCAGCCAGGCGTTCGCGGCGCTGCTCTTCCTCTACCGCGAGGTGCTCCACTGCGAACTCGACTGGCACCGCGCAGCTACCTGCAGCGGGCGCCGGAAGCAGGCCAACCCTCCGGCTCACTGCGGCTCGTCGTCCCTCATCGGCGGTGCGCCGCGGCGATCGGTCCAGTGCTGAGAGCTTGTGAAGAAACACAAGCTCTCAAGGGCCGCGCCACGGGCGCGGCGGCAGGTTGGCTGAAACCCGCGACTTCACGTCGCGTCCGGTTCCGGCCCGCATGGCGGCGCCGATCAATGGCCCCTGCCGCGCGGTCGCATGATGCACTCGGGAGGCTCGCGCGACGGATCGAGGCGTTCGACGTTCTGCTGGCCTCGTCCCTTGTCGAGGCCGAGCTGCGCTGCGCGCTTGCCCGGGAGGGCGTCGAGGCGGACCCGAGCCACCTGCTCGAGCCGCTCTCCTGGGTGCTGCCGGACCGCCCGCTCGGTGCGGAGATCCTGCGCGTGCTCGCGGCCGGCTACCTGCGAGGCGCTGACGTCTGGCACCTCGCGTGTGCCTTGTTTGTCGAGTCCGCGCCGCGCGAGCTCGTCTTCCTCACGGTGGATCACGCCCAGCGCGCCGCGGCGCGGAGACTCGGCTTTCCGGTGGTGTAGCCGCTGCGGAGAAGGGTACGTGCCGGGCACCCCTCCGCGTGTGAGGTCAGAAAGCGCGCTGTCTGGCCATATCGGCGCGGGGTGGCGGAGGGGAGGAGATTCGAACTCCTGGACCCTTGCGGGTCGGCGGTTTTCAAGACCGCTGCCTTAGACCGCTCGGCCACCCCTCCACGGCGGCAGCAGCATAGGGCCGCGAGGCGCCAACCTCAACGGGTGGGTCACGAGTCACGCGTCGCGATCTGTCATACACTGCCCGCCCGATGACGGTCTTCTCCGGCCTGGTCCCGGTGTTCGCGCTGCTCGCCATCGGCGTGGCGGCGCGGCGGCTCGGCCTGCTGTCGGGCGAGGCGGCCAACGGGCTCAACCGCCTCGTCGCCAACGTCGCGCTGCCGGCGCTGCTGCTGCTCACGATCGGCACGTCCTCGCTCGCGGAGAGCGCGTCGCCGGTGCTCATGGGCGCCTGCGCGGCGCTGGTCGTCTGCGGTACCGCCGTCGCCTGGTGGCTGGCCGGGGCGTGGGCGCTCGCGCCGGAGCGGCGCGGGGTCATGGCGCAGGCGGCGACGCGCGGCAACCTGGCGTACGTGGCGTTTCCCGTCGTGCTGGCGGCGCATGGCGACGCGGGGTTGCGGCTGGCGGCGGTGACCGCCGCGGTGCTCTTCCCGGTGATGAACTTCGTCGGCGTGGGAGCGCTCGAGGCGGCGCGCGGCCAGCGCGAGGCGGTGTGGCGGCTCGCGTGGCGGGTGCTGAAGAACCCGCTGGTGTCGTGCTCGCTCGCCGGGCTGGCGCTGGCCGCCGTTAGGTGGCGCCCGTGGGGCTGGCTGGCCGCCACGCTCGAGATCCTGTCCGACTTCGCGCTCCCCGGGGCGCTGCTCACGCTCGGCGCCCAGCTCTCGCTGCGGGCGTGGCACGGGCTCTGGCGGCCGACCGCGGCCGCGGCCGCGCTCAAGGTGGTCGTGCAGCCGCTGCTGGCGCTGCTGCTGCTCCGCGTCCTCGGGATGCCGCCGCTGGCGGTGTCGGTGGGCGTACTGCTGATGGCCGCGCCGACCGCGGTCGCGACGTACCCGGTCGCCGCGGAGCTCGGCGGCGACACCGACCTTGCGGCAGCGTGCGTGGTGACGACGACGATCGCCGCTCTGCCCGTCTACCTGGCGCTCGCGGTGATTCTGGCGCCCTGACCGCCGGCGCCGCACAGGAACGGCGGCACCGTTGCGCGCCTCAGCGCCCGCCGCGCCCGCCCGGCGCGGCGCGCTCCGGCTCGCGCTCGTCGAGCAGCCGCCGCTGCGCGTCCCACTCCTCCTTGAGCGCCGCCGAGAGGGTGAGGCGCGGGTCGATGCGGGCGAGGCGCTTGACCGCCGCCTGCGCCGGCAGCGAGCGGTGCGAGAGCTCCTCGGCCCAGCGCATCGCTTCCTCGAGGTGCCGACCGTGCAGGACGCGGCGGTGCAGCAGGCCGAGTCGGTAGGCGCCCTCCGCGTCCATCGGGTCGCCGGAGAGCAGCATCGCCATCGCCGGGCCGAGCCCGATCAGGCGCGGCAGCGACCACGTCGCGCCGCCGGTGGGAACCAGGCCGTGGTTGACGTAGCTGCACGCGAGCTGGGTGCCGGCGGCGGCGAGGCGAAGGTCGCATGCCAGCGCGAGGTCGAGGCCGGCGCCGAGCGCGAAGCCGTGCATCGCGGCGATGGTGATCTTCGGCGCCGTGGCGAGGCCATGGACCACCTGCTGGAATGTCTCGACCGCGGGCTGGAACGCCGCCGCCTGGCTCGCCTGTGCTCCGAGGGCGCCGAGGGTGTCGAGGTCGGCGCCGGAGCAGAAGCCGTCGCCGGCGCCGTGGAGGACGATCACGTGCGCCGCGGGGTCGCGCGCGGCGTCGCTGACGGCCGCCAGCAGGGCGGAGAGGCACGCCAGGTCGAGCGCGTTGCGCCGCTCCGGCCGGTCGAGCATGATCTGGATGGTGGCGCCTTCGCGCTGAGACCTGACGAGGTCCGGCATCGCTCCCTCCCGCGTGCTCCGCACATGGTACCCGAAAGCGCGGGCGATGTGGGTGCGGCCGCGGCGGCCGGCGTGCAGGGCCGTCCGCGTTTCACTAGAATGCGCGGATGGGCGCGTGCGAGCGGCTCGAAGCGGCGGCGGCGCTGCTGCGCCGGGCCCGCCGAGTCGTCGCCTTCACCGGCGCCGGGGTCTCGGCCGAGTCCGGCGTGCCGACGTTCCGCGGCGCCGGAGGACTGTGGGAGGGACGCGCGGTCGAACAGGTAGCCACGCCGCAGGGGTTCGCCGCCGATCCAGAGATGGTGTGGCGCTTCTACGAGCAGCGGAGGTGCAACCTCGCGCGCTGCCGGCCGAACCCGGCGCACGCGGTGCTGGCCGCCTGGCAGCGCCGGTTCCCGGAGTTCACGCTGGTCACCCAGAACGTCGACGGGCTGCACGAGGAGGCTGGATCGGGCAGCGTGCTGCACGTCCACGGATCGATCTGGACGCTGCGCTGCACGCGCTGCGGACGCGAGCGCCACGAGCCCGCGGTGCCGCTGCCGGAGGTTCCGCCGCGCTGCCCCGCCTGCGGGGCGATGGAGCGCCCCGGCGTCGTGTGGTTCGGCGAGATGCTGCCGGAGGAGGTGCTCGGCGCCGCCGCCGAGGCGGCGCGGCGCGCGCAGGCCATGGTGGTCGTGGGCACCTCCGCCGTCGTCTACCCCGCGGCCGGCCTGGTCGAGATCGCCGCGGCAGCCGGCGCCGCGGTGATCGAGATCAACCCGGAGGCGAGCGCGCTCGCGCACCTCGCCGACGTCGGTCTGCGCGGTCCGGCCGGCGAGCTGCTGCCGCGCCTCGAGGCGCTGCTCGCAGGCGGTGCCGGGTGAGCCGCGTCGCGGAGCTCACGGAGGACGAACGCCCGCGCGAGAAGATGCAGGCGAAGGGTGCGGCGAGCCTCTCGGACGCCGAGCTGCTGGCGGTCCTCGTGCGCACCGGGCGGAAGGGGGAGCCGGTGCTCGAACTGACGCGCAACTGGCTGGGGGAGGCGGGGGGGCTGCCGGGCCTCGCGGCGCTCGACATCGGCGAGCTCCGGCGACGGCGGGGGATCGGGCTCTCGAAGGCCACGATCGTGGCGGCGGCGCTCGAGCTCGGGCGGCGGCTGGCGCGCGCGCAGGCCGAGTCGCGCGACCTGCTGGACCGGCCAGAGCTGGCGGCGGAGTACCTGGCGCGGCGCCACGCGGGGGAACGGGTGGAGCTGTTCGGCTGCCTGACGCTCGACAGCCGCCACCGGCTCGTACGCGAGCATGTGCTGCACCGCGGCGCCCGCACCCACGCCGACGTCGAGCCCGCCGAGGTGTTTCGCGCCGCGATCGCCGACAACGCGCACGGGATGATCGTCTGGCACACCCACCCGTCCGGGGACCCCACGCCGAGCGACGACGACATCGCACTCACCCGGCAGCTCGCGGCGGCCGGGAAGACGCTCGGCATCAGAGTGCTCGACCACCTGGTGGTCGCCGGCGGGGGCCACGTCTCGCTGCGCCAGCGCGGGCTGCTGCCGGCCGGCTGACGCGGGCGGGGCCCCGCGGCGCCTTGCGGCGGGAGCGCGCGGAGTGTACGATCTTTGCTCAGGGTGCAAGGGGGCCACGGAGTGAGCGCGATGAACCACGCACGTCCGGTCCGCGCGGCAACGAGGCCGGGGAGCGCCCGGTGAGCCTCGCGGGACGCCTCGAGGACCTGCGCCTGCCGGAGCTCCTGCAGGTGCTTGCGCTCGGCGGCAAGAGCGGGAAGCTCGAGCTCACGCGCCCTGACGGGTTCGGGCTGATCGTGCTGCGGCGCGGGAAGATCATCTACGCCGTGTGCAACGGCGTGCGGGAGACGTTCGGCCACCTGCTGGTGTGCCGCGGCCTGGTCGACGAGCCGACGCTAGCGCGCGCGCTCGATCGCCAGCACCGGGCGCGTCCGGAGAAACGGCTCGGGGCCATCCTCGTGGAGCTGGGCGTGCTCGACGCCGCCGCCGTCGAGGCGGTGATCGGCGAGCAGACCCGCGCGGTCGTCGCCGAGCTGTTCGCCTGGCCCGGTGGCTTCTTCCGCTTCGATCCGGCGGAGTTTCCCGACCGCGGCGAGGTCGAGGTCGACGCCCGCGACCTGGTGATGCGCGAGGGGGTCAACGGCGAGCAGCTCGCGATCGACGTGCTGGCGAGGACGACGGGGGAGGCGATCCCGCGAGGAAGGCGGTACGCGCCGCGCCCGCCGACCGGCGCCGAAGCTGGTGCACCGGCGAGCCTCGGGTCGATCGTCCGCGAGATGCACACGCCGGCGTTCACCGGCGAGCACACCGACGCGTTCATGCGCGCGGCCGCACGCCTCGTGAAGCGCGGCGTGATGTTCGCCGTGCGGCGCGGGGTTTTCTTGGGGATGGGGCAGTTCGGCCTTGGAGGCGACGCCGAGCCGCCCGACGAGCGGGTCCGGCGCCTGGCGGTCCCGCTCACCGAGCGGTCGGTGCTGGCGATCGCCGCGGATCGCCGGGCCCCATACCGCGGGCCGCTCGACGACACGCCGTGGAACCGCCGGCTGTGGACGCAGCTCGGGGGCGGCCGTGCGGCGGAGGCGGTCGTCGTGTCGATCCTCGCCCGGGGCGAGGTGGCCGCGGTGTTCTACGGCGACAACGTGGGGGGCGGCGGACCGCTCTCCTGTACGCGGGACCTCGAGCTGCTGGCGCTCGAGGCCGGGGCGGCGCTGGGCCGTGGGCTCACCCCGAGGCCGGCGCGCGGCGCGTCGGCAGCCTCGGAGCTCGTGCAGGAGGCGCTCCAGGGGCGCTGATAGGCTCATCCGGGCAAGCTGCGCGCGAGGAGGCCAGCGGGGATCGGCGGCTCGGCCTCGCGGCCGCGACGCGAGGTGATATCCTTCGCCCTCCGCGATCTGCGGGAGGAGCCGGTGGCCAGCCCGACGTTCTACATCACGACCCCGATCTACTACGTCAACGACCTGCCGCACATCGGTCACATCTACACGACCGTGGTCGCCGACGTCATCGCCCGTTACAAGCGTGCGCGGGGGTTCGACGTCCGCTTCCTCACCGGCACCGACGAGCACGGGCAGAACGTCGAGCGCGCGGCGCTCAGGCAGGGGATCGCGCCGAAGGAGCTGGCGGACCGAGTGGTCGGCCGCTACCACGACCTCTGGAAGACGCTGGACATCACCCACGACGACTTCATCCGCACGACGGACGCCCGCCACCGCGCCGGCGTCGAGGCGCTCATCCGCAGGATCCAGGACGCGGGGGACATCTACCTCGACCGCCACTCCGGCTGGTACTGCTCGTCGTGCGAGGCGTTCTACACCGAGAAGGAGCTGGGCGAGGCGAAGCTGTGCCCGACGCACGAGCGTCCGGCGGAGTGGAAGGAGGAGGAGAACCTCTTCTTTCGCCTGTCGGCGTACCGGGACCGGCTGCTCGCCTTCTACCGCGACAACCCCGACTGCATCCGGCCGGCGACGCGCCACAACGAGGTGGTGCGCTTCGTGGAGGGCGGCCTGCGCGACCTCTCGATCTCGCGGGTGACGCTCAGTTGGGGGATCCCGTTCCCCGGCCACCCGAGCCACGTCGTCTACGTCTGGCTCGACGCGCTCACCAACTACATCTCGGCGCTCGGCTACGGCGCGGCGGATGCGTCCCTGTACGAGCGCTACTGGCCCGCCGACCTGCACCTGGTGGGAAAGGACATCCTGCGTTTCCACTGCGTCTTTTGGCCTGCGTTCCTGATGTCGGCCGGCCTGCCGCTGCCGCGCACCGTGTACGGCCACGGGTGGTGGCTGCGCGACGACAAGAAGATGTCGAAGTCGGTCGGCAACGTGGTGCGTCCGGACGCGCTCGTCGAGCGGTTCGGCGCCGACGCGCTGCGCTACTTCCTGCTGCGCGAGATGACGTTCGGCCAGGACGCCAACTTCTCCGACGAGGCGTTCCTGACGCGCTACAACGGCGACCTCGCCAACGGCCTCGGCAACGCGGCGTCGCGCGTGCTGGCGATGTCGCGGCGCTACTTCGGCGGGCGGGTGCCGCCCGAGCGATGCTCCGACAACGAGCTGCGGCTGGCGGCGGAAGCGGCGGGCGCGCGCTGGACCGCGGCGATGGACGGCCTCGAGCTGCAGCGCGCCTACGAGGCGGTGTGGGAGCTGATCACGGCGGTCGACGCCTACGTCGGCGAGAAGGCGCCGTGGTCGATCGCCAGGAGCGAGGGAAGCGGGTCGCCGCGGCTGCGCCGCGTGCTGTACAACTGCCTGGAAAGCCTGCGCCTGGTGGCGGTGATGGTCGCGCCGGTCATGCCGGGGATCGCGCGCCGGCTGCTCGCGCAGCTCGGCGCCGGGCCAGCGACAGGGGACGCGGCGCTCGCCTGGGGCGGCCTGGAGCCGGGAGCGGCGCTCGGTCCCGACGAGGGGGCCCTTTTCCCGCGCGCCGACGTCGAGGCCTACTTCGCGGAGGTGAGCATGGAAACCAAGACCGACACCGCGGCCCCGGCCGCTGCAGCCCCGACTCCCGAGCCCGCGGCCCCTGCGGCGACGCCTGCCCCTTCTGCGGCCGCCGCGGCCGCCGCCGCGCAGCCTGCTGCCGCAGCGGCGGGCAACGCCGCTGTCGCGCAGCCTGCTGCCGCAGCGGCGGGCAACGCCGCTGTCGCGCAGATCACGATCGACGAGTTCGCGCGCGTCAAGCTCGCCGTCGGCACCGTCAAGCTCGCCGAGCGGGTGCCGAAGTCCTCGAAGCTCGTGCGCATGGAGGTCGATCTCGGCGAGCCGCAGCTCCGCCAGATCGTCGCCGGCATCGGCAAGGTGTACGCGCCGGAGCAGCTCGTCGGCCGACGGATCGTCGTCGTCGCGAACCTCAAGCCGGCAACGCTGATGGGCGTCGAGTCGCGCGGCATGGTGCTTGCCGCGACGCTGCCCGACGGGTCCCCGGTGCTCCTGCAGCCGGACCGCGAGGTCCCCGACGGCTCCGGAGTGAAGTAGCGCCGGCGGAGCCCGCTGCGCGGCCGGCGGCCGTTACAATTGCGGCGTGATCCTCCGCCTTCAGTTCGGCGCCGACGCCGTCGCGGCCGACCTGCGCGGGCTTCGCTGCCGGCTGCTGCAGCCGGCGGCGCCGCGGGCCGCCGGCGACACCGGCGCGGCGGTCGCAGCCGCCCTCGACGCGCCGCTGGCGGGCGCGCCGCTGGCCGAGCTGGCCGCCGGCCGGCGGCGCGCCGTCGTTCTGGTCCCCGATGCCACCCGCAAGGCGCACCTGCCGGTGATCCTGCCGCTCGTGATGGAGCGGCTCGCGCGTGCAGGCCTGGCGCCGCAGGGGATCACGGTGCTCGTCGCGTGCGGGACGCACCCGCCGGCGCCGGAGGCGGCGCTGACGGCGCTGGTCGGCCCTCTGCCGGCCGGCGTCGCCGTGGTGCAGCACGACGCGCGCGACGAGCGGGCGCTCGTTCGGGTCGGCGCGCTCGCGACGGGCGAGGCGGTGCGTCTGCACCGGGCGGTGGCGGAAGCGGACCTCGTGCTCTCCGTGTCGCCGGTCGTCCACCACTACTTCGCCGGCTTCGGCGGCGGCCCGAAGATGATCTTCCCGGGCGTCGCCGGCTACGCGGAGATCCAGGCCAACCACGCGCGCGTGATCGACCTCGCCCACACGCCGCCGCGCCGCCATCCGGCGTGCGAGCCGGGGGTGCTGGCCGGGAACCCGGTGGCGGAGGAGATCGCGGCGGCTGCGGCGCTGCGCCCGCCGGACCTCGCCCTGCTGCTGGTGCCGGGGAGCGACGGCCGGCCGGCGTGGTGCGCCGCCGGGCCGCTGCCGGCCGTATTCCCCCGCGCGGTCGAGCAGGCGCGGGCGTGGTACGAGGTCGACGCCGGAAGGTACGCCCGCGTGGTGGCGGGCGCCGGCGGGGTGCCGGCCGACCTGACCGTGATCCAGGCGCACAAGGCGCTCGACGCCGCCTGCCGCTTCGCGACTGCGGGCGCCGAGGTGCTGTTCGTCGCAGCCTGCGAGGGCGGGGCGGGCTCGCCGGCGATGGCGCCGTTCCTCGCCGACCCGCGGCCGGAGGCGATCCTCGCGCGGCTTGCACGCGAGTACGTCCAGTACGGGCACACGGTGCTGCGGCTGGTCGAGAAGACCGCACGCTTCCACGTGCTCTGGCACACGCGGCTCGATCCAGCGCTCGTGACCCGGCTCGGCGCCGAGCCGATCGCGAGCGTGCAGGCGGTGCTCGACCGCTGGCGCGAGGAGGTTCCGGGCGAGACCGTAGCCGTGCTGCCGGGCGCCCCGGTGTACCCGCGAGGGGGAAGCAGCGATGGGCGCTGAGGCGCGCGCCGGCCGCGGCGGCCGCCACCCGAAAGGGCGTCGCTTGCCCAATGGCGCGTCTTTGTCTATTGTCCGCACGCCCCGCACACGGCGGGATCGCGTACCCGGGAGGCTGGGATGCCGCTGAACCTCGTTCCCAAGAAGCTGTTTCTCACCAACGGAGTGGGCGTCCACCGCGAGAAGCTGCAGTCGTTCGAGTTGGCGCTGCGCGACGCCGGCATCGCGACGCTGAACCTCGTCGCGGTGTCGTCGATCTACCCGCCCGGCTGCAGGATCATCTCCCGCACCCGCGGCGAGGCGATGCTCGAGCCCGGCCAGATCGCTTTCGTGGTGATGAGCCGCGAGGCCGCCAACGAGCCGCACCGCATGCTGGCGGCGTCGGTGGGCATCGCGATCCCGAGCGACAGGCGGATGTTCGGGTACCTCTCCGAGCACCACGCCTTCGGCCAGTCGGACAAGGAGGCCGGCGACTACGCGGAGGACCTCGCGGCGGCGATGCTCGCCTCGACGCTCGGCGTCGAGTTCGACGAGGACCAGTCGTGGGACGAGAAGCGCCAGCTCTGGAAGATCTCCAACAAGATCGTGACCACCCGCAACATCACGCAGTCCGCGGTGGTCGGCCGCCACGGCAAGTGGACGACGGTCCTCGCCGCGGCGGTGCTCCTGTTCGACTAGGGCCGGGCGCCGGATGAGCGACGAGCTGTACGCCCCGTACCTGAGCTTTCTCGGCGTTCCGCCCGAGGACAACCCGCCGGAGCGGGCGCGCGCCGCCGTGCTGCCGATCCCGTACGACCTGACCATGTCCTACCAGCCGGGGGCGCGGCGCGGGCCGCTGGCGCTGCTCGAGGCCTCGACCCACCTGGAGACGTACGATGACGAGCTCGACCGCGACGTGTGCGAGGAGATCGGCATCGTCACCCTGCCCGCCGTGACGCCCGACACCTCGGGGCCGGCCGCGACGATGGAGCGCATCGAGCGGGTTGCGCGCGGCGTCGTGGGCTCGGGACGCTTCCTCGTCGGGATCGGCGGCGAGCACTCGATTACCGCGCCGCTGGTGCGCGCCGTGCGCCGCCGCTGTCCGGGCCTCGGCGTGCTCCAGCTCGACGCCCACGGCGACCTGCGCGACACCTTCGAGGGGTCGCCGCACAACCACGCGTGCGTGATGCACCGCATCGTCGACGAGGGCATCCGGCTGGCCCAGGTCGGAATCCGGTCGCTGACGCGCGACGAGCGCGAGCTGGCGCGCGAGCGCGGCGTCTGCACGGTGTTCGCCGAAGAGGCGGTCACGCAGCCGGTCGACCGCTGGATCGACCGCGTGCTCGCGGCCCTGCCGGAAGAGGTCTACGTGACAGTGGACCTCGACGCCTTCGACCCGTCGATCATGCCGGCGACGGGCACCCCGGAGCCGGGCGGCCTCGACTGGTACCGCGCGCTCGCCGTGCTCAGGGCGGTCGCCGCGGCGCGCCGCGTCGTCGCATTCGACGTGGTCGAGCTGGCGCCGATCCCGGGGCTGGTGGCGCCAGACTTCCTCGCCGCCAAGCTGGTCTACAAGCTGCTCGGCTACGCCTTCCCCTCCGGCCGCTGATCGCGAGCACGCCGGGCGCGGGGTATACTGCACCCAGGGACCCAGAGGTCCGACGGCATGAAGCGGCCATCAGCCCCAGGCAGCATGGTTGCGGCGTGCGCCGCCGTGGCGGTCGTCGTGTCGCTCGCGGCGTGCGGCGACAGGCTCTGGCGCAGGACCCTCGTCGTGGCGTTCGACGACGTGCCGGGCACGCTGGACCCTCACCGCCACAACGAGTCGGTGGTGTGGTCGGTGCTCTGCAACTTCTACGACGCCCTCGTCGGTACCACGGCCGACATGCGCCTGGCGCCGGCGCTCGCGGTGTCGTGGCGCCAGGAGGCCCCGACGGAGTGGCGCCTCGCGCTGCGCGAAGGAGTGCGGTTCTCCAACGGCAAGCCGTTCACCTCAGCCGACGTCGTCGCCAGCTTCGGCCGTGCCGCAACGCACCCCAGGTCGGGGATCAGGCACCTGCTCTCCGGCATCGCCGAGGTCCGCGCCGACGGCGGTCTCGCGGTCGCCGTCACCACTCGCGCGCCGTCACCGGACCTGCTCAACCGCCTCGCGTTTCTCCTCATCGTGCCGCGCGACGACGCGGCGGCCGAGGATCTCGCCGAGCCGGTCGGGACCGGTCCGTACCGCTTCGTGGCGCGCGGGACGGACGGCTCCGTGGAAGCGCGGGGGTGGCGTTCCTGGCGCGGCTCACCCGCGATCGGCCGGGTGCGCATGGAGTTCTACCCCGGCGCGCGCAGCGGCTCGCTCTCCGGCCTTCTCACCGGCAAGATCGACGTCGTCGCCGTCGTCGAGGACGAGGATCTGGCGAGTGTCGAGGAGCGCCCCGGGCTGCGCCTGGAGCCGCAACCGCGGCTGGCGGTGCAGCTCCTCGCGGTCGCCTCGCGGGCGGCGTCCGGCGAGGCCGGCAGGGCGCTCGCCGACGCGCGCGTGCGGCGCGCGCTGCTGCTCGCTCTCAACCGGCAGGCCTGGGTCAGGCGCGTATTTCGCGGCAACGCCACGGTGGCCGGGCAGTACGTCCACCCGGTGGTGCTCGGTTACGACCCGGGCGTGCAGCCGCTGCCGTACGACCCGGAGGAGGCGCGCCGCCTGCTCGCGGAGGCCGGCTTCGGGACGGGGTTCGACGTGCAGCTCGGGCACGGCGCCGGCGTGCCGTCGGTGATCGCGGCGATCCAAGAGGACCTCGCAAGGGTCAACGTGCGGGTGCACCCGCACGAGGCGCCGTTCTCCGACCTCGTCCGCCTCGCTCGCACGGGCGAGGTCCCGCTGTTCTACTACGCCTGGGCGTGCAACACCGGCGACGCCTCCGACTTCCTCAACAGCTCGCTGCACACGCGCGACGAGAGCCGGGGCCTCGGCGCCGAGAACTACACCGGCTTCTCGGACCCGGAGGTCGACGCGCTGCTCGCCGCCGCCGAGTCGGAGATGGCGCCGGCGCGGCGCCTGGAGCTGCTGCAGCGCGCGCAGCGGCGCGCGCTGGAGGCGCTGCCGGTGCTGCCGCTGACCGTGCGCTGGAGCTTCGTCGGCGTCTCGGACCGCGTCAACATCGTCACGCGGCACGACCGCCGGCTCTGGGTGGCTGGCTGGCAGTGGCGCTGATCTCCTGCCCGGATGTCCGCGCGACGGGCGCAGGCTCGGGGAAGCAGCCGGCAGGCGCAATCAGGTGTACACCTTCTCGTCCGCCAGCTCGGCGCCGGCGGCGTCAGCCTCCACATCACGCCCCGCCGGGCGGCCGGCGGGCACCTCTCGGTAGTACTCGTGCTGGATCAGCAGGCTCATGATCTCATTGGTGCCGGTCCAGATGGTGATCAGCCGACAGTCGCGCAGCAGCCGCTCGACCGGGTAGATGTCGGTATAGCCGATGCCGCCGAGCACCTGCATGGCGTGGTTGATCACCGTCCACGCCGAGTCGGTCGCGAACTTCTTCGCCTCCGACACCAGGCGGCGGACGACGCCGGGCGCCTCGCCGGCGTCGACCGCGAGCGCCGCGCCGTGGTTGAGGGCGCGGGCGGCGTCGAGCAGGGTCAGGGAATCGGCAATCTTGAAGCTGACGGCCTGGAAGCGGCGGATCTTGTCGCCGAAGGCGTGCCGCCGGTCGGCGTAGCGAGCGGCGATCTCCAGCGCGGCCCGCGCCATCCCGATCGCGCCGCCCGCCGAGGTCAGGCGCTCGGGGATCATCATGCGGTGGAACACCTCGGCGCCGCGGCCGATCCCGGCCTCGCCGCCGAGCACGTTGGCGAGGGGAACGCGCGCGTCCTTGAACACCAGGCGGCCGGTGCCGCCGCCGCGCGTGCCCAGCAACCCGTAGACATGGTGGACCTCGACGCCCGGACCGCGCTCCACGAGGAATGCGGTCATCGCGGCCCGGGCGTCGCCGGCGCCGGCGACGCGGCCGTACACCAGGATCACGTCGGCGCCCTCGGCGCCGACGACGAACCGTTTCTGTCCGGTGAGCAGGAACTCGTCGCCGTCGCGCCGCGCAGTGGTCGTGGCGCCGAAGAAGTCGGAGCCGCCGCGCGGCTCGGTCAACGCCTCGGCGGCCGCGATCTCTCCCCGCAGCATCGGAGCGAGGAAGCGGCGCTTCTGGTCCTCGGTGCCGAAGGCGGCGATCGCCTCGCCGACGATCGAGACCAGCGACCACAGGCAGGGGAGGGAGGTGCCGAGCACCCCGAGCTCCTCGAGCGCGACCATTTCTGCGGTCCAGGGCAGGCCGCGGCCTCCCCACTCGGCCGCGAAGCGCGGTCCCAGGAGGCGGCGCGCGCCGGCGTCGGCGAGGAACGCGCGCGGGAAGCGGACGCGGTCCGCGTCCATGTCGAGGAGGAGCTGCCGGGGCACCGCGGCGACCAGCTCGCGCATTTCGTCGCGGATCTCGACGGCCGCGGGGGGGAGGGTGGCGGAAGTGAGCATTGCGTCCTCCTTCGAGACTCGCACGCGAGACTATCAGCGTCGACCTGGGGCGGCAATCGGCCGACGGCGCGGCGCGTCCCGAAGCGGTAGAATCCCCCGCGGGGAAGGTGAGGGCGGCGCATGGCATCGGCGGGACGGGTCGCGGCGGCGGCGCGGGCGGCACTCGGCGGGCGCGGTGGACGGCCGCCGCAGATGGCGGTGGTCGTGCTGGCGCTGCTCTGTGCGGCGGCGGCGGCCGGCGCCGCCCCGGCGCCGGCGGCGCGCTTCGATGATCCGGTGGATGCGGGCAGCGAGCTGCTGCGCGTCTTCCGCGACTCCGACGGTCTTCCCCAGAACACGGTGCACGCGATCACGCTCGACCAGCGCGGGTACCTCTGGGTCGGCACCCAGGACGGGGCCGCCTACTACGACGGGCGCTCATGGACCGTCGTCAACCTCCCCAACCGCATGCGTTCCAACTTCGTGCGCTGCATCGCCGCCGGCGGCCGCGGCGAGCTGTGGTTCGGCACGCAGGGAGGCCTGCTGCGCCTCGTCGAGGGCGCCTGGAGGCCGGTTCCGGGGCGGCCGGAAGCGCTGGTTCGCCACCGGGTCAACGCGATCCTCGCGGTGCAGCGCGGCGATATGCCGGGCCTCTGGGTCGCGACGCACGGGCTGGGGCTGTGGCGGCTGCAGGGCGACGAGTGGCGGCGCTTCGACACCGGCGACGGCCTGCCGAGCGACTTCGTCTGGGCGCTCCTGGCGACGGACGAGCCCGATGGCGGCGCCCGTCTGTGGGCCGGCACCGAGGGCGGCCTCGTGTACCTCGCCGGCGGGACGGGGCGGTTCGTGCACGAGCCGGGAAGCCCGACCGCCTCGGTCAACAGCCTCCTCGAGACGGTCGGCCCGGACGGCGCCGCAGTCCTCTGGGCGGGCACCTACGGCAGCGGTGTGGCGCGGCGCAGCGGCGGACGCTGGCGGACCATCGGCCGCGACAGCGGCCTCCCATCGGCCCACGTGACCAGCCTCGCCGACGCGGCGCCCGGCGCTGCGGTGCCCGCCGTCTGGGTGGGCACGGACGGCGGCGGCCTGGCGCGCATCGACGGTGAACGCGCGCGCCCGCTCGTGGCCGACCCTGGTCTGCCCTCCAACGCCGTCTACTCGCTGGCGCGCACCGGCGCCGCGGACGGCACCGAGGCGCTGTGGGTGGGCACGCGCAACGGCGGCCTGGCGCGGCTTCGCGAGGGGCAGTGGCGCTCGTTCCGCCCGCTCCCGGCATCGCCGTGGATGTCGGTCAACGCAGTGCTCGCCTCGCACGATGCGGAGGGCGCGCTGTGCGTGTGGTTCGGCATGGACGGCGGGGGCGTCGCCCGGCTGTGCCGCGGCGGATGGACGGTGGCGAAGAGCTCGCAGGGCGGCCTCCCGAGCGACAACGTGCAATGCCTCGCCGAGACCGTCGATACGGACGGCCACCGGTCCCTCTGGGTGGGCACCCGCAACGGCGGGCTGGCGCGCTTCGCCCGCGGCAGATGGGAGCGCTTCACGCGCGAATCCGGCGCCCTGCCGAACGACCTCGTGCAGGCGGTCGCGGAGGCGCGCGATCCCGCCGGCGCCACGAGCCTCTGGGTCGGGACGCGCAACGGGCTGGCCGTCCTGCGGGGCGGCCGCTGGTCGGCGGTGCCCGAGGCGCACCTGCCGAGCCCTTCGGTGGTGGCGCTCGAGTTCGAGCCGGGCGAGGACGGGGGCACGCTCTGGGTGGGCACCGCAGGCGGACTCGCGCGCCTGGCCCGGGGCGAGTGGCGGACGTGGGGACAGGAGCTCGGCCTGCTCAACGACTCGGTGCAGGCGCTGCACGCGACGCGGGCGCCGGACGGGCGCCGGGTTTTGTGGATCGGGACCGACGGCGGCGGCGTGTCGTGCTTCGACCCCGCGGCCGAACGGCTGCTTTTCACGCTCACCGACGCTTCCGAGCCCGCCCTCCCCAACAACGTCGTCTACGACGTGATCGAGGACTCCGCCGGCAGGCTGTACCTGCCGACCAACAAGGGCGTGGCGCGGCTGGTGGCGCGCGCCGGCGCCGCCTGGGAGCGGGGCGGCTTCGAGGTCTTCACGTACACGTGGGAGGACGGCCTGCCGCGCAACCAGTGCAACCGCGGCGCCGCCACCATGGACCCGCTCGGCCGCGTCTGGGTGGGTACGGTCGGCGGCGCCGGCGTCCTCGATACGGCGCGCGATCGGGTGGACCGGACGCCGAAGCGGCTGGTGCTGGACGGCTGGGTGGGCGGGGACCGGAGCCGGCCGGTGCGCACCGGCACGGTGCTCCCGCACGCGGACCGCCACCTTGTGTTCGAGTACGCGCTGCTCAGCTACTTCCGGGAGGCGGAGACGGAGTACCGCACGCACCTCGTCGGGCTCGAGGCGCGGCCGTCCGAGTGGGGCCGCGAGGTGCGGCGGGAGTACCGCGCGCTGCCGCCGGCCGCCTACACGTTCCGCGTGTGGGGGCGGGACTACGCGGGCAACATCGCCGGCCCCGAGGAGCTGGTGGTCGGCGTCTCGCCTGCGCCGTGGCAGACGTGGTGGGCGCTGCTGGTCGCGGCCGCGGCGGTGGCGCTGGCGGTCTTCGTGATCGTCCGGGCGCTGGTCAGCGCCCATGCGCGGCGCGAGGCGGCGCTGCAGAAGCTGGTCGACGCGCGCACGCGCGAGCTCAGCGAGGCCAACCAGCTCCTCGTCGAGATGTCGTTCAACGACCCGGTGACCGGAATCGCGAACCGCCGGCGGTTCGACGAGCGCCTCGGCCTGGAGTGGAAGCGCGCGCTGCGCGGGCGGTCGCCGCTGGCCCTCGTGATGATCGACATCGACCACTTCAAGGCGTACAACGACACCTACGGCCACCAGATGGGCGACGCATGCCTGCGCGCGGTGGCGCGGGCGCTCTCCGACGCGCTGCCGCGCTCGGGCGACGCCGTGGCGCGGCTGGGCGGCGAGGAGTTCGGCGTGATCCTGCCGCTGACGGCGCAGGTTGGCGCGGCGCGGGTGGCCGAGCAGCTCAGGCAGCGCGTCGAGGCGCTGGCGGTGCCGCACCGGACCTCCGACGTCGCGCGCACGGTGACGATCTCGTGCGGCGTCGCGGTGATGGTGCCCGAGGGGGAGCGCGGTGCGGAGGAGCTCGTGCGCCGCGCCGACGAGGCGCTGTACCGCGCCAAGCAGGCGGGTCGCAACCGGACGGTGACCGCGCCGGCGTGAGGCGCGGCCGGCGGCGTGCGGGCGCCGCGCTTGACATTCGGGTCAGTCTGAATAATTATCCGCAACTCATGGAGCATTCACTCTCGTCGGCCGGTCCTCCGCTGCGCGTCGTGCTCGCCTTCTCGGGCGGGCTCGACACCACCTTCTGCGCCGCCTGGCTCACCGCCGAGCGCAGCGCCGAGGTGACGACCGTCGTCGTGGACACCGGCGGCATGAGCCGCGCCGAGCTCGACCGGGTGGCCGCGCGCAGCCGGGCGGCCGGCGCCGCCGCGCACCGCGAGGTCGACGCCCGCTCGCAGGTGTACGGCCGCTTTGTCGCCACGCTCATCCGCGGCAACGTGCTGCGCGGCGGGGTCTACCCGGTGTCGGTGGCGGCCGAGCGCACGCAGCAGGCGATCGAGGTCGCGCGCGTCGCGCGCGAGCTCCGCGCCGACGCTGTGGCGCACGGCTCGACCGGCGCCGGCAACGACCAGGTGCGCTTCGACGTCGCCTTCCGCGTGCTGCTGCCCGGCGCCGCGATCGTGGCGCCGATCCGCGAGCTGGGCCTCAGGCGGGAAGAGGCGATCGCCTGGCTGGAGGAGCGCGGGATCCCGGTGCCCGCCGGCGCGTCGCGCTACTCGGTGAACCGCGGCCTGTGGGGGACGACGCTGGGCGGCGGCTGGACGCACGACCCGTGGGCGGCGCCGCCGGCCGATGCGTGGCAGGAGCTGGCCGCCGGCGGCCAGGACAGCGCCGCCGCGGGCGAGGTCACGATCGGCTGGGAAGCGGGCCTGCCGGTCACGCTCGACGGCGCCGCGATGGCTGGCCCCGAGCTCGTCGAGGCGCTCGCGGCGCGGCTGGCGCCGTTCGCGATCGGCCGCGGCATCCACCTCGGCGAGACGGTGCTCGGTATCAAGGGGAGGATCGGGTTCGAGGCCGGCGCGGCGCTCGTGCTGGTGCATGCGCACCGCGAGCTCGAGAAGCTCGTGCTGACCCGCTGGCAGTCGTTCTGGAAGGACCACGTGGCGCAGTTCTGGGGCGACCGGCTGCACGAGGGGCAGGCGTTCGATCCGGTGATGCGCGACATCGAGGCGCTGATCGCGAGCTCGCAGCGCACCGTTACGGGCGAGACGCGGGTGCGCCTGGCGCCGGGGTGGTTCGCGGTGGACGGCGTGCGCAGCCCGCACTCGCTGATGGACGCCGCGGTCGCCCGCTACGGCGAGAGCAACGCGCTGTGGAGCGGCGACGAGGCGGCGGCGTTTGCGAAGATCGCGGCGATCCCGGCGATCTTGGCGGCGCGGCGCGGCGGAGGCGGGCCATGGTGACGACGCGCGTGCGCATCGACCGCATTGCGTCCTCGACCCACAACGCGCGGCTCGGCCACGACCTGCTGCTCGGGCCGGAGATCGTGTGCCGCGAGGGGTACGTGATCGCCGTCCGCCTGCTCAACGACAAGACGGTGTACAACGAGGTCGAGGATCCCTCGGGGCGGTTCATCAGGTTGCGCGCGGGCGACACCCTCGCCGGCACGCTCGGCCACCGGCGGGCGCTGCGCGGCTACGCCGGCGAGGTGCCGGAGGCGCTGGCCGTCGGCGACGTCGTGCAGGTGCTCAACATGGGAGGCGTGCTCGGCCGCTGCACCGCGATCAACCCCGACCTCGGCAGGCCGTTCGACGCGGAGGTGCTCGGTGCCGCGCTGGTGTTCCCGCGCGTCGGCGACCGCGTCGGACGCCCGGCGCACATCGGTGAGAACGCCGTACCGCCGGCGGATGCGCTGGAGTGCAGGGTGCCCGTGGTGTACGTCGCCGGCACCTGCATGAACGCAGGCAAGACGATGGCGGCGGCGGAGATCGTGCACGGCCTGTCGCGTGCCGGGCTGCGCGTGGCGGCGGCCAAGCTGACCGGCGTCGCCCTCATGCGCGACGCGCTCGCGATGGTCGACGCCGGTGCGATCGCGGCGCTCACGTTCAACGACGCCGGGGTGGTTTCGACGAGCGACGATGCGGCCCTGCCGACGGCGCGCGGCCTGCTCAACGAGCTCGCGCGCACCCACAGGCCGGACGTGGTCGTCGCGGAGCTCGGCGACGGCGTCCTCGGCGAGTACGGCGTCGCGGCGATCCTCGCGGACGCGCCGATGATGTCGCTCGCCCGTGCGCTGGTGGCGTGCGCCCCCGACCAGGTTGCTTCGTGGGGCGTCGTCCGCGTGCTCGCCGAGCGCTTCGGCCTGCGGCCGACCGTGATCTCGGGACCCGCGACCGACAACGAGGTCGGCTGCCGCTTCATCCGCGAGGAGCTCGGGCTTCCCGCGCACAACGCGCGGCGCGGCGACGGCGCGCTTGCCCGTGTCGTTCTGGAGGCGCTGCGTGGGCAGTAGGCAGCGTGCTCAGTGGTCGGTCGTCGGTGGCCGGACACGGGCCGGCCGGGCCGCCAGCGCGGCCGGCCTCCCGGAGGCGGAGACGTGACGAACCACGAGCCGCGTACCGCGAACCGCGGCCTCTCCGTCGCGGTGCTCGGCGGCGCCGGGTACGTCGGCGGCGAGCTGCTCCGTCTGCTCTCGCGCCACCCCGCCGTCGCAACCGTGCGGGCGTTCTCCGAGAGCCATGCGGGGAAGCCGTGGTCGGCGGCGCACCCCGGGCTGGTCAACATCGCCGCCGGCGCCTTCGAGGCGATGGACGTCGCGGCCGCGGCGCGCTGGGCGGACGCGGTCCTCCTTGCGCTGCCGCACGGCCGTTCGCAGCACCTCGCCGCCGACCTGGCCTCCGCCCGCCTCGTGGTCGACCTCGCCGCCGACTTCCGCGTGTCCGACCGGGAGCTCTACGAGGCGCACTACGGCGCCCACGCAGCGTTCGCCGCGGTTGGGACGTTCGCCTACGGGCTCGCCGACGTCGTCGGCGACGGCCTCGCCGGCGCGCGCCGGATCGCCGTTCCCGGCTGCTTCGCGACCGCCGCGCTGCTAACGTTGTGGCCGCTGGCCTGCGCCGGCCTGCTTGCCTCCCGGCCAAGCTGCTTCGCGATCACCGGCTCATCGGGCGCCGGCGCCGAGCCGAAGCGCTCGACGCATCACCCGGTGCGCGCCCACAGCTTCTTCGCGTACTCGCTCGCCGGCCATCGCCACGAGGCGGAGCTCGCGGACCGCCTGCGGCACTGGACGGGCGGCGCCGTCCGTTCGTGCGCGCTGCTGACCCACTCGGCGCCGCTGGTGCGCGGCATCCACGCGACGCTGCACGCGCGCCTGGCGCGCCCGCTGCCTGACCCGCTCGCGCTGCTGCGCGGTCGCTACGCCGGCCGGCCGTTCATCCGCGTCCTCGGCGCGCCGCCGGAACTCGCCGCGGTCGTCGGCACCAACTTCGCCCACCTTCACGCGGCGCCGCGGGAAGACGGGGAGTCAGTCATCGTGACCTGCACCATCGACAACCTCGTAAAGGGCGCCGCCGGCCAGGCGCTGCAGGCGATGAACCTCGCGCTCGGCCTGCCCGAAACGGCCGGCCTCGAGTTTCCGGGGATCTGGCCATGCTAAGGAGAGGCGGGCCCCGGGCTCAGGGCTCCGGGCACCGGGAGGCCCAGCACCCGTCCTCCGCGCAGGGAGCTGCCGCCTTTTCGGAGCCCGGAGCCCGGAGCCCGGTGCCCGTCGTTCATCCGAGCGAGATTCCCGTCTACAGCCGCTTGCCGCTGCGGCCGGTGCGCGGCGCCGGGTGCTTCCTTTGGGACGAATCGGGTACCAGGTACCTCGACTTTTACGGCGGTCACGCGGTGGCGATCACCGGCCACGCGCACCCGCGCGTCGTCGCCGCGATCGCCGAGCAGGCGCGCACGCTCACGTTCTACTCCAACGCGCTGGCGCTCGACGTGCGCGACGAGCTGCTCGCACGCCTCGCGGCGGCGGCGCCGGCGCACAACCCGAAGGTGTTCCTCGTCAACTCCGGGGCCGAGGCGAACGAGAACGCGCTCGGCCTGGCGCGGCGCATCACCGGCCGGCCGCGCATCGTCGCGGTCGCCGGCGGGTTCCACGGCCGCACGATCGCGACGCTGGCCGCCTCGGGGATCGAGCGCTACCGCCGGCTGGCGTTCGCGGGCGGCGCCGGCGCCGAGCTGGTGGCGCGCACCGACGTGGCGCCGTTCGACGATGCCGAGGCGCTCGCCCGCGTGGTCGGTCCCGACACCGCGGCGGTGATCCTCGAGCCGGTGCAGGGGCTGGCGGGCGCGCGCGACTTCTCGGTCGCGACGCTGCAGGCGGCACGGCGCGCCTGCGACGCCGCGGGCGCCCTGCTGGTGTTCGACGAGGTGCAGTGCGGCTGCGGGCGGACGGGCGCGTTCACGACGGCGCAGGCGGTCGGCGTCGACGCCGACATCGTCACGCTCGCCAAGGGTATTGCCTCGGGGATGCCGATGGGCGCGGTGCTGGTTTCGGAGCGCATCTGCGCCGCGGTCAAAGCGGGCGAGCTCGGCACGACGTTCGGTGGCGGCCCGGTGCCGTGCGCCGCAGCCTGCGCGACGCTCGCACTGATCGTTGAAGAGGATCTGCCGGGACGTGCTGTGCGCATGGAGCAGCTCCTGCGCGCCGCACTCGCGGGCGTGCGCGGCGTCGAGCGGGTCACCGGCCGCGGGTTGCTCCTCGGCGTGGTCCTCGACCGGCCCGCAAGGGGCGTGCAGCAGGCGCTGTTCGAACGCCGCATCCTGGTCGGCAGCGCGGAGGACCCGCGGGTGCTCAGGCTGCTGCCGCCGCTGGTGATCGAGGAGGAGCACGCCGCGTGGCTCGTCGGCGCGCTCGGGGAGGTGCTGGGCTCATGAGCAGGCGCGACTTCATCGCCGCCGACGAGTGGCCGGACGAGGCGATCCTCGCCCTGATCGAGCGCGCCGCGGCGCTCAAGCGCGGGACCGCGTCCGGCTCGCTTGCCGGCAAGGTGCTTTCGATGGTGTTTTTCGACCCGTCGCTGCGCACGCGCACCTCGTTCGAGGTGGCGATGCTCAAGCACGGCGGGCACGCGGTGACGCTCGAGCCGGGGAAGGGGTCGTGGGCGCTCGAACACCGCGACGGCGTCGTGATGGACGGCGGCAACGTGGAGCATATCGCGGAGGCGGCGCGGGTGCTGTCGCGCTACGCCGACGCGCTGGCGGTGCGTGCGTTCCCCAGCGCGCCGACGTGGGCGGAGGCGCGGCGCGACGAGGTGGTGCGGGGATTCGCCCGGTACGCCACGGTGCCGGTGATCAACCTCGAGTCGGCGCGGCGCCACCCGTGCCAGGAGCTCGGCGATGCGCTGACGCTGCGCGAGAAGCTCGGCGAGCCGCGGGGCAGGAGGTTCGTCCTGACCTGGGCGTGGCACCCGAAGGCGCTGCCCACGGCCGTGCCGGCGTCGGCGGCGCTGGCCGCGTCGCGCCTCGGCATGGAGGTGGTGATCGCCCGCCCCGAGGGGTGGCAGCTCGACGCGGACGACATGCAGGCGATCCGCGCCTGTGCGGCGCGCCGCGGCGGCAGCGTCGCCGAGATCGACGACATGGATGCAGCGATCGCCGGCGCCGATGTCGTCTACGCGAAGAGCTGGGGATGCCTCGCGGACTTCGGCGACCCGCAGGCGGAGTCGGCGCGCCGTGCATCCCTGCGCGGCTGGCGCGTCGACGACCGGCGCATGGCGACGACCCGCGGCGGCTCCGGCATCTTCATGCACTGCCTGCCGGTGCGGCGCAACGTCGTGGTCACCGACAGCGTGCTCGACGGCCCGTGGTCGGTGGTCACCGACCAGGCGGAGAATCGCCTGCACGCGCAGCGCGCGCTGCTGCTGGAGCTGCTCGGCGGATGGTCATGAGCACGGGAACGAGGCGGAGGCGATGATCCCGGGGGAGACCTGGCTTGGCACGGTGCGATGCGGCCGGCGGGAGGCGTAGCATGTCCACCCGTGCAAGGCACCTGGGGCTGGCTCTGCATCGCCTGTCGCCCGGCGCCCATCGCCTGCCTTTGGGGGTGCAATGAGTGATCTCGTCGCCGCGCTCAAGGGGGCGCTCGACTACACGCGGCTGTACCGCGGCCAGACGTTCGTGATCAAGATCGGCGGCGAGGTGCTCGGCAACCGCGAGGCGCTCGACTCGCTTGCGGTGTCGATCGCACTGCTCGAGTCGCTGTCGGTGCGCGTTGTGCTGGTGCACGGCGGCGGGCCGCAGGCGAGCGAGCTGTCGCGCCAGCTCGGGCTCACTCCCGAGGTGGTCGCCGGCCGCCGCGTGACCACGCCCGAGGTGCTCGAGGTGGCCAAGATGGTGTACGCGGGCCGGCTCAACGTCGACCTGCTGGCGATGCTGCGGGCCGAGGGGGTGCGCGGCGTCGGCCTCTCGGGGATCGACGCCGACCTCGTGACCGCCCGCCGCCGGCCGCCGGTGCCGGTGCGCGACGACGACGGCTCGGAGCGGGTCGTCGATTTCGGCGAGGTCGGCGACATCGAGAAGGTCGACCCGGCCGTGCTGAAGGCCCTGCTCGACGCCGGCTACGTGCCGGTGGTCGCTTCGCTCGCCGCCGACGCGGCGGGGCGGGCGCTCAACGTCAACGCCGACACGCTCGCCGAGGCGCTGGCGAGCGCGCTGCAGGCGAAGAAGCTGATCTTCCTCACCTCGGCGCCCGGCGTGCTGCGCGACGCCGCCGACGAGTCGTCGCTGGTCGCGTTCGCGGTGCCGGACGACCTGCTGCCGCTGGTCGAGTCCGGCGCCATCCGCGGCGGCATGCGGCCCAAGGTCGAGGCGTGCATCCGCGCGGTCGGCAACGGCGTGCGCCGCACCCACATCATCGACGGCCGCGTCCCCGATGCGCTGCTGGTCGAGATCTTCACCGGACACGGGTGCGGCACGATGGTGGTGGCGCGCAAGGACCTCGACGAGTACACGGAGCACGAGTTGTGAGAGCCCGCGAGGGCAGTGCGGGCTCTCACGGCATGACGCCGAAAGGCGAGGCGCCGGGCGGTGCGAAGTCCGCGCGGGCACTTCGCGGGCGAGGGGAGGCCGCACGCCCTCCCCTCCGGGGGGAACGCTCGTTCGGCGACGAGGCGGTCGAGCTGCTGGCGCGCCTCGTGCGGACGCCGAGCCCGTCGGGGCAGGAGGGCGCGGCGGCCGCGTTGCTCGCGGGCTGGGCCGCCGCGCGCGGCCTCGCGGTCGAGCGCGACGACGCCTGCGTGCGCATCCTCGTCGCCGGGGCGGCGCCGGGACCGACGCTGGCGCTCGCGTCGCACCTCGACACGGTGCCGGCCGGCGAGGGGTGGACGGTGGACCCGCTCGGCGCCGAGGTGCGCGGCGGGCGGTTGTACGGCCGCGGCGCGTCCGACGCCAAGGCGTCGGTGGCGGCGATGGCGGCGGCGGCCGCGGCGCTCGCGGCGGCCGGGGGCCCGACGCGCGGGACGCTGCTGGTGATCGCCTCGTACGCGGAGGAGACGCGCGACACCACGATGCCCGAGACGCTGCGCCGGCTCGGCAGCCTGCCCGACGCGGCGATCGTCGGCGAGCCGACGGGGCTCGATCCGTGCGTCGCCCAGCGCGGCCAGCTCCTCCTGCGGGCGGTGTGGGAAGGAGAGCAGGTGCACGCCGGCTGGGCGTCCGAGCGCGAGGCGCCGCCGGTCAACGCGATCCTGCGCGCGGCGCGGGACCTCGGCGCCGTCGCCGCGCTGCGGCCGGGGCGCCGGCACGCGCGCCTCGGCGACGTCGCGATCACCCCGACGATGATCTCCGGAGGCATCGCGCGCAACACCACGCCGCCGCGCTGCGAGGCCGTGCTCGACGTCCGCAGCACGCCGACGTGGTCGCACGCCGAGCTGACGGCGTTGATCGCCGGAGCGCTCTCCGCCGGCCGCGTCGAGGTGATCTCGGACCGCCTCGTGCCGGCCGAGACGCCGGCGGGTTCGCGGCTGCTGGCGGCGGTGCGGCGGGTGGCGCCGGCGGCGCGCGAGATCACCTCCCCGACCTGCTCCGACTGGGTGTTCCTGCGCGGCGCCGACGCCGTCAAGCTCGGCCCCGGCTCGTCGCGCGTCTCGCACACCGCCGACGAGTGGGTGGAGCTCGAGCAGGTGCGCGCCGCCGTCGACGTGTACGCCGGCGCCGCGAGGGAGTACCTGTCATGACGCGGACGCTGTGGAGCGGCGGCGAACGCCTGAGCGAGCAGGCGCGCGCCTACACCGTCGGCGACGACCGGGTGTGGGACGCAAGGCTGCTGGAGTGGGACCTGCTGGGAACGCTCGCGCACCTGGCGGCGCTGGAGGGCGGCGGCATCGTCGGGCGGCGCGACGCCGCGCGCCTGCGTGCCGCGCTGCGCCGGCTGCTCGCCGACGCGCGGTGCGGCGCGCTCGTCGTCGGGGAGGACGACGAGGACGTGCACACCGCCGTGGAGAACGCGCTGGTGGCGCGCCTCGGCGCGCTCGGCGAGACGATCCACAGCGGCCGCTCGCGCAACGATCAGGTGGCGGTCGACCTCCGGCTCTACCTCAAGGACGCGCTGCTGTCGCTCGGCGCCTCGCTGCTCGACGCCGCCGACGCCCTGGCGGCGTTCGCGCGCCGCCACCGCCGCGTCGTGCTCCCCGGCTACACCCACCAGCGGCGGGCGATGCCGTCGACGCTCGGCCTGTGGGCGGCGGGCTACGCCGAGCTGCTGCTCGACGACCTCGGGCTGCTCGCCGCGGCGCTCGACCTCGTCGACCGCTCGCCGCTCGGCTCGGCGGCCGGCTTCGGCGCACCGCTGCCGCTCGACCGCGCGGCGGCCGCCCGCGCCCTCGCCTTCGCCGGTGTGCAGCGCAACGTCACCGCCGTCGCCGCGAGCCGCGGCAAGCTCGAGGTGGCGGCGCTGGCTGCGGCATGGGGCGTGGCGCACGACCTCGGCAAGCTGGCGTGGGACGTGATCCTCTTCACGTCCGACGAGTTCGGTTTCCTGGTGCTGCCCGCCGGGCTGGCCACCGGCTCGAGCATCATGCCGAACAAGCGCAACCCGGACGTCTTCGAGCTGACGCGGGCCCGTGCCGCGCTTCTCGACGGCTACCTGGCGCAGGCGGTGGCGCTGGCCGGCAAGCTGCCCGGGGGCTACCACCGCGACCTGCAGCTCACCAAGGGAACCGTGATGCGCGGGCTCGACGCCGCCGCCGAGATGACCGCCATGATGGCGGCCGCCGTGCCGCAGCTCGGCGTCGACCGCGAGCGCTGCGCCGCGGCGCTGTCGCCGGAGGTGTTCGCGACGGACGAGGCGGTGCGCCGGGCCCGCGCCGGCACGCCGTTCCGCGCCGCCTACCGCGAGGTGGCGGCGGAGCTGGCGGCCGGCGCGCCGCCGCCCGCGCTCGCGCCCGCCGCCGTGCTGGCGTCGCGCACCGCGCCGGGCAACGCAGGCAACCTCGGCCTCGCCGAGCTCCGGCGCGAGATCGGGCGTTCCCGCCGCGCGCTCGCCGGGAGGCGGCGCCGTTTCGCGGGCGCGCTCGCAGCGCTCGCGGGCGCGGCCGGAAGGGGGAGGTGAGATGCGAACCGCACGCCGCCGGCGCGAGCTGATCCTCGGGATCATCGCCACCCGCCGCGTCGAGACACAGGAGGAGCTCGTGGCGGCGCTGCACGCCGCCGGCGCCGAGGCGAGCCAGGCGTCCGTGTCGCGCGATATCCAGGCGCTCGGCCTCGTCAAGATCGGCGGCGCCTGGGCGGTGCCGGCGCCGCCCGAACACGGCGGCAACCCCGCCGAGGAGCGCATCCGCGCCTACCTGCTCGAGGTGGCGCCGGCCGGCCCGAACCTGCTCGTGCTCAAGACGCCGCCCGGCGAGGCGCCCGGCGTGGCGCTCGCCTTCGACCGTCTCGACCTGCGCGGCGCCGTCGGATCGGTCGCCGGCGACGACACGATCCTGGTGGCCGTCGCGGGCGCCGGCGCAGGCCGGCGGATCGTCCGGCGCCTGTGGGAGATCCTCGGCCGCAGCGCGCCGGGCGCGGCGCGGAGGCGCTCGTGACCGCCTTGCTGCCGCCTGCCCGGCCGCGTATGCTGAACCCCTAGTGGACAAGACCCTCCTCCCCCCGTTGCTGGCGAAGCCGCGCCGCGCCTGGCTGGCGCTCGCGGACGGCTCGGCGTTCACCGGGTACGCGGCCGGGCCGGCCGAAGCGGCGACCGGCGAGGTGGTGTTCAACACCTCGATGTTCGGCTACCAGGAGATGCTCACCGACCCCTCGTACGCCGGGCAGATCCTGGTGCTCACCGCGCCGCACGTCGGCACCGTCGGGGTCAACGCCGACGACGCGGAGTCGGAGCGCTTCTGGGCCGCGGGCCTGATCGTGCCCGATCTCTCGTTCGTGCCGTCGAGCTGGCGCGCGAGCGGCGGCCTTCTCGAGCGGCTCGGCGAGGCGGGCGTGCCGGTCGGGTGGGGGTTCGACACCCGCGCGCTGGTGCTCCACCTGCGCGAGGCGGGAGCGCTCCCGGGGGCGCTCGTGTGCGGCGATGGCGTCACCGGCGAGGAAGCGCGCGCGCTGGCCGGCCGCGCCGTCGGCACGGACGGCTGCGACTGGGCGCACAGCGTCGCCCGCAGCGCGGCGGCGCTGTGGTCGGCGGGACCGTGGCTGTCGCCGTCCGCGCCCCGCGCGACCGGCGCCGGGGCGACCCCGATCACGGTCGTGGACTGCGGCGTCAAGAGCTCGATCCTGCGCGAGCTCACAGGCGCCGGCGCCGCCGTCACCGTGGTGCCGCCCGACGCCGCCGCCGCGGCGATCCTCGCGGCAGCGCCGGCCGGTGTGGTGATCTCCAACGGCCCCGGCGACCCGGCGGCGGTGGCCAGCGTGCCCGACACGATCCGCGAGCTCCTCGGCCGGCTCCCGCTGCTCGGCATCTGCCTCGGGCACCAGCTCCTCGGTCTCGCGCTCGGCGGCCGCACCTACAAGCTGCGCTTCGGCCATCACGGCGGCAACCACCCGGTGCGCGACGAGGCGACCGGGGCGGTGTGGATCACCTCGCAGAACCACAACTACGCGGTCGACCCGGCGACGCTGCCGGAGCGCGCGCACGTCACCATGACCAACCTCACCGACGGCTCGGTCGAGGGGATCGCGGCGCCAGAGCTAGGCGCCGAGGGGATCCAGTTCCACCCCGAGGCCGGCCCCGGTCCGCACGACGCGCTCGGCGTGTTCGTGCGCTTTCTCGAGCGCTGCAGGAGGCCGGCGTGACTGGCGCACGCGCACGGATCGCCGTGGCCCGGGCCACGAGCTGTCCGGGCGGGCGGCCCTGATGCCGCGCCGCACCGACGTCAAGAACGTGTGCGTGATCGGCGCGGGGCCGATCCGCATCGGGCAGGCGTGCGAGTTCGACTACTCCGGCGTGCAGGGCGTGCAGGCGCTGCGCGAGGAGGGGCTGCGTGTCGTGCTGGTGAACTCCAACCCGGCGACGATCATGACCGACCCCGAGCGCGCCGACGCAACGTACGTCGAGCCGATCACCCCGGAGGTCGTGGCGGCGATCCTCGAGCGCGAGAGGTGCGACGCGCTGCTGCCGACGCTCGGCGGCCAGACGGCGCTGAACACGGCGGTCGAGCTGGCGAAGGCCGGTGTGCTCGACCGCCTCGGGGTCACGCTGCTCGGCGCGACCGTGGAGGCGATCCGCACCGCGGAGGACCGCGAGCTGTTCCGCGAGGCGATGAGCGCCGCCGGCCTGCCGGTGCTGCCGTCGGTCACGGTGAGGGAGCTGGCGGGGGCCGACGCGGCGGCCGACACCGTGGGGTTCCCGGCGATCCTGCGCCCGTCGTTCACCCTCGGCGGCAGCGGTGCGGCGCTGGTCTACAACCGCGACGAGTACCGCGTCGCGATCCGCGCGGCGCTCGACGCCTCGCCGGTGCGCGAGGTGCTGGTCGAACGTGCCGTGGTCGGGTGGAAGGAGTACGAGCTCGAGGTGATGCGCGACCGCGCGGACACCGTGGTGATCGTCTGCTCGATCGAGAACGTCGACCCGATGGGCGTACACACCGGCGACTCGATCACGGTGGCGCCGGCGCTCACGCTCACCGACAAGGAGTACCAGGTGCTGCGCGACGCCGCGGCCGTCTGCCTGCGGGCGGTCGGCGTCGAGACCGGCGGCGCCAACGTGCAGTTCGCGGTCCACCCGCAGACCGGAGACTGGGTGATCATCGAGATGAATCCGCGGGTGTCGCGCTCCTCGGCGCTCGCCTCCAAGGCGACCGGGTTCCCGATCGCGCGCATCGCCGCCAAGCTGGCGCTCGGCTACCGTCTCGACGAGATCGTCAACGCGATCACCCGCAGCACGCCGGCGTCGTTCGAACCGGCGCTCGACTACGTGGTGGTCAAGATCCCACGCTTCGCCTTCGAGAAGTTCCCGGCGGCCGCCGACCAGCTCGGCACCTCGATGAGGTCGGTCGGCGAGGTGATGGCGATCGGCCGCACGTTCGAGGAAGCGCTGCTCAAGGCCGTGCGCTCCCTCGAGCAGGGGCGCGCGGGGCTCGGCGTGCCGCGGGCGATCGCCGTGCTCGACGACGAGGCGCTGGCCGAACGCCTCGCGGTGCCCAACTCCGAGCGCCTGTGGGCGGCCGCCGAGGCGCTGCGGCGCGGCGTTTCGGCGGCGCGGATCGAGCAGCTCACCCGCTGGGACCCCTGGTTCGTGCATCGCATCGCCGGCCTCGTGGCGGCCGAGCGGGCGGTCGTCGACGCCGGTCTCGGCGATTCCGAGACGCTGGCAGCCGCCAAGCGCCTCGGCTTCGGCGACGCCGACCTCGCGCGCCTGCTGCGCAGGCCGGAGGCCGAGGTGCGGGCGGCGCGCAGCGCGGCCGGCGCGGAGCGGCGTTACCGCAAGGTCGACACCTGCGCCGGCGAGTTCGCGGCCGCGACGCCGTACCTGTACGGCTCGTTCGGCACGCTCGACGAGGCGCCGCCGGCGCGGCGCCCCGCGGTCGTGATCCTCGGCTCCGGACCGGTGCGGATCGGGCAGGGGATCGAGTTCGACGCCTGCTGCGTGCAGGCGATCGCCGGTCTGCGCGCCGAGGGGCGCGATGCGGTGATGATCAATTGCAACCCGGAGACGGTCTCCACCGACTGGGACGCGGCCGATCGGCTGTACTTCGAGCCGCTCACGCTCGAGGAGATCGTCGACGTCGTCGGGCGCGAGAACGCCGAGGGCGTGCTCGTGCAGTTCGGGGGACAGACGCCGCTCAAGCGCGCCCGCGAGCTCGCACAGGCCGGGGTGCGGATCCTCGGCACCTCGTGGGAGGCGATCCACCTCGCCGAGGACCGCGAGCGGTTCGCGGCGGTGATCGAGAAGCTCGGGCTGCGGCAGCCGCCGGGCGGCACGGTGTTCTCGCTCGACGAGGCCACCAAGACCGCCGAGCGGCTGGGCTACCCGGTCTTGGTCCGCCCGTCGTACGTGCTCGGCGGCCGCGGCATGCAGCTCGTCTACCGCGAGTCGGAGCTGGTCGAGTACTGGGAGCGCGAGGTGATGGTCACCCCGAAGGACCCGGTGCTCATCGACCGCTTCCTCGAGCGCGCCACCGAGATCGACGTCGACGCCCTCTCTGACGGCAGCGACGTCGTCATCTGCGGGGTGCTGGAGCACATCGAGGAGGCGGGGATCCACTCCGGCGACTCGTCGTGCTTCTTCCCCGCGATCTCCCTCGGCTTCGAGGTCGCCGCCGAGGTGCGGCGGATCGCCCGCGCGCTCGCCCGCGAACTGGGGGTCGTCGGCCTGCTCAACGTGCAGCTCGCGGTGCGCGACGGCCTCGTCTACGTGCTCGAGGCCAACCCGCGCGCCTCGCGCACCGTGCCGTTCATCTCCAAGGCGACCGGCGTGCCGTGGGCGGCGCTGGCGGCGCGTGTCGCCTGCGGCGCCCGCGTCAAGGACCTCGGCGTCGGCGACGGCGTGCCGCTCGGCGTGGCGGTAAAGACGCCGGTGTTCCCGTACGACCGCTTCCCGGGCGTCGACCCGCTGCCCGGTCCCGAGATGCGCTCCACCGGCGAGGTGATGGGGATGGCGGACACCTTCGGCGAGGCGTTCGCCAAGGCCGCGCTCGGCGCCGGCGTCAAGCTGCCGCTCGCCGGCGGCGCCGTCTTCATCTCGATGGCCGATGTCGACAAGCCGCGCGCCGCCGCGCTCGCGGCGCGCTTCGAGGAGCTGGGTTTCGGCCTCCTCGCCACCGCGGGCACCGCCGCCGCGCTGGCGGAGGCGGGGATCCGGGCCGCGGTGGTGCGGAAGGTCTCGGAGGGGCGCCCGCACGCCGTCGACCTGATGGTCAACGGCGACATCCAGCTCGTGGTCAACACCGCCTCGGGCGGCCGCGCCCACCGCGACGGCACCGCGATCCGCCGCGGCGCGCTCGAGCTCGGCGTCCCGTACAGCGCCACCATTCCGGGCGCACTCGCGGTCGCCGAGGCGATCGCGTCGCTGCGCCGCCGCAAGCTCTCTGTGCGACCGCTGCAGGAGTGGGCGGGAAGGCAGCACGCCGAGGGCAACGGTGCGCACGAGAAGAAGGCGATAGGCGACAGGCGATAGAAGGCCTACGAACCCGGGTCTCCCGCTGCCCATCAAGCGGATGTATTCTTGTGATTCGGAGGACCCACGGAGGCTGCTATGGCTTTGTACCGCTTTCAGGTAATCATCGAGCAGGACGAGGATGGCTTCTACGTAGCCGATGTCCCCGCGCTGATTGGCTGTCATTCGCAGGGGCGGACCTTCGAGGAGGCCATCGAGAACGTCAAGGAGGTCATCGCGATGTGCGTCCAGGAAGCTACCGAGGACGGCACCCCGATCGACCCCAACCACCCTGAGGTCATTGGCTTTAAGACGCTCGAAATCGCCGTGTAGGAGCGACTCGGCGAGCGATCGCCTGCCGGTGCTCAAGCCCCGCGAGCTGATTGCAGTCCTCGAGCGCTTGGGCTTCCGCGAAAGGCGGCTGACCGCGACCAGTCACCGCCGTTTCGTTCATCCCGATGGACGCCGTACAACGGTGCCGCTTCACCCCGGGCGAGACCTCGGGCGGGGTTTGCTGCGCAGAATCCTGCGGGACATCTCGCTTGGTCCGAGCGAGCTTGCGAAGCTCCTCGGGTAGCTCCCCTGCCAGTGCGCTATGTCCTTCGGAGGCGGCGCGAGTGCCGTGGGCTGCGGGAATACGGGCTCGCGCGCCTGGCGCTTGACTGGCGCGGCATCGCATCGCACAGTGTGAATCATGAGGGTCACGCTGTCGCTTCCTGACGAGCTGGCGAGGCGGTTTCTGGCCGCAGTGCCCGATGGCCAACGCTCGGCGCTGGTAGCGCGACTGCTCGCGGCCGAGCGGCAGCGCTGCGAGCAAAGGCTTGAGGATGCATGCCGCGCCGCGAACAGCGACGAGGCGCTCGCAGCAGAGACCGCAGAGTGGCAGGCGTTCGATGCCCGCTGCCAGGGGTCGCAGAGCCATGGCGTGGCAGCGGAGGCGGCGGCGCTCGGCGAGGTCCTCGAGCTCGGCTGATCAGCCCGGCTGCCAGCCCGGCGGAGCGAGCTCCCAGCCGGCGTAGGCGAACGCCGGGGCGACGGTGCAGCCGACCAGCGCCCACTCGCCGAGAGGCTCGGCGGTCTGCCAGGTGCCGGCCGGGACCGCTACTTGCGGGCGCTCGCCGGAGGCGAGGTCCATTCCCAGCCGGTGCTCGGTCACGGCGGCACCGTCGGCGGAAAGGCGGATCAGGACCGGCCCCCCGGCGTACAGGTGCCACACCTCGGCCGCGTCGATGCGGTGCCACGCGGAGCGCTCCCCGGCCCGGAGCAGGTAGTAGATCGCCGAGCCGGCGCCGCGGCTGCCGTCGGCCGGCGCGTCGCACCACGTCTGCGCGAAGTGCCCCCCCTCGGCATGCCCCTCGAGGCCGAGCTCGCGAATGATGTCGTCCGGACCCATCGTCGCCTCCCGGACGTCAGTCTCGGACGCCCCGGCGCTGCTGGCAAGGTCCCGGCCGGCGGCACACGCCGCGCGGCTCGCCTACACTGCACCCGCCGCGCGGCACGCGCGGCGCGGGAGAGTGCGATGGCGATCAGGGTGTTCATCACCGGCGGGACGTTCGACAAGGAGTACGACGAGATCCACGGGCGGCTGTACTTCAAGGACACGCACGTCCACGAGATGCTCCGCCTCGGCCGCTGCCGCGTCGACGTGGCCGTGCGCACGCTGATGATGGTCGACTCGCTCGAGATGACCGACGCCGACCGCGCGCTGATCCTCGAGAACTGCCGCCAGGCGCCCGAGGAGCGCATCGTCGTCACCCACGGCACCGACACGATGGTGGACACCGCGCGTCTACTCGGCGAGCACCTGACTGGGAAGACCGTTGTACTCACCGGCGCGATGGTCCCGTACGCCTTCGGCAGCTCCGACGGTCTGTTCAACCTCGGCAGCGCGCTGTCGTTCGCGCAGGCGCTGCCGCACGGCGTCTACGTCGCCATGAACGGCCGCTGCTTCGCCTGGGACAACGTTGCCAAGAACCGCGCCGCCGGAGTGTTCGAACCGCTGCGGTAGCCGCTACTCCGGCGCGCCGTCACCGCCCCCCCGCCCGAACAGGCGGTCGACGGCGCGGGTGAGCGAGAGGTAGAGGCTGGGAACGACGACCAGCGTCAGCACGGTCGAGACCAACAGTCCGCCGATCACCGCCACCGCCAGCGGCATCATCAGCTCACCGCCCTCCGCGGGGTTGAGGGCGAGCGGCAGCATGCCGACGACCGTCGTCATCGTCGTCATCAGGATCGGCCGCACGCGCAGCGGCGCGGCCGCGACGATGGCGTCGAAGCGCGGCACGCGGCCGCCCTCGCGCCGGATCTCGATGTACTCGACGAGCAGGATGCCGTTGTTGACCACGATCCCGGCGAGCAGGATCACGCCGAGCATCACGGGTGCGGACATCGGCAGGCCGGTGAGCGCGAGCGCGAGGACGACCCCCGCTCCGGCGAGCGGAATGGCGGCCATGATCACCAGCGGGTTGACGAGCGACTCGTACTGCACCGCCATCACCGAGAAGACGAGGAACACCGCCAGACCGACGACCGTCAGCAGCGTCTTCCGGTTCTCGCGGATCGTCTCCTCCTGCCCGCCGAAGCGCAGCGCGTATCCCTCGGGCAACGCCAGCTTCGCTAGCTCCGCGCGCACCGCCGCGGTCGCCTCGCCGACCGACCACACGTTGGGGAGCACGTCCGCCGTCACATGGCCGAGCCGGTTCTGGTTCTCGCGCTCGATCGACTGCGGCGCCCGACCCTCCCGCACGTCGGCGACGTCGCGCAGGCGCAGCGGCGCGCCGGAGCGCGGGAACAGCGGCAGCGCCGCGAGGTCCGCCGCCGTCGTCACCGTGCGGCGGTCGAAACGGACGCGGACGTCGTACTCGCGATCGCCCTCGGTGAGCCGGGTGGGCACGGAGCCGCCCACCGCGGTGCGAACCGTGCGGCCCACCTCTCCGACGTCGAGGCCGAGGTCGGCGGCGCGACGGCGGTCGAGCTCGACGCGGATCTCGGGGGTGGTCTCGCGGTACGACGTGTCGACGTTGGCGAGGCCGGGCATGGCGGAAAGGCGCGCCTCGATGTCGCGCCCGAGGCGCTCGAGCTCGGACAGCTCCTCGCCGAAGATCTTCACCTCGATGTCGTTGGTGCCGGTCGAGGTGCGCAGCCCGCGGATGCGCGGCGGCTGCAAGCGGAGCTGCGCGTCGGCGAGCTCGGGCACACCGGAGAGCGCCCGCTGCGCCTGCTGCAGCCAGTCAGCGGCCGAGATGTCGCGCTCCTTCCGGGGCGCCAGCTCCACCTGCATCGCCGCCCGCGACGGCGAGACGCTGACGCCGCGCCCGAAGATGAACCCGCCGGCGCTCGCGAAGACGTGGCGCACGTGCGGGAGGCCGGACACGACCTTCTCCGCGGCCCGGCACGCCTGGTCGGAGAGCGCTGCCGGCGAGTCGGGCGGCAGTTCCATCCAAATCGACACGCGCCCGTCGTCGACAGACGGGAGGAACTCGTTGCCGAGGCGGTCGGCGCCCCAGAGCGCGAGCACGAACGCTGCGAGCGCGCCGAGCAGGACCCGCCCGCGCCGCCGCAGCACCGCCGGCAGGGCGCGGCGATACGCCGCTTCGAGCCACGAGACCGCCGCCGGCACGAACCGCAGCCAGCGGACGCGCTCGATGCGCGACTCGCGGTTGCCGCGGAAGAGCTGCGCCGAGAGCATCGGCACCAGCGTCAGCGCGACCACGAGGGAGACCGCGATGGCGAAGGAGATGGTGACGAGCAGCTCCCTGAACAGCAGCGCCGCGAGGCCGCTGATCAGCAGGAACGGCACCACCGCGGCGAGGTTGGTCGTGGTCGACGCGACGATCGCCGAGGCGACCTCGCCGCCGCCGACGTGCGCCGCCTCGACGGGGTCGGGGTGCTCGCGCTGGTGCCGGTCGATGTTCTCCAGCATGACGATGGCGTTGTCCACCAGCATGCCGATGCCGAGGGCGAGGCCGCCGAGCGACATGATGTTGAGCGTGAGGTCGGCGACGCCCATCAGCGCCAGCGTGCCGAGGATGGCGATGGGGATCGAGGTGCCGATGATCAGCGTGCGGCGCCCCGAGCGCAGGAACAGGAACACGATCACCATCGCGAGCCCGCCGCCGAGGATCGCCGCGTCGCCGACGCCGGAGACCGCGGAGCGGACGTAGAACGCCTGGTCCTGGATCACCTGCGTCTCGAGGTCCGGCGGGAAGAAGTTGTCGCGGTGCAGGCGGTCGAGCACCGCCTGGCACGCCTCGACGGTGCGCACGGTGTTGGCGTCGGGCTGCTTGGAGATCGCGATCTGGACGGCGGGGTGGCCGTCGAGGCGGGCGTAGACGCGGTCGTCGCGGTAGGTGTCGCGCACCTCGGCGACGTCGGTGAGCGCCACGTCGCCGCCGCCGGCGAGCGGCAGTCGGACCGCCCGGACGTCGTCGACCGAGCGGAACTTCCCCTTGGTCTTGGAGAGCACGTCGCGCGCCGACGACTGCAGGCGCCCGCCCGAGATGTCCTGGTTCTCCTCGCGCAGGCGGTCGAGGATCTGCGACGCGGTGAGGCCGTAGTGGCGGACCCGCTCGGGGTCGGCGATCACCTGGATCTCGCGGTCGAGGCCGCCGGCGACGTCGACCGACGCGACGCCCTCGACGGTGAGGAGCTGCTTGGCGAGCGAATCCTCGCACCAGCGCTTGAGCCACACCTCGTCGCGGGTGGGCGAGGAGACCGCGAATTGCAGCACCGGGATCTGCGACGGGTCGGACTTGAAGATGACCGGCGGGTCGGCCTCCTCGGGGAGCGCGCCGCGCGCCTGGTCGAGCTTTGTCGAGGCGTCGCGCAGCGCGAAGTCGACGTCCGTGCCGTAGGCGAAGTGCAACTCGACGCTGGTCCGACCTTCGCCGGAGGACGACGTGATCAGCGTGGCGTTCTCGGTGGTCGCGAGGCGCGGCTCGAGCACCTTGGCGACCGTCTGCTCCATCACCTCGGGGTCGACGCCGGGGTTGCCGACGAACGCCCGCACCTGCGGGTAGATGATGCGCGGCAGCAGGTCGACCGCCAGACGGCCGAGGAACGACACGCCGAGCACGCACACGGCGAGCGAGATGATCGTGGTGCCGACCGGCCGCGTGATCGACCAGTCGACCACCGAGCGGCGCGCCGCGGCGTCCGGGCGCTTCACGAGCCGCTCCCGCCGCCGTCCTGCACCGCCACCGATGCGCCGTCGCGCAGCCGGCCCATCCCCTCGACCACCACCACGTCGCCGGCGCGCACGCCGGAGCGGAGCAGCGCCCGCCCCTCGAAACGGGTGCCGACCTCCACCGGGCGCACCCGCGCCGTCCCCTCGCTGACGACGTAGACGAAGGACGGGATCTCCGCCCCGCGCATGACCGCGCGCTCGGGGACGAGGATGGCGTCGCTGAGCCGGTCGGTGACCAGCCGCGCGCGCGCCAGGAACCCGGGCCGGACGCCGCCGGGGACGTCGGCGAGCGCCAGCTCCACCGTCACCTGGCGGGTGGCGCCGGCGGCCGCCGGGAAGATCCTCGCGATCGTGGCGGCGATCGCCACGTCCGGCAGCGCGTCGACCGTCACCGTCGCCCGTGCGCCGGCCGTGAGCTTCACGACATCGAGCTCCGAGACCGGCACCCGCAGGATCAGCCGCTCGCCGGCCGCCAGCTCGAGCAGCGGCGTGCGAGGCACCGCGAGGCTGCCGACCTCGATGCGCCGCGCCGTCACCGTGCCGTCGACCGGTGCCGCGAGCCGCGTGAACGACAGTCTGGTGCGCAGCGCATCCACGCGCGCGATCGCGGTGTCCCGCGAGGCCCGCGCGGCGTCGGCCTCCGAGGGCGCGATCAATCCCTCGTCGACCAGGGCGCTCGACCGCTTCCACTGCGCCTCGGCCTCGACGCGGCGCGCCTCCGCCTCGGCGAGCGACGCGCGCAGCTCGCGATCGTCCATCTCGACCAGCACCTGGCCGGCCCTCACGCGGTCGCCCTCGCGCACGCGCACGGCGGAGACGACCCCCTCCTGCTGCGCCGAGACGTTGACGACCGCCTCGGGCTCGATCGCGCCGGTCGCCGTGATCGCGATCTCGGCCGCCTGGGCAGCGATCGTCATCGTCCGCACCGGCACGGGCTGAGCCGTCGGAGCGCCCTTGGGCGCGGGTGCGCCGCACGCAACAAGGGACGCCGCACCCACGGCGGCGAGAACTCCCTGAACGGTCATGCCAAGCCTCATCAAAGCCCCCGGCGGCGGCTGCCGCCGCGGCCATCCTACGCTTCTCCTGCCTTAAGGTTTGTTAATGGCGCCGCCATTCCGCGAGCGCGGCTGCGAACGCCGCGCCGCCCGCCGCCACGCCGGGCAGGATGTACCCGATCGCCATCTCGTTGACCGCGTCGGGGAAATGCGGAGCGAGGGCTCCCGCCCGATCGAGCGCGAACGCGGCGAGCACGGCGGCGAGCCCAACGAACGCGCCGGCCCGCGCCGCCGTCCGCGGCGGCCGCGGCCAGAGCAGCGCCACCGTCGGCCAGAACAGCGCAGCCGCCAGCAGCCCGGCGGAGAGGTAGAACAGCTCCGCGAGCGAGCGCGACGCCCAGGCGACGGCGAGCGCGAGCAGCAGCGCGCCGGCGCTCACCCAGCGCGAAGCGAGGAGGGAGCTGGCGTGTGCCGGGGTGTCGCGGGCGATCGTGAGGGCGACGACATTGGCGGTGGTCGAGACGGTCGACAGCGCAACCGCCGCAAGACCGCCGAGGAGCACGAGGCGCAGGCCTGCCGGCATCAACCGCTCCAACAGGGCCCCGAGCACGGGCTGCGTCAGCGCCGCGGGGTCGGGGAACGCCTGCCTCGCCGCCGCAGCAAGCACCGCCGGCACGGCGACCACGAGCACGAGCGACGCCGCGACGGTCACGCCGACCGCGATGCGGGCGTGACGGTCGTCGCGGGCGGCGGTCAGGCGCAGCCAGATGTCGGCCTCGGCGAGCCAGCCGGTGACGTAGGCGAGGAGCGTGATCCCCACGACGGCGGCCGTCGGGCCCGGAACCGCCAGCCAGGCGGGAGCGGACGAGGCCGCGGACGGCAGGGCGCGCGCGCCGACCACGACGAGAAACGCGGCGACGATGACGAACTGCGCGACGTCGGTCGCCACCACCGAGCGGAACCCGCCCGCCCACGTGTACGACGCGACCAGCAGCGCGATCGCCGCCATCGCGGCACGCGGCGTGGTGGCCAGCAGCGGCGCCACCATCTCTCCGGCCGCGGCGATCTCGGCGCCGCACCACGCGGTGAACACGGCCACCAGCACCGCCGCCGTGAGCCACCGCATCCGCTGGCCGAACAGGGTGCCGAACAGCTCGCCCTGCGAGAAGGCGGCGAAGCGCCGCAGGCGCGGCGCCAGGGCGGCGAACAGCGCGAGCACCGCGAGCCACGGCACCGCGAGCAGCCACAGGCCGCCCGGACCCCAGCGGTACAGCAGCTCCGTGCCGTACACCAGCGACCACGACACCGAGAGCATCGAGGCCGACAGCGACATCCCGAGGCTCCACCCGGACAGCGACCGGTGCGCGGTCCAGAACCCCTCGGCGTCGCCGCCGAGGGCGCGCTCCCGCCACCACGCCAGCACGCCGATCGCCAGCATCGCCGCCGCCAAGGCGGCCGCGGCGAGGCGCGCCAGCACGACCGTGCTCATTGGCGCAGCGTATCAGGGCGAGGCGCGCCGAGCCGAGCGCCGCCGGGCGGCAAGCCCCCTCGGCGATCGTGCACGCTCGAGGCTCGCGTCGAGGAGGGCTCGCGCGGCCCAGAGGGAGACGCGTTCCGCATCCTCCGCCGTGAGGCCGCAGATGTCGCGCAGTACCAGGAGTGCCTCGATGCCGACGCAGAGCGCAAGGGCAGCGACGAGCCGTTGATGCCTCCGCGCGCCGAGTTCGGCACGGGCAGGTTCCAGTGCGAGCTCGATCCAGTGGATTCGCCGGTAGCCGCGTCGCGGCCGCGGCGGTGCCGAGGCCGCGCCGCGGTCTCCCCGCTCCTCGACGGTGAGCCGGATCATGCTGCGCAGCAGCGCCTCGTTGGCGACGGTTTGGCGCTGGACCGCCCTGACCGTGCGGTCGAGTCGCACCGCGAGGCGTTCGCCGGACCTCGCCGGGCGCGCCGGTTCGATGGCGCCCTCGATGTCCGGGCGGAGCGCTTCCAAGGTCGCCTCGACCAGCATCTGCTCCTGCGTGGGGAAGTAGCGGTAGGCGGTACGGCGCGAGATGTCCGCTGCCTCGGCGACTTCCGCCACCGACGGATGTCGGCCCTCCGCGACGAGGCGCGCGGCTGCGGCGAGGAGCGCGGAGCGCGTGCGGCGCTTCTGGAGCTCGCGACGTCGTGGTGTCGAGCGCTTCACGGGCGCATCGTAACATGGCACGTAAGTGCCACTGTGACACAGTAGTGCCACAATTGCGAAGAAGTGTCGCAGCAAGGGGTTCTTCGCAGGCGGGAATATCGCGAATCCCGTCGAGGTTCGGAGGCGCATCGGAGGAACGATGACGCGAACGACCTCACCGCTAGGGACCAGGCTGGCAGCGTTGCTGGTGCTGGCGTCCTCGCCGCTGTTCGCCGGCTTCTCCGGCACGGACCTGTTCGTTCCGATGGCGGGGCGGCAGGCGGGCGTCTTCCCGTCGGACTGGTACACGACGGTGTGGGTGCACAACCCCGGGCAGGCGGACGCGACGGTGCGGGTGTACTTCCTGGAGCGCAACACGGCGAACCCGGCGCCGGCGTGGGCGGACGTGCTGGTGCCTGCGGGAGACACGAAGAAGCTGGAGAACGTGGTCGAGGACCTGTTCGGCCGCCAGGCGTTCGGGGCGCTGCGGTTCGTCTGCGCGAGCCAGAAGCTGGTGGTCAGCGCGCGGGTGTACTCCAAGGGTGCGGGGGCGGGAGAGAAGGACTCGGTGGGGCAGGACTTCGCGGCGGTGCCGGCGAGCTTCGCCATCGGCGTCGGTGAGGCGAGCCGGATTCTCGGGGTGCACCAGACGCAGCCGGCGGCGGGCTCGGACTACCGGTACAACTTCGGGTTTGTCGAGACCGTGGGCAAGACGGTGACCGTGCGGGTCAGCGCGTACGACGGCAAAGGGGCGTTTCAGGGGTCGAAGGACATCACGGTGCGGGAGTGGTCGCAGCGGCAGGTGGCGTTCCGCGACCAGTTCCCCGGGGTCTCGACGGAAAACACGCGGCTCGAGGTCGAGGTGATCTCGGGGCAGGGGAAGGTGATCGCGTACGGGTCGGGGATCGCCAACGGCTCGCAGGACCCGACGACGTACGAGATGGCCTACGCGGACTCGCTGCTGGGGAGCTCGGGCGTGGTACACGACGCGACGCTCATTGGAGACGGCACGGCAGGGGCGCCGCTGGGTCTGGCGGACGGGGCGGTGACGCTGGCGAAGCTGGGGACGGTCAACACGCCGGCGCCGGTCCCGCAGAGCGTGGAGGCACAGGCGATCTCGGGGCCGAAGGTGCTGAGCACCACCGACGGGGTCACGCTGTCGTGGCAGGCGGCGGGCGGCGACATCACGGCGGTCAACGCGGGGTCCGGGTTGACCGGCGGGGCGTCCTCGGGGGACGCCACGCTCGGGGTGGCGCCGCTGGGGATCACCAACGCGATGCTGGCGGCGAACAGTGTGGACGGCGCGAAGGTGGTGGACGGCAGCATTGCGACTGCGGACCTGGCTGCCGGGGCGGTGACGGACGCGAAGGTGGCGAGCGGGATCGCGTACTCGAAGCTCTCCGGTGTGCCGTCGTCGCTGCCGCCGTCGGGAGCGGCGGGGGGCGCGCTCAGCGGCACCTACCCGAACCCCGGCATCGCAACGGGGCAGGTGGTAACGAGCGTCAACGGGCTGAAGGACGCGGTGGCGCTGGCGGCCGGCGCGAACACCACGATCACCCCCTCGGGCAATACCCTCACGATCGCATCAAGCGGGCTGACCCTGCCGTACTCGGGTACCACCGGCACGAGCGGCGACGGCTTGGCCGTGACCAACAGCGGAAGCGGCACCGCCGTCTTCGGTGCCGCGGGCTCGGGGGTTGGCGTGAAGGGGACGAGCAACAGCGGCTCGGCCGTCTCGGGAGTCAGCGGAACCGGGATTGGAGTCTACGGCTGGGGGATGACGGGCACGGGGGTCCATGGTACTGGAGACGCCCGCGGCGTCTACGGATACAGCTTAACCGGAACTGGCGTGAGTGGCGAGAGCGGCAGCAACGTGGGGTTAGGTGTGGGTGTGCGCGGGGTGTCCGCCAGTGGCGGCGGCGCCGGTGTCTTTGGTGCGAACGGGTCAACAGGTGCACTTGGTGCGTTGGGCTACGGGGCATTCGGTGTCTATGGCGAAAGCGACACCTATATCGGCGTCGCTGGCGGAAGTAGCTCGAGCGACGGTGTCCGTGGGCGGTCCGGTGGCAGCTTCGGCACGGCGGGCGTGCACGGTATCGGAACCGCTGCGAACAGCACCGCCATCTGGGGTGAGGGCTCGGGGCTGGGTGCGAATCAGGCCGGCTACTTCTCGGGCAAGGTCGACGTCGTTGGCGCGTTTACCGCGACGACCAAGAGCTTCAAGATCGACCACCCGCTCGACCCGGAGCGGCGTTACCTCTACCACACCAGCGTCGAGAGCCCCGACATGAAGAACATCTACGACGGTGTGGTGACCACGGACGCCGCCGGCCTCGCGACCGTCGAGCTCCCCGCGTGGTTCGAGGCGCTCAACCGCGAGTTCCGCTACCAGCTCACGGTGATCGGCGGCGGCTCGTGGGTGCAGGCGCGGGTAGCCCGCGAGGTCGAGAACAACGCGTTCACCATCGAAACCAGCGCCGGGAACACGCGGGTGTCGTGGCAGCTCACCGGCATCCGGCACGACCCGTGGGCGGAAGCGAACCGCGGGCCGGTCGAGGAGGACAAGCCGGCCAACGAGCAGGGGTACTTCCTGCACCCGGAGCTGTTCGGCGCCGGTCGCGAGCGGGGCATCCAGTGGGGCCGCAGCCCCGAGCTGATGCGGCAGCGGGAAGAGCAGATCAGGACACTGGCGAAGTACTGACTGGCCGCGGGTGGCGATGCGGCGGCGCGGCCGCGCCGCCGTGCGCGGCAAGGGAGGGACGACGATGCGGGCGAGCAGAGTGGATCATCGGCGAACTGGCTTGGGGGATGGAGCGATGCTCGGGCTGACGCTGATCGCCGCCGGCATTCTTAACGTGGCGACTGCGGGGGGCGCGAGTGCGTCGGGCCAGGTCGATGCCTGCGCGCTGCTGACGGCGGCGGAGGTGACGCCGCTCGTCCCAGGGGCGAAGCCGACGGCCTCGACCAGCACTGCGAACGGCGGTCCCACCTCGGTGTGCGACTGGTCCGCCGCGGGAGGCGGCCTGCCGACGCTGCAGGTCAGCGTCACGCCCGACTCGCCGGCGCTCAAGCAAGGCCTCGGCGCCAACCGCGACTACCTGAAGATGGTGTTCCAGAAGGACGCGGAGGAGAACTCCGGGCGCCTCCTCGCCGACCTCGGCGACCTCGCCAAGGTCGAGTCTGTGATCCAGATGTCGGCCGAGACCACGGTCGTGCTCGGCACGACGTGGGTGGTTGTGGAGTACTCGGGCCAGGGGGCGAAGGGGAAGCAGGACCAGGTGGTGGCGCTTGCCCGTTCTGTTGTCAAACGACTGCAAGGGGCGAAGTAGAGAGCCTCGGGCGGACCCGAGCGGAGGACACCATCATGCGCAGGACGTTCGTAGTCGTCGTGGCTGCCACTCTCCTCGCCGCGACCGTGCTGGCCGGCTTCTCCGGCACGGATCTGTTCGTGCCGATGGCGGGGCGGCAGGCGGGTGTCTTTCCGTCGGACTGGTACACGACGGTGTGGGTGCACAACCCAGGGCAGGCGGACGCGACGGTGCGGGTGTACTTCCTGGAGCGCAACACGGCCAACCCGGCGCCGCCGTGGGCCGACGTGCTGGTGCCTGCGGGTGACACGAAGAAGCTGGAGAACGTCGTCGAGGGCCTGTTCGGTCGCCAGGCGTTCGGGGCGCTGCGGTTTGCCTGCGCGAGCCAGAAGCTGGTGGTCAGCGCGCGGGTGTACTCGAAAGGTACGGGCGCCGGTGAGGCAGACTCGGTGGGGCAGGACTTCGCGGCGGTGCCGGCGAGCTTCGCCATCGGCGTCGGTGAGGCGAGCCGGATTCTCGGGGTGCACCAGACGCAGCCGGCGGCGGGCTCGGACTACCGGTACAACTTCGGGTTTGTCGAGACCGTGGGCAAGACGGTGACCGTGCGGGTCAGCGCGTACGACGGCAAAGGGGCGTTTCAGGGGTCGAAGGACATCACGGTGCGGGAGTGGTCGCAGCGGCAGGTGGCGTTCCGCGACCAGTTCCCCGGGGTCTCGACGGAAAACACGCGGCTCGAGGTCGAGGTGATCTCGGGGCAGGGGAAGGTGATCGCGTACGGGTCGGGGATCGCCAACGGCTCGCAGGACCCGACGACGTACGAGATGGCCTACGCGGACTCGCTGCTGGGGAGCTCGGGCGTGGTACACGACGCGACGCTCATTGGAGACGGCACGGCAGGGGCGCCGCTGGGTCTGGCGGACGGGGCGGTGACGCTGGCGAAGCTGGGGACGGTCAACACGCCGGCGCCGGTCCCGCAGAGCGTGGAGGCACAGGCGATCTCGGGGCCGAAGGTGCTGAGCACCACCGACGGGGTCACGCTGTCGTGGCAGGCGGCGGGCGGCGACATCACGGCGGTCACCGCGGGGTCCGGGTTGACCGGCGGGGCGTCCTCGGGGGACGCGACGGTCTCGGTGGCCGCCGGCGGTATCACGAACGGGATGCTGGCGAGCGGGTCGGTGACGGACGCGAAGGTGGCGAGCGGGATCAGCTACGCAAAGCTGTCCGGAGCGCCGGGCTCGCTGCCGCCGTCGGGTACCGCGGGTGGCGCGCTGAGCGGCAGCTACCCGAACCCCGGCATCGCGGCGGGACAGGTGGTGACGAGCGTTAACGGGCTGAAGGACGCGGTCACGCTGGCCGCCGGGACGAACACTACGATCACTCCCTCCGGCAACACTCTGACGATCGCGTCGAACGGGCTCACGCTGCCGTACTCGGGGCAGACGGAGGTGGGGTTCAGCGCCTTCACCGTACAGCACACGGCGATGTCGGGCTATGCGATCGCCGGTAGCGGTGGCAATGTCGGAGTCAGAGGATCGAGCGTGAACGGATTCGGCGTGGAAGGGTTCAGCAACAACGCCGCCGGCGTCTCTGCGAGCGGAGGTCGGGCCGGCCTCGAAGGGGGGAGCACGTCGGGCACCGGGGTATGGGGCACAACCTCCAGCGGTGCTGGTGTCTGGGGTGCGAGTGTCTCAGGTGACGGAGTGCGCGGGCAGTCGAGTGGCAGTTTCGGAACAGCGGGAGTCCACGGAGTAGGTCTCGCTGCTAACAGCACGGCAATCTGGGGCGAGGGCTCCGGCACCGGCGCAAACCAGGCAGGCTGGTTTTCCGGAAACGTCGGGGTCACGGGCACGCTGACCAAAGGCGGCGGCTCGTTCAAGATCGACCACCCGCTCGACCCTGCGCGCATGTACCTCTCGCACTCGTTCGTCGAGAGCCCGGACATGATGAACGTCTACAACGGCAACGTCGTCCTCGACGGGAACGGTGAGGCGGTTGTCGAGCTGCCAGAATGGTTCGAGGCACTCAACCGCGACTTCCGCTACCAGCTCACGTGCATTGGCGGGTTCGCACCGGTGTACGTGGCGGAGAAGGTGCACGGCAACGCGTTCAGGATCGCGGGCGGTTCGCCGGGGCTCGAGGTGTCGTGGCAGATCACGGGCGTCCGGCAGGACGCGTGGGCCAACGCGCACCGAATTCGGGTCGAGGAGAACAAGCCGGGCAACGAGCAGGGGTACTTCCTGCACCCGGAGGTGTTCGGCGAGCCGCCGGAGCGCAGCCTCGAATGGGGCCGCGCCCCCGAGGCGATGCGGCGGGCGCGCGAGGAGAGAGATCGTGCCGAGGCGCTGCGGGTGGCCGGTACGCGAGGAAACGAACCGGAGGCCGCGAGCGCGCGATAGGGCGGCGAACGAACACGGCGCAGGGATGCGGGGGAAAGAAGACACGCGCCCTTCGTGATCTCTGATCGCGTTGCCGGCGAGGGCGTCCTCCGACGGCGGTCGCGGCTCGGTGGCGCTGCCGGCGCTCGCCGACGAGGCGGCGATGGCGCGGGTCGCCGGTGCCCTGCTCGGCCGGTTCTGACCAGCGCCCGGCAGGGAGCTCAGGTGCGCGGGGGCATGAGGTCTGGGTGGTGCCGGAGGCGGGATTCGAACCCGCACGCCCTTGCGGACACAGGATTTTAAGTCCCGCGCGTCTACCGTTCCGCCACTCCGGCCGCGTGGATCGTGGTCCTGGCTCTTGCGGTGCCCAGTGGCCGGTGCCCGGTCCCTCACCCGTGCATGATGGCCGCCACCTCGGCGACCTGGCGGAGCGCCTCGGCGGCCGGGCCGTCGACCATCTCGACGTGGCCGCCGCGCTCGAGCACCGTGCGCGCCATGCGGTCGACCATGCGCTCCTCGCGTTCCACCGGCTTGCCGCACAGCGGGCAGTGCTCGTCCGCCGGGTCGACCAGCACCGAGCAGTGTTGGCAGACCCCGCCGGCAAGGCGTAACCCCTGCGAGTAAATGAGCTTCCAGACGCGGCCCTGGTTGATCGCGTCGAGCGTCGCTGAGAGCCCGGCGACGGCGCGGCCGCCCTTGCGGACCTCCTTGAGGAGGTCGCGCACGGTCTCCAGCTCGTTGGCGCGCTCGATGCGGAGCTGCACCTCGCTGGTGCGCGAGAGGATCTCCTCGGTGGAGGCGCCGACCGGGATCGGCAGCACCTCGACGAGCCGGCCGCGCAGGCGCTTGGGGAGCTGGCGCACCAGCTCCGAGCCGACCTCGACGGCGCCGCCGACGATCAGCCGGTCGACCTCGAGGTGGTCGAGCAGGCGGGCGAGCTCGGCCGCGACCATGCGCAGGTGCGACGAGACGCTCTCGTCGTGGCGGCGCTCCATGCGCGGCTGCGAGCGGAGCTTGTCGGAGGAGGGGGCATCGGGGCGCGGCGGCACCTCCGAGATCAGCCCCTTGTGCTCCTCGATCTCGCCGAGGAACACGGTCAGCAGCCGTGCCCGCTTCTGGTCGACGAGCACGACGCCGAAGCGCTCGTGCTCGTCGAGCGCCTCGAGCAGGGGCCGCAGGAAGGCGCCCATGCCCCAGTAGGCGCCGGCGGGAAGCGCCAGGTGCAGCAGCTTGCGGAACGTGACCCCCAGGTTGCGGTGCCGCGCCAGCACGAGCGTCTTGCCGCCCGGCTCGATGCGCTTGACGATCTCCTCGACCTCGGCGCAGGCGCCCGGCAGCTCCTCGTCCCCGGGGTGGGCGGAGCGGAGCTGGCGGAGCTGGTCCTTCAGGCGGGTCTCGAACTGGCGCTTGCGGTTCGCGGGGTTGGTCTGATCGACGTCGAGGTACACCGTGAGCGTCATCCCCGGAGCTTGGGAGAGGAGCTGCAACTGCTCGATGTCACGATGTCGGATCATGCGTCCTCCTCGCTACCTGATCCCAGTATAGGCGGCCTGACAACCCCCGCGAGGAAGCTCAGGAGTATCCCGGCGGTCACCGCGACGTTGAGCGACTCGACCTTCTCGGCGATCGGGACGGTGACCCGCTCGGAGCAGCGCCCCGCCAGGTGCTCGGGGACACCCCGGCCCTCGTTGCCGAGCACGAGCAGCACCGGCGGCCGCGGCCGCCAGGTGGGCAGGACGGTGCCGCCGTGCCCGGAGGTGGCGGCCACCGTGCCTCCGGCGCCGGCGAAGCGCGCCGCGACGGCGGCGAACTCGGCCGGCGACTCGATCGGCAGGTGCAGGGCGGCGCCGGCCGAGGCGCGGAGAGCGCGCGGCGAGAACGGGTCGGCGCACGCCGGCGAGCAGGCGACCCCCGCCGCGCCGAACGCCGCCGCACTGCGCACGATCGCACCGACGTTGCCGGGGTCCTGGACGTCGGCGAGAAAGACGCCGACGCCTGCCGCCGGCACGGAGCGCCGGAACACGCGGACGACCGCAAGGACGCCCTGCGGCGTCCGCGTCGGCGCGATCCGCTCCGCCACCGATGCGTCCAGCACGAACACCGCGGCGCGGCGGGTGAGCGCATCGAGCCAGGGCTCGCCGGCAAGCGCCGCGAGCGCCCCGGCGGTGCCGTAGACCTCCGCGATCGCCGCGCCGGCGCGGCCGGCGTCGACGACGAGCTTCGCGCCGTCGAGCACCGCAAGGTCCGCCTCGGCGCCCGCGACGATCGCGCGCAGGCGCTTCAGGCGCGGGCTGTGCCGGCCCACGGGAGCGGGCGCCATACGGTCCACTTCCGGAGTGTACCGGCAATTGCACCGGGCCGGGGCGTGTGAGAGACTCGGTTGGCATGAGCGAAGCGATGACGCCCCGGCTGAGCGCGCCGCACGTCGCACTCGCTGCCATTCGGGCCTCGGGCTCCCTCGCGGTTCTGCCGCCGCCCATCCTCTTCCAGGCGGTGCAGGCGACCGGCGCCGACGTCCGCCTGGTGATGCGCCAGCCGGCGAGCGGCGCCGTCGCCGTCGTGGTGTTCCACGCCGGCCGGCCGACGATGGTCTTCATGCCCGGCGACAGGCGGTCGCTCGGTGAGCTGATGCTGGCCGCCGGCGACATCGAAGCGGCGGCGCTCGACGCGCTCGTCCGCGGCCGCGCCGAGACCCAAGCCGGCCTCGAGAAGCTGCTCGTCGACCGCCTCGCCATGCCCCACGGCCGCGTCCAGCGCCTGCTCGACTTCCAGGCGCGGGCGCGGCTCCTGGACGTCTTGCCGTGGCGCGAGGGGTTCTTCGAGCTCCAGGAGTACTGCGGCGGCGGTGAGACGGCGTTCGAGCTCGACGTGGCGGGGCTGGACGCGCTGGCGTTCCGTGCGCAGGCGCGCTCGCGCGCGCTTCCGGCGCTGCTCGCCGCGCTGCCGGCGGCGCCCGAGAACACGCTCGTCAGACGGCGGCGCGGCGGGGCGCTCCCAGAGGACGCCGTCGCCCGCGACGTCCACGCCGTGCTCGAGACGCCGCTGCTGGTGCCCCAGCTCGTCGCCAGGCTGCTGCTCGACGACGACCTCGTGCTCGGCGCGCTGGCGAGGCTCGCCGCGGCGAAGGCCGTGGTCATGCAGCCGCGGGTGGCGCTCGCCCCCGCGCCGGCCGCCGGACCCGACCCCCGCCTGGCCGCGGTGGCGGGCGAGACGATCGCCCGCCTGCGCGGCGCCGCGCCGGCAGGCGGCGGCGAGAGCCTGACGGCCGTCGCGATCTCCGGCGGCGGCGAGGCGCTCCGCTTCCTCAGCCGCCTGGGCGCCGCCGAAGGGGGCGGCGGAGAAGAGCCGGAAGCGGCGGCCACCGGCCTCCTGCGGCGCGTGCTCGACCTCGGCGACGGGTTCAGGCTGGTCATCCTGGCGATCCGGCCGCAGATGCTTTCCCGCGGCGCCCTGGAGGGAATCCTCGCCCGCTTCGACGCCCTCGTGCTCGTGCGGGGCTCGGCATCCGAGGAGGAAAACGGCTGCCTGCAGCACGCGCTCGCGCTGGTCCGTGCGACGGGCGGCCGCGAGCCGCTCGCGGTCGGCGTGGAGCTCGGCGCGGTTCTGCGCGGCTGGCAGGAGCTTCCCGACGCCATCCTCGGCCTGCCCGAGTGGGAACAGCGCCCCGGCCCGTGGCTGGTGGAGCGGCTGCTCGACGCGATGCTCGCCGCCACTGCGGCGCGGCCGGAGTGAACGCCTGCTGCGGCGCGGCGGCCGCACGGTTCGGGGCGGCGGACGGGCGGATGCCGGGATCCCGCCGGTGACCGTGCAGAGCCCCCCTCCGACCCTCGTGGTGGACGGCGCCGCGGTCGCCCGGTGCTGCCGCGATGCAGCCGGGACCGGCGCCGTGGCGCTCGACACCGAGGCGGACTCGTTCCACTCCTACCGCCACAAGCTGTGCCTCATCCAGCTCTCGTACGAAGCGACGAGCGTCGTGATCGACCCGCTGGCGGTCGGGGCGGAGGCGCTGGCGCCGCTCGGCGCGCTGCTCGCCGACGCGGCGGTCACCAAGCTCATGCACGGCGCCGACTACGACCTGCGCATGCTCGACCGCGACCTCGGGTTCAGCGCCGTCTCGGTGCGCGACACGCAGGTGGCGGCGCAGCTCCTCGGCGAGCCGCAGACCGGCCTCGCGGCGCTGCTCGCGAAGGAGCTCGGCGTGGCGCTCGACAAGTCCCTGCAGCGCGCCGACTGGAGCCTGCGCCCGCTCTCACCCGAGCTGCTCGCCTACGCCGCCGCCGACACCGCCCACCTCGGCCGCCTGGCCGCAGTCCTCGAGGCGCGGCTGGCGGCGCTCGGCAGGCTCGAGTGGTGGGAGGAGGAGTGCGCGGCGCTGGAGGGGGTGCGCTGGCAGCCGCCGGAGCGCGACGAGCTGGCATTCGAGCGTATCAAGGGGGCGCGGCGCCTGCGCGGCCGGGCGCGCGACCGCCTGGCGGCGCTGTACGCCTGGCGCGAGCGGCACGCCGCCGCCGCCGACGTGGCGCCGTTCCGCGTGCTCGGCGGCGACGCGCTGCTGGCGCTCGCGGAGCGGGCGCCGGCCGACCTCGACGAGCTCGCCAAGGTACCGGGGGTCGGCGCCTCCACGGTGCGGCGCCGCGGCGCGGAGCTGCTGCAGGTACTTGCGGCCGCGCCGCAGGCGCCGGAACGCGAGGCGCGCGAGCGCTACGTCGTCGACCGCGAGCGCGAGGCGCGGATCAAGGCGCTCAAGGGTTCTCGCGACGCCAGGGCCGCCGAACTGGCGATCGAGCCGGGCGTCCTCGCGCCGCGCGCCAGCCTCGAGGCGGTCGCCGACCGCCGTCCCCGCAACCTCGAGGGGCTCGCCACGTGCCTCGGCCGGCGGTGGCGGACCGCCGAGCTCGCCGCCGCTCTGCTGCCGATCGTCGGCGGCTGGGCGCCTGGGGCCGACGGTGCCGAGCCGCACTGACGAGGCGATCGTCCTCGCACGCACCCCGTACCGCGAACGCGACCTCGTCGTCACGCTGTTGACCCGGCAGGGCGGCCAGGTGAGGGTGCTGGCGCGGCACGCGCGCGGCGCCCGCACCTCGCGCGCGGCGGCGCTCGAGCCGCTGGCAACCGTCAGGGTCTCGTACTTCGAGCGGCGTTCGAGCGAGCTCGCGACGCTCGACGAGGCGACGCTCGTGCGCTCGGCGTTCCCGTTGGCGGCCGCGCCGGCGGCGTGGGCGGCGGGGCAGGTGGTGGCGGAGCTGGCGCTCGTCTTCTTCCCTCCGGCGGAGCGCCTGGAGGCGCCGTACCGCCTCATCGAGCGCTGCGTCGTCGCGCTGCTCGGCGGTGCGCCGCCGCTGGCGGTCGTCGCCTACGCCGAGCTGTGGCTGCTCAAGCTCTCGGGCGTACTCCCGGAGCTGAACCGCTGCGGCGTGTGCGGCGCCGAGCTGCCGGCCGGGCGGCGCGAGTTCGACGTCGCGGAGGGCGTGCTGGCGTGCGCGGACCACCGCCCGCGCGGCGCCGTGGAACGGCTGTCGGGCGAGGGCGCCGCCTGGCTGGCGGCTGCACTGCGCTGCCCGGTCGAGCAGGTCGGCGCCCCTCCCGCCGACGCCGCGTCGTGGCTCGTGGGGCTGGTGCAACGCTTCACCGGCCGCGAGATCGTGAGCTGGCGCTACCTGAAGAAAGTGGCCCGCGGTTCGTGATTCGCGGTTCGCTGAACCGGGCTGGCACAGACCCTCGTCGCCCGCAGCCCTTCCGACGAGATGCGTTCCGCAACGGATCAACGGACGCCGGCGGTTCGTAGGTCGTGATTCGTGGTCCGCTGGGCGTGACCGCCCACTGTCTTCGAACCACGAATCACGAACCACGAGCCAGGAACCGCGGCCGTTCCGGCGGTCAGGCCGGAACGGCCTTGTGCCCGTACGCGATCACACCCGCCTCGCCGTCCTCCTGGATGCGGCGGAACTCGAGGCGGACCGGCATCCCGATCGTGACGGCGGCGGGGTCGACATCGGCGACCTGGCAGGTCGTGCGGACGCCGCCCGCCACCTCGACCACGGCCAGCACGTACGGCGATTGCCCCTTGAACTCGGCGGGGGGCACGTGGATCACCGTGAAGGTGAGAATCTTCCCCTCGGGCGCGACGGTGACGGCGGCGTGCCGCGTGCCGCGGCACGCCGGGCAGACGGTGCGCGCCGGGAACGAGATCCGGCCGCAGCCGATGCACTTCGCCGCCTCCAGGCGGTAGCGGGAGGGGAACTCGCGGGCGACGCGGGCGGGGTTCAGGCTCATGACGCCACCTCCAGCAGGGTGACCACGGTCGAGGCGCCGGTGCCGCCCATGTTCTGAGCGAGGCCGAGCCTCGCGCCGGCGACCTGGCGCTTGCCGCCTTCACCGCGTAGTTGCGCCGTCAGCTCGCAGAGCTGCGCGATGCCCGTGGCGCCGACCGGGTGGCCCTTCGACTTCAGGCCGCCCGAGACGTTGACCGGCAGCGCGCCGCCGAGCGCGGTGCGGCCGGACTCGGCCTGCTTGCCGCCCTCGCCGGGCGCGCACAACCCGAGCGACTCGAGCACCACGATCTCGGCGATGGTGAAGCAGTCGTGCAGTTCGACGAGGCTGACGTCCTCGCGCCGCCGGCCGGCCATCGCGAACGCCCGCTCGGCCGCCTTCGTGGTGGCCGGGATCCTTGTCATGTCGGGCCGGCTGTGCAGCGCGATGCAGTCGGTGGCGTGGCCGATGCCGGCGACGCGCACGAGCGGCCGCCCCTTGGCGAGCGTGCGCGCGAGACCGATCTCGGCGATGACGACGGCGGCGGCGCCGTCGGTGATCGGCGAGCAGTCGAGCACGTTCAGGGGATCGGCGACCTTGGCCGAGCGCAGCACGTCCTTGACCGTGATCTCCTGGCGATACTGGGCGCGCGGGTTCATCGAGCCGTGCTTGTGGTTCTTCACCGCGACCATGGCGAGCTGCTCGCGCGTCGTGCCGTACCGCTCCATGTGGGCGCGCGCCATCATCGCGTACAGCCCGGGGAACGAGGCGCCGTGGAACACCTCGAGCTCGGCGTCGGCGGCGGTGGCGAGCGCGGCGGTGCACTCGTCGCCCGAGACGTCGGTCATCTTTTCGACGCCGGTGGCGAGGGCGATGTCCGCCATCCCGGATGCCACCTCGGCGAACGCCGCCTTGAACGAGACGCCGCCCGACGCGCACGCCGATTCGACGCGGGTGGCCGGGACGCCCGGCATCCCCACCTCGTCCGCGAGCAGCGCGCCGAGGTGCTCCTGGCCGACGAACAGGCCGGGGCTCATCGACCCGACCGTGATGGTGTCCACGGTGTCGACGCCCGCATCCGCGAGCGCGGCGAGGGCCGCCTCCGTCCACAGGGTGCGCAGCGAGCTGCCCCACACCTCGCCCCACTGGGAGAGCCCGATACCGATGATTGCCACGTCACGCATGCCAGCCTCCCCCTACTCGCCCATGCGGATCTTGCCGCGCAGCTTGGCGTAGGTGCCGTAGTCGACGTAGGTCTTGTTGGACTCGAGCTGGACGCGGGTGTGCGGCGCCAGCGCCCGCACCTCGTCGATGCGATCGGTCACCGTCCACACGAACCCGTCCGACCCCGAGCCGGAGCCGTAGGAGACCATCAGGATGCGGTCGCCGGGCCTGGCGATGTCGAGGATCGCGGTGAGCCCGATAGGGGAGGCGCCGGAGTAGGTGTTGCCGAGCCACGGCGAGAGCCACCCCTGGTTCATCTGCTCCTTCGTGAACCCGAGCATCGCCCCGGCGCGCATCGGGAACTTCCCGTTGGGCTGGTGGAACACCGCGAACGCGAAATCGGCCGGCTTGGTGCCGCTCTTCTCCATCAGCATCCTCGCCGCGCCGAGGGTGTGCTTGAAGTACGCCGGCTCGCCGGTGAAGCGGCCGGCGTGGCGCGGGTAGTGCATGTACTCGCGGCGCCAGAAGTCGGGCGTGTCGGTCATGAACGAGCACTGGCAGTCGAGCGTTGCGATCAGCTTATGGCTGCCGAAGATGTAGGCGGCGGCGCCCGCAGCGGTCGAGTACTCGAGGGCGTCGCCGGGGGCCCCCTGCGAGGTGTCGGCGCCGACCGCGAGGGCGTGCCTCGCCTCGCCGGACTTCACCAGCGCCGCTGCGAGGAACATCCCCTCGCTGCCGGCCTTGCAGGCGAACTCGAGGTCCGCGCAGTGGACCGCCGGAACCGCGCCGAGCGCCTCGGCGAGCACGGTGCCCGACGGCTTGACGGCGTACGGGTGCGACTCCGAGCCGACGTACACCGCGTCGATCGTCTGCGGGTCGATCTGCGCGCGCGCGAGCGCGCGCCGCGACGCGGTCACCGCCATCGTGATGGTGTCCTCGTCGTGTGCCGGCACCGACTTCTCGTGCAGCTCGAGCCCGCGCTCGTACGACTCGGCGTCGGCGCCCCACACCTTGGCGATCTCCGGCAGCTTGATCCGGCGCCGCGGGACATAGGAGCCGTATCCGACGATCCCAACGCTCATCGATCCCTCCCCGGTCGGGCCGCAGAGCCTCCGGTCCGGCCAGCCGCCCGGCTAGGGTACGGGCTCGCGAAGCGAGTTGCAAGACAGGGTGCAATCTGTCTGACCCCGTCGCAGAAACGCGCGAACGGCGACTCTTGACGATGGTTGCCCACTGGGGTGGCGGTGGATCGCCGCGTCTATCGCAGCGATCTCGGGACGTCCCCGGCGCGCGCGACGGAGCCGCGCCGCGGGCTTCGCAGCCGGGCGCCGCAGCAGCGCTGCTAGAAGGCGTCCGCCGGTGGGCGCCGCCGCGCCGCGGCGATGACGCCGACGAGGCCGACCGCGGCGCCGGCCGGGCAGAGGAGGACGGCGGCGAGGAAGAACGCCGCCCCGGCGGCCTCGCCGCCGGCCCGGAGCCAAAAGACCCCGGCGACCGAGGCCGCCGCCTCGAAGACGTTGTGGAGGATCGCCGCGCCCACGAAGCACAACAACGACCCGAGCAACAGGATCGCGAACTGGCGCTTCGTGCGCAGCGCGACGGCGAACGCCGCCACCAGGGCGATGCTCGACAGGAACGCGAGCAGTATCCCGGGCGGATTGTCGCTGATGCCCACCGACAAGGCGGCGCCCAGCAGCACCACGGCGCACGCGACCAGGGCCAGTCGCAGGCGCAGCAGCGCAGGCCCGGGCCGGTCTTTCACTGTCTCGCTCATCTCACCCTCCCTTGCGCTTGCCGCCGCGAACGCCGTGCGGGCGCTTCGCCCGCGCGCATCACCGTCGCTTCGCGGCGGACAGGACCTTTCCCTCGGGGTCGAGCGCAACCCGTGCGCCCTTCCCGCAGCTCTGTCCGGCGATCGTCACATCGGCGGCGAGGCGGCACGTCGCGAGCGCGCCGTTGTCGTGGAACGAGACCATGACACCGCCGGTGAGCTCGCCCCAGAAGCTGCCGCGGCGGCACGGGACCCCGTCGATGACCTGGTCGCCGGCGAGGAAGCAGTACGCGAGGCGGCCGTTCGGATGGAACCCGGTCATCCACTCGCCGGGGCCGCGGCCGAGGCAGGTGTGGCCGTCGAAGGTCGAATCGCTGCCGAGGTGGACATCTTTGACGGTGCCGTCGGGGCGCAGGTGGAACTGGGTATTCGCGGGGAGCGCGACCGGGCCGAAGGCGTGCTCGCGGTCGAGGATGGCCGACTTCAGTCTCCCCGCGGCGTCGAGCTCGACGTAGCCGCGGCACGGCACGCCCTGCTCCTCGCGCGGAGCGTCGAGCAGTTCGCGGGTGGAGGTTCGTTGCTCTTTCACGCTCTTCGGCGGCTTGGCGCGGCTCAGGGCGAACATCACGCCGACGCTGGTGAGCAGGATCGCGGCGGCGAGGGCGCAGGCTGTTGCATTGGGGTTTCTCCGTCTCATGACGGCCTCCTGAGGTCGCCGAACTCGTCCGCCGCCGGGCGGGCCGCGCGCACGGCGGAGGCGATCAGGCCGATCCCCGCGAGAAGCAGCGGGAAGGGGAGCGCAAGCGCCATCACCGCGACGAACACCCAGTCGCCGCCGGTGTTCCTGACGCCGACCGGGGTGAGGATGGCGGCGCACGCGGCCGCGGCGACGGCGAGCAGGGCGCCTCCCAGGCGCGGCCAGCGGATGCCGAGTGCCGTGAAGCCGATGATGCCGAGCCCGACCGCCGACTCCGGCGAGACGCCGTGCGAGGCGGTGCTGAAGGCGAGCCACACGGCGCCGCAGACGAAGCCGAGGATCAGGGCGAGCTTGCGACCGCCGAACCCCTGCACGACGCCGAGCACGGTTCGCACCACCAGCGGCGCCAGCAGCACCAGCCACAGCTCGATCGGCGGCTCCTTCCTGAGCTGGAACCAGGCGCGGGCGAAGAGCAGGAACAGCACGACGTAGACCGCGACCAGTGCCCAGTGCGAGGCGCGGTAGTCGACGAGGCGCTGCCGCTCGTCGAGGTCGGGGGCGGGCGCCGCCTCGCGCAGGACCGGCCCGAGCGCCGGCAACAGCAGCAGCAGCACCCAGGCGTTCTCGTTCCACACCGCCATCAGCAGGGCGGTCACCGCCACCCAGGCCGCCCGGAGCAAATTCAGCGTTCGTCGGCTCACGAGCCCTCCCCCTCGAGCGCGAACAGCTCCTCGACGGTGGCGCCGAGCGCGCGGGCGAGCCGCAGCGCGAGCTCCACCGACGGGTTGTAGTTGCCCTTCTCCACCGCGACGATCGTCTGGCGCGACACCTGCACCTTCTCGGCCAGCGCCGCCTGGCTGATCTCGCCGCGCATGAAGCGGAAATACCGGACGCGGTTGATGAGCGGCATCAAAACGAATGTAATGCCGACTCGACGGTTTGTCAAGTCAACTTGTCATTTCTGCGGGCAACGGGGCGTGGGTCCAGCTACCGCTACACTTCCCCCATGCCACGCACGATACGGATCGGCAACGGCCAGGGGTTCTGGGGCGACTCGCCCGACGCGGCGTACGAGCTGATCACCCGCGGGCCGGTCGACTACCTCGGGCTCGACTACCTCGCCGAGGTGACACTGTCGATCATGATGCGGCAGCGCCTGCGCGACCCCCACAAGGGCTACGCGACGGACTTCATCGGCTTCCTCCGGCGAGCGCTGCCGGTGATCGCGGAGAAGGGGATCAAGGTCGTCACCAACGCCGGCGGGCTGAACCCCGGCGGGTGCCGGGACGAGGTGCTCAAGCTGGCGCGCGAGCTCGGCATCCGCGGGCTGAAGGTCGGGATCGTCGAGGGCGACGACCTGCTGCCGCGCCTCGGCCGCCTGTGCGCCGCCGGCCACCACCTAGCGCACATGGACACCGGCGACCTGCTGTGCAAGGTGCCGCACGCCAAGGTGCTGTCGGCGAACGTCTACCTCGGCGCGCGGCCGGTGGCGCGCGCTCTCGACGAGGGGGCGCAGATCGTGCTCGCCGGCCGCATCACCGACACCTCGCTGGCGCTCGGGCCGCTGGTGCACGAGTTCGGCTGGGCCGGGAACGACTGGGACCGCCTCGCCGCCGGCACCGTGGCGGGCCACATCATCGAGTGCGGCGCCCAGTGCACCGGCGGCAACTTCACCCGCTGGTGGGAGGTGCCGGATCTCTGGGACGTCGGCTACCCGATCGTCGAGTGCGAGGCGGACGGCTCGTTCGTCGTCACCAAGCACCCGGGCACCGGCGGGCTGGTGTCGGTCGCGACGGTGAGCGAGCAGCTCGTCTACGAGATGGGCGACCCGCGGCGCTACGTCACGCCGGACTGCGTCGCCGACTTCACCAGCGCGCGGGTGGAGGCCGCCGGAACAAACCGGGTGCGGGTGAGCGGGGTGCGTGGCGCCGCGGCCACGCCCACATACAAGGTCTCCGCCTCGTTCCACGAAGGGTACAAGGCGACGGGGCAGCTCGTCGTGGCGGGACCGCGAGCCGTCGAAAAGGCGCGCCTCGCCGCCGACATCGTGTGGAAGCGGTTGGAGAAGGCCGGGGTGCGCTTCCGCGACGAGGATCGGCTGGTGGAGCTGGTCGGCACCGGCGTCTGCCAACCGGGGATGGCGCCGGCGCCCGCCGACCCGCCGGAGGTCGTGCTGCGCCTCGGTGTGCGCGGCAAGGACCGCGAGGCGGTCGCGCGATTCGGGATGGAGCTGGCGCCGCTGATCACCGCCGGCCCGCCCGGGGTGACCGGCTTCGCCGGCGGCCGGCCGAAGCCGCAGGAGGTGGTGGCTTTCTGGCCGGCGCTGATCGAGAAGGAGCAGGTCGACCCGTCCGTTGCGGTGAGCGTCGACGCGGCGTAACCGCTTCCAGCGCTCGTGTTACCGTAGCGGCGTGCGCGACGGAGTTGCGAGCAGGGGGATGCCGGCGTCCGGTCGGCGGAGAAGCGCGAGCGGTGAGGCCTCGCGCGATGCGGAGCGTGCCCGCATCCGCGCGATGACCGCCGAGGAGCGCATGGCGCTCGCCCTGGCGCTGGGGCTGCGCCGCCGCACGCTCCTCGAGCGGCGAGGTGAACCGGTGCGCCGGGATGAATGAGCTGCCGAGCCTCGATGCGACACTTCGGGTCGCCGAAGAGGTCCTGGCGACTCTGCATGGCCACAACGTTGACGCCGTCGTCATCGGCGCCATGGCTCTTGCAGTCCACGGCTACCCGCGCGACACCGTCGACCTCGACCTCGCCGTTGCCGTCGAACCCGGCGTTCTCCGCCGGGTCGCCGGATCGCTGGCCGCCAGGGGCTACACCGTGGCGATCCATGACCCGGATGCCGACGACCCGCTGGGCGGCGTAGTGGACATCATCTCCGGCGGCGCGGCACTCGTGCAGATCGTCAACTTCCTCAACCCGCCCGCGGGCGGGTTCCCGCGGCTGGTGGTCATGGCGCTCGCGAGTGCCGAGACGCTCATCGAAGGCCGTCCGCTCAAGGTCGTCGACCTCTATCACCTGATTGCGTTCAAGCTCTACGCAGGCGGGCCGAAGTCACACCTCGACGTGGTCGAGCTCCTCGACCGCAACCCGCAGCTCGACATGGCGCGCCTGCGGGCGCTGTGCCGCCGCTTGCGACTGTCGCGGCAGTTGGCTGGGGTGCTGCGCGGGCGCGGCCACGGCTCAAGCAGAGTCTGATCAACGCCTTTGACGCGCGTGGTACACTGCTGCAACACAACGCGCAAGCTCTCAGGCCGCCATGCCTTCGCTGCACCCTGGAACCTCCGTCGGACCGTATGAGATCGTCGGCACCCTGGGCGCCGGCGGCATGGGCGAGGTATATCGCGCGCGTGACCGCCGGCTCGGCCGGGACGTCGCGGTGAAGGTCCTTCCGGCGGCGATGTCGCTCGACCGCGAGAGGCTGCGGCGGTTCGAGAAGGAGGCGCGCGCCACCGGCGCCCTCGACCACCCCAACATCCTCACCGTGCACGATGTCGGCGTTCACGAGGGGCTCCCATACCTGGTCGAGGAGCTGCTCGAAGGGCAGACGCTGCGCGACCTCCTGCAGCACGGGCCGCTGCCGCCGAGCCAGGCGATCGAGTATGCGGTGCAGATCGCAGGCGGCCTGGCTGCGGCGCACGGCCGCGGCATCGTCCACCGCGACCTCAAGCCGGCGAACCTCTTCGTCACCGCGGGCGGACACCTGAAGATCCTCGATTTCGGGCTGGCGAAGCTGGTCGACCCCGACGAGCCGGCCGGCCCCTATGCGGACACGCGCGTGACCAGCGCGGCGACACAGGCCGGCCGCATGATGGGCACGCTCGGCTACATGGCGCCCGAGCAGGTGCGCGGCCAGCCGGTGGACCACCGCGCGGACATCTTCGCGCTCGGCTGCGTCCTGCACGAGATGCTCGGCGGCCAGGGGCCGTTCCGTCGCGAGACGGGCGCCGAGACGATCGCCGCGATCTTGAGCGAGGATCCGGCGCCGCTGCCGCGAACCGTTTCAGGGGCGGTGCGCGCCGTGATCAAGCGGTGCCTCCAGAAGCGGCCCGATGACCGCTTCCAGTCGGCGCGCGACGTCGGCTTCGCGCTGCAGGGCGGCGCCCAGTCCAGGCCGGACGTCGCCGGCACCGCGGCCGCCCGCAGGCACCGCTCCCGAGCCATCGCGATGCGCGTGCCGCTATGGGCGGCAGGAGCCGTCGTGCTGGCGGCGGTCGCGGTCGTCGGAGGGGCCTGGGGACGGCGCTGGCTCGCGGAGCCGCCGCTGCCGGCGCTCAGGCGCGTCGCGGTCCTCCGCTTCATGCCTGTCGAAGGCGATGCGTCGCTCGCTGCGGTCGCCGCCGGCCTCTCCGAGGTGGTGGAGGCCGGCCTGCTGGCGATCGAGCGCGACCAGCCGCCCGAGTGCTGGACGGTGCCGTGGCGGGAAGCGGCCGCCCTCGGCGCCGAGTCCGCCGCGGACCTGCAGCGCAAGCTCGGCGTCACGCTTGCCGCCGGCGGCCGGCTGCAGCGCGACGGCGACCGTCTCCGTCTCGACCTGACGGTGACCGACGGCCGCGGCGCCACGCTGCGCTCGGCCGTCGTCGACGACCGGGCCGCCAACCTGGCGTCGTTTCAGGGCGGGCTCGTGACCAGGGTCGCCGGCATGGTCGGCTTCGAGGTTCGCGGCGATGCGGCGGGGCGGCTGGCCGCTGCGGGCACGACGATGCGCGAGTCGTTCCTGTCGTACGTCGAGGCGCTCGGGCTCGCCGCGACGGCGCGCGGCGAAGCGCCCCTGGAGAGGGCCGCCGCACTGCTCGAGACCGCGACGACGCGCGACCCGCTGTTTGCGCAGGCGTGGCTGGCCCTCGGCCGCGTCCACCTGCGGCGCTTCGAGGTCACGCGCGACGCAGCCTGGCTCGAGCGCGCCGCCGCCGCCGCCGCCCGGGTGGCGGCCGACCGTCGCTGGACGGGCGAGGGGTATCGCCTGCTGGCTGCCGTGCACACGGCCGGGAGGCGGCCGGCGGAGGCGGCGACCGCGCTCGACCATGCCGCGACGGCGGAGCCGGCGTGTGCCGAGGTCGCCGTGGAGCGCGCGACCGCGCTGCAGGCGGCCGGCAGGGCGGGGGATGCCGAGCAGGAGTTCCAGCGGGCGGTTTTCATGCGCCCCGGGTACTGGCCGCCGCATCACCTGCTGGCGAAGCTGTACCTGTCGCAGGGCCGGTACGAGGCCGCGGCGACGCAGTGGCGCGAGGTGATCGACTGCGCGCCGCGCTTCACCCGCGGCTACAACAACCTCGGCCTCGTCTACTTCCGCCTGGGCAGAACCGCCGAGGCGCGCGAGCTGCTCGAGCGCTCGCTCGCCATCGAGCCGAGCCGGGTCGCGCTCTCCAACCTCGGCACGCTCTACTTCGACGAGGCGCGCTTCGCCGACGCCGTCGCCGTGCTCGAGCGCGCGTTGGCGGAGGACGGCTCCTCGTACAAGACGTGGGGGAACCTCGGTTTCGCCTACAAGTACGGCGGCGTGCCGGAGAAGACGGCGCCCACGTTCCGGCGCGCCGTCGAGCTCGCGGAGGCGCGCCTGCGCGAGGCGCCCGGAGACGCCGCCGTCACCACGGACCTGGCCGGCTACATCGGGGCGCTCGGGGAGACCCAACGCGGCCTGGCGGTGCTGGAGCCCGTCCTGGCGACCACTCCGGGCGACCCGCACCAGATGGCCGACATCGCCGAGTGCCTGTGGGACCTGGGCGACCGGGACCGCGCGCTGCAGTGGGTCGAGCGCGCCCTGCGCGCCGGCGTCGCCCGCCGGCGCTTCGAGAACCGTCCGACCCTGCGCGAGCTCGTCGCCGACGAGAGGTACCGGCGCCTCGTCGAGCTGCTCGCGCGCCCGACCTGACCGACCGAGGCGCCGGCCTCGGACAAGGAGGGAGCGATGAGAACATCGCTGGCGGAGGGCCGCAGGCGCTGGCCGCTGCTTGCGCTCGCGGCGTGCGTCGCCGTGCCCGCGGCGCTCTCGCTGCAGGGGTGCTCGAGCACCTTCTGCCGCAGGTGGTGCGCGACGGAGTGCGTCTCGCACGTGATCACGATCCACGAGGCGACGTGCGACGATCGGCGGCGGGGGCTGACGTCCACGCCGGGGTCGATCACCGTTCGTGGCGGACACGTCGTGCACATCGTCAACGCGAGCCCGTGCGACGTCGAGTTCGAGGCGCGGCCGGCGGTCGGCTTCCAGATCTTCGACGGCGTGCCGGGGAACCGATTCTCGCTGCGCGCCGGCGAGGTCAGGGTCCTGACCGCAGCGAAGAAGGTGTCGCCGACGAAGGTCGTGCTGAGCGTGACGACCCGGACCCCGGGGTGCATGCCGTGCCCGCTGTTCGCCGGCCCCGGCGTCGAGATCGACGGGTAGACCGCCCGGGGAGAGGCGCCACTGGCAGCGTCGGCGCCACCCCGACGGGACGTCCAGCCCCGGCTCGCGGAGCGTCCCCGGGAACGCGCGAGGCGACGGCCGCCGCCGCGGCGCCCGTCCCGGTGCGGCCGCGCCGCGCCGGCAGTGCGTCCGGGCGGCGCCGGTCCCGTCGCGGACGCGGCGCTCCGAAGCGCGCAGCCCCTCTCGCGCGCGGGTAGCCGCATGCTACTATCACGCTTCGCGGCCGCTTCGGTGCGGCCGCGTGGGGTGATAAGAAGTGGAGCTCCAGACACTGATCCTCAGGCTCTCCGAGTTCTGGGGGGCGCGCGGGTGCGTCGTCCAGCAGGCGTACGACGTCGAGGTCGGCGCCGGCACGATGCACCCGGAGACGTTCCTGCGCGTGCTCGGGCCGGAGCCGTACCGTGTCGCGTTCGTGCAGCCGTCGCGGCGGCCGGCCGACGCGCGCTACGGCAAGAACCCGTTCCGCCTCGGCAAGCACATGCAGCTTCAGGTGATCCTCAAGCCGTCGCCGGACGACGTGCAGGCGCTCTACCTCGAGTCGCTGCGCGCGCTCGGGGTGGACCCGGCGGTGCACGACGTCCGCTTCGAGGAGGACAACTGGGAGTCGCCGACGCTCGGGGCGTGGGGGGTCGGCTGGCAGGTGCTCCTCGACGGCATGGAAGTGACGCAGTTCACCTACTTCCAGCAGGCCGGCGGGATCGACCTCAAGCCGATCTCCGCCGAGCTCACGTACGGGCTCGAGCGCATCGCGATGTTCCTGCAGCGCCGCCAGTCGATCTACGAGATGACGTGGGGCGGCGGCCTGACCTACGGCCAGGTGCGACATCGCGACGAGGTGGAGCTGTCGCGCTATGCGTTCGAGACCGCCGACACCGAGATGCTGGCCCGCCACTTCGAGGACTGGGAGCGCGAGGCGGTGCGCTGCCTCGAGGGCGACGACCCGCTGGTCGTGCCCGGCCTCGAGGCGGCGCTGAAGATGTCGCACCTGTTCAACCTGCTCGACGCCCGCGGCGCGGTCGCCGTGACCGAGCGCGTCGGGCTGATCGGCCGCGTGCGGCGGATGGCGGTGCGCTGCGCGAAGGCGTACGTCGCGCAGCGCGAGGCGATGGGCTTCCCGTTGCTGGAGAAGCCATGAGCGCGCACCAGTTCCTGCTCGAGGTGCGCTGCGAGGAGATCCCCGCCAACGCCTTGCCCGGGGCGCGCGAGCAGCTCGCCGCGCGCTTCGCCGCCGAGCTCGGCGAGGCCGGGATGGGCGGCTGCACGGTCACCGCGCTGTCGACGGTGCGGCGCCTCGTCGTGCACGTCGACGGGCTGCCGGAGCGCCAGGCCGATCGCGAGGAGGAGGTCACCGGCCCGCCGGTGAAGGCCGCCTTCACCCAGGACGGCTCGCCGCTGCCTGCCGCCGTCGGCTTCGCAAGAGCTCACGGTGTCGCGGTTGACGCGCTGCGCGTGGTCAAGGGGGCCAAGGGCGACGTGATCGCCGCAACGCGCCGGATCGCCGGGCGGCCGGCTCCCGAGGTGCTTGCCGAGATCGCGCCGCGCGTGGTCGCCGCGCTCCACTTCCCCAAGCGGATGCGCTGGGGAGCGGGAGAGCACGAGTACGTCCGGCCGGTGCACGGCGTGGTGGCGCTGTTCGGAGCGAAGACGCTCGACCAGGTGGTGCCGCTGCGCCTGTTCGGCGTGACCGCCGGCTCGACGACCGTCGGGCACCGGGTGATCGCGCCGGCGGAGATCGAGGTGGCCGGCGCCGCCGGCCTGGCGGCGTACCGCACGTCGCTCGCGCAGGCCGGCGTGCTCCTCGACGCCGGCGAGCGGCGCGCGCAGCTCGATGCGCGCATCGCGGCGCTCGCCGCCGAGGTCGGCTGCGAGGTGCGCCCCGACCCCGGCCTGCTCTCCGAGCTGGTGGAGCTCGTCGAGTTCCCGGGGGCCGTGCGCGGCGCCATCGAGGAGCGCTTCCTCGAGCTGCCGGAGGAGGTGCTGATCACCACCCTGCGCCACCACCAGAAGACGCTGGTGCTGGCCCGAGAGGGGCGGGTCGCGCCGTATTTCATCGCCGCAGCCGACCGCGCCGACGACCCGGAAGGGCTGGTGCGGCAGGGCAACGAGTGGGTGTGCGGCGCGCGCCTCGCCGACGCGGCGTTCTTTTTCGCGCACGACCGCCAGAGGCCGCTCGCCGAGTGCGCAACGGCGCTCGAGCGGCTTACCTTCCACCAGGCGCTGGGGTCTTTCGCGGCCAAGAGCGACGCCGTCGACCGTCTCGCCGGCAGCCCGCCGTTCGAGGCGCTCGGCGTGGCGAGATCCGCCGACCTGCGCCGCGCCATCCAGCTCGCCAAGGCCGACCTCACCACCGCCATGGTGGCGGAGTTCTCGGAGCTGCAGGGGGTGATGGGCGGGATCTACGCGCGTCTCGACGGCGAGAGCGCGGCGGTGTGGCAGGCGATCTACGACCAGTACCAGCCGGTCGGCGCCGAGGGGCCGGTGCCGCGCGGCCCGGTGGGCGCGGTGCTCGGCGTCGCCGACCGCCTCGACACCCTCGCCGCGATGTTCGCCATCGGCGAGGTGCCGACCGGCTCGAAGGACCCCTTCGCGCTGCGGCGCGCGGCGCTGGCGGTGGTGAAGATCTGCGCCGAGGCGCCGCTTGCTCTCGACCTCAAGGCGGCGATCGCCGAGGCGCTCGAGGTGCGGCGGGGAAAGCCCGCCGCGCAGGGCGTCCTCGAGGAGTTCCTGCGGGACCGCCTGCGCTTCTACCTGACCGGCGCCGCCGGCGTGACCGCCGAGGCGGCCGAAGCCGTGCTCGCGGCCCGCTGGGGGGTGGTTCCCGACGACGTGGCGCGGGCGCGGGCGCTCGATGCCGTGCGCCAGGCGCCGGCGTTCGCGCAGCTCGCGGTGGCGTTCAAGCGGGTACGCAACATCCTCGCGAAGAACCCCGCCTGCGCCGGCGAGGCGGGGGAGCTCAGGGAGCCGGCGGAGCGGGAGCTCGACGCGGCGGTCGCGGCGGCCGGGCGTGCGGCGGAGGGCGCCGTGGCCGCGGGGGACTTCCCGGCGGCGTTCGCGCACCTGGCCGCGCTCGCCGCGCCGCTCGACCGCTTCTTCACCGATGTGCTGGTGATGTGTGAGGACGAGGCGCTCAGGCGCGCGCGCCTGGCGCTGCTCGCGCGCATCGAGGCGCTGTTCCTGCGCCTCGCGGACCTCTCTCGGCTCACGGCATGACGATGTACCGTGCCGCTGGGAGGATCCGGAGAGTCCCTGCCCTTGGGGAGGGCAGAACACTTCCGGCGGCCCCGATGTGGGGCCGGCGCTCCGCGCCGGCTGGCCGGGAGCTGCTGAGCTGCACCCGCGCGTGCGGCGCGCGCGCCCCACATCCGCGCTCCCTGAAGGTCGTGACTTTCGCGGGCGCGGCGTGCACCGCAGGCTCATGGGATTCGGCGGCGGCAGCGGGTCGACGAGGAACCCCGCGGCGCCGCACCGGCGCCACATGCCACTGATCACCGATCGCTGACTACCGAACACTGACCACGCTTGCTTCCTGGAGGATGCGATGAGCAACGAGAAAGCGGTTTACTTCTTCGGCGGTGGCGCGGCGGACGGCCGCGCGGACATGAAGAACCTGCTCGGCGGCAAGGGCGCCAACCTCGCCGAGATGGCGAACCTCGGCATCCAGGTGCCGGCCGGGTTCACCATCACCACAGAGGTGTGCACCCATTACATGATCCACAGGAGCTACCCGGAGACGCTCGACGCCGAGGTGCGCGCCGCGCTCGCCAGGGTCGAGGCGATCATGGGCGCCCGGTTCGGCGACCCGACCGACCCGCTGCTCGTCTCCGTGCGCTCCGGCGCCCGCAAGTCGATGCCCGGGATGATGGAGACGGTCCTCAACGTCGGCCTGTGCTCGGCGACGATCCCGGGCCTGATCAGGAAGACCGGCAACCCGCGATTCGTCTGGGACGCCTACCGACGCCTGATCGCGATGTACTCGGACGTCGTCATGGAGAAGGCGGCCGGCGTCGAGCCCGCCGAGGGGATGGGGATCCGCCAGCAGCTCGACCGCCTGCTCGACGGTCTCAAGAAGGCGAAGGGCTACGCCAGCGACGCAGACATCTCCGCCGAGGACCTGGAGGCGCTCGCCGGCCGCTTCAAGGCCACGGTGAGGGAGGTCCTCGGCAAGGAGTTCCCCGACGACCCGTACGAGCAGCTCTGGGGCGGCATCGGCGCGGTGTTCGCGTCGTGGAACGGCAAGCGCGCGGTGTCGTACCGCCGCATCGAGGGGATCCCGGACGACTGGGGCACCGCCGTCAACGTGCAGGCGATGGTGTTCGGCAACATGGGCGACACCTCGGCCACCGGCGTGGCGTTCACCCGCAACCCCGCCACCGGCGAGAACGCGTTCTACGGCGAGTGGCTGGTCAACGCCCAGGGCGAGGACGTGGTGGCCGGCATCCGCACCCCGAACCCGCTCAACGAGGCGACCAAGAACGAGCAGAACCGGCATCTGCCGTCGCTCGAGACGGCGATGCCCGAGGTGTACCGCGAGCTGCACGACATCCGCGACGCCCTCGAGCGCCACTACACCGACATGCAGGACATCGAGTTCACCATCCAGGAGGGGCGCCTGTGGATGCTGCAGTGCCGGGTCGGGAAGCGCACCGGCACCGCGGCGCTCAACATGGCGATGGACATGCTCGCCGAGGGGTTGATCACCCCCGAGACCGCGGTGATGCGCGTCGCCCCGGCGCAGCTCGACGAGCTGCTCCACCCGATCGTCGACCCGACCGCGGAGAAGGGCGCGGACCTCATCGCCAAGGGGCTGCCGGCCGGTCCCGGCGGCGCCTGCGGGCAGGTGGTGTTCACCGCCGCGGACGCGGTCGAGTGGGCGAAGCAGGGCAAGAAGGTGATCCTGGTCCGCGAGGAGACCAACCCCGAGGACGTCGAGGGGATGCGGGCGGCGGTCGGCATCCTGACCGCGCGCGGCGGCATGACCTCGCACGCGGCGCTGGTGGCGCGCGGCTGGGGCAAGTGCTGCATCGTCGGCGCCGGCGCGCTCGAGGTCGACGTCCACAAGAAGGTGATCGAGGTCGGCGGGCGCAGCTTCAAGGAGGGCGACGTCTTCACCCTCAACGGCACGCGTGGCCACGTGTACGCCGGCCGACTCGCGATGATGGACGCGACGGAGAACCCGCGCTTCCAGCAGTTCATGGCGATCGCCGACGGCATCCGGGCGATGAACGTCCGCACCAACGCCGACACGCCGGAGGACGCGGCCAAGGCGCGCGAGTTCGGCGCCGAGGGGATCGGCCTGTTCCGCACCGAGCACATGTTCTACGGCAAGGGCTCGGAGCAGCCGCTGTTCCTGCTGCGCAAGATGATCGTCTCCGAGGGCGAGGCGGAGCGGCGGGCGGCGCTCGACGAGCTGTTCCCGTTCGTCAAGAAGGACATCAAGGCGACGCTGGCGGTCATGGACGGGCTGCCGGTGACGATCCGCCTGCTCGACCCGCCGCTGCACGAGTTCGTGCCGCAAGGGGCGGAGGAGCGGGCGAAGCTGGCGGCCGCGCTCGGCATCACCGTCGAGGTGCTCGCCAAGCGCGCCGACGACCTGCACGAGTCCAACCCGATGATGGGGCACCGCGGCGTGCGCCTCGGCGTCACCTTCCCGGAGATCTCCGAGATGCAGTTCCGCGCCATCCTCGAGTCGGCCGCCGAGCTGATCAAGGAAGGCAAGAAGGTGCTTCCCGAGATCATGGTGCCGGTGGTCGGCATGGTCTCCGAGCTGGAGAACCAGAAGAAGCTGGCGAAGAAGGTCTACGCCGAGGTGTGCGCAAAGTACAAGATGAAGACCATCCCGCACCTGTACGGCACCATGATCGAGATCCCGCGCGCCTGCCTGACGGCCGACAAGATCGCCGAGACCGCCGAGTTCTTCTCGTACGGCACCAACGACCTGACGCAGATGACGTTCGGGTTCTCGCGCGACGACATCGGCGGGTTCGTGCCGGACTACGTGGAGAAGAAGCTGCTGCCGGTCGACCCGTTCCAGGTGCTCGACCGCGACGGCGTCGGCAAGCTCGTCGAGATGGGCGTCAAGCTCGGCCGCAAGACCCGCAAGAAGCTCAAGATCGGGATCTGCGGCGAGCACGGCGGCGAGCCCAACTCGGTGGAGTTCTGCCACCTGGTGGGCATGGACTACGTCTCCTGCTCGCCGTTCCGCGTGCCGATCGCCCGCCTCGCGGCGGCGCAGGCGCAGCTCCAGCACCCGAGGAAGACGAAGAAGAAGTAGTGGTTCTCGGCTGGTGGATCGCGGTTCGAAGCGACCGGCGTCGAGGACAGGGAACGAGCGGAGGGCCGGGCGAGTCCCGGCCCTTCGTCTCTCGGCGCCCGGGGGCGGGGCAACGTGTCGCCGTCTACTCGCGAGCCGCGCCCCGCGCGGCCAGCCGCTCCTTGACCAGCGGATGATTGCGCAGGAACCCCGGAGCGCCTGGCTGCGGCGGCTGGAACGGCGACTTGGGACGCGCGGTCCCGGCGTCGCCGGTGAACTTGAAGACGCCGCGGACCTTGCCGTCGAAGACGTACACGCCGATGCGCCACGGCTCGATGGGCGACTTGGCGGCGCGCTCGGCCTTGACCAGCCAGGCGAGCGTGCGGTCATAGCCGGGCAGGCCGACGACGCTTGGGTCGAAAAGCTGACACCGCTTCGCCGCGAGCGGCTCGGCCTTGTGCGGCTCGGCGGGCTCGCCCTTCCCGTGCTTCCACTCATCACCGGATCGCGCCAGGCGATCGCGGCAGACACCGCAGAAGATGACCATGCTTTTGCTCCTCGCGTCGGAAACCGGTGGGTGCTGCTCGCAGGTGCGTCGTTCGTGGCGGCTCGGCTGGAACTCGGGCTGGTGCCCGCACGGGCATGATTCGCGTGCTGCAGGCGCCGTCAGTGGACGACTGGCGACGCTCCCTCGACGGTTCCCTCCGCGCGGCGAGCCTGCGTCCGCTGGGCGCAGTCGCTGTCGCCGGCCGAGCGACTCGCGCCGCGGCGCAGCGGGCGCGCCGGAGGTCTGACCTTACGGCCGTGTTGTCCGGTCCCCCGGGCTTTTCGCGGTTCGGCGAGCAACATCAAGAATCATAATACCATACGCGGACGATCCTGGCCACCTGCGACGCTCCCACCCGGCAGTGCCGCCCGTCGGCGAGCGGGGGCACGCCGGAGAACGCTCTGTCAGACGCGTTCCGACCTTCGCAGACGAAATACCGAGGGGGTCTGCTCATGACCGCGACAGCTTTTGACACCGGGGTCTATCTCGAGCAGCAGAAGCGGGCGATCGTCGAACGCTGCGAGCGGTTCGGCAACAAGCTGTACCTCGAGTTCGGCGGCAAGCTCGTCCACGACTTCCACGCCGCCCGCGTGCTCCCCGGGTTCGACCCGAACGTCAAGATCCGCCTGCTGCGCGAGCTCGCCGACCGCGCCGAGATCCTGGTGTGCATCCACGCCGGCGACATCGACCGCGAGAAGGTACGCGCCGATTTCGGCATCCCGTACGACGTCGACACCCTGAAGCTGATCGACGACCTTCCGGAACGCGGCCTGCTGGTGCGCGCGGTGGTGATCACGCGCTTCGACGACCAGCCGGCGGCGCGGGTCTTCAAGGCACGCCTGGAGCGGCGCGGCGTGCGTGTCTACACCCACCGCGCGACGCGCGGTTACCCGACGGACGTCGACCTGATCGTCAGCGACGCCGGCTACGGCGCGAGCGAGCGCATCGAGACCGAGCGTCCGATCGTGGTGGTGACCGGGCCGGGGCCGGGGAGCGGCAAGCTCGGCACCTGCCTGTCGCAGCTCTACCACGAGCATCGGCGGGGTGTGCACGCGGGATTCGCGAAGTTCGAGACGTTCCCGATCTGGAACCTGCCGCTCAAGCACCCGCTCAACGTCGCCTACGAGGCGGCCACCGTCGAGCTGCGCGACGTCAACCTGATCGACCCGTTCCACCTCGCCGCCTACGGCGAGCAGGCCGTCAACTACAACCGCGACGTCGAGGCGTTCCCGCTGCTGCAGCGCATTCTCGAGCGGATCACCGGCAACGGCACGGTGTACCGCTCGCCGACCGACATGGGCGTGAACCGCGCCGGCTTCGCGATCGTCGACGACGCGGCGGCCCGTTCGGCGGCCCTCCAGGAAGTGATCCGCCGCCACTTCCGCTACGCCTGCGAGTACGCGTCGGGGCTGGTGGAGCGCGAGGACGGGGAGCGCGCCGAGCTGATCATGAGGGAGCTGGGGCTGGCGCCGGAGGATCGCCGGGTGGTGCCGCCGGCCCGGGCCGCGGCGCTCGCCGCCGAGACGTCGGGGAAGGGGAACAACGGCGTGTTCGTCGGCGCCGCGATCGAGCTCGCCGACGGGACGATCGTCACCGGCAAGAACTCGCCGCTGATGCACGCGGCCTCGGCGGCGGTGCTCAACGCGGTCAAACGGCTGTCACGCATCCCCGACGAGATCCACCTGCTCTCGCCGGACGTCATGCGTTCGATCGCCGCGATCAAGCACGACGTTCTGCGCATGAAGTCGGTGTCGCTCGACCTCGAGGAGACGCTGATCGCGCTCGGCATGAGCGCAGCGAGCAATCCGGCGGCGGCGGTGCAGCGCCTGGTCGACCTGCGCGGCTGCGAGTACCACACCACGCACCTGCCGTCGCCGGGCGACGAGGCGGGGCTGCGCCGCCTCGGCGTCCAGGCCACCTCCGACCCGCAGTTCGCCTCGAACTCGCTGTTCCTGGGTTGACCCGGCGCGAGGCGCTACTCGTGCCCGGCCATGACGCGCCAGGCGACGAGGCGCTCGTTGATGGCGCGCACGCGGCGGCAGAGGATGGCGCACAGCGACGCGAGGAACTGGCGGGCCGCGCCGGGGTCCATCTCCAGCACCTCCTCGAGGCGCTGGCGGTCGACGGTGAGGACCGTGCACCCCTTGGTGTGGGCGCGCGCGTCGGCCGAGCGCGGCTGGTCGTCGATCAGCGCCATCTCGCCGAACACCTCGCCGCGCCCGAGGATGGTCAGCGCCTCCTCGCCCGCGCCCTGGAACCGTCTGGAGATCCGGACCTGGCCGTCGGCGACGATGTAGAGCCGGTCGCCGCGCTCGCCCTCGGAGAAGATCAGCGACTCGGGGAGGAACGCCTCCTCCTGCGAGTAGGTGGCGAGCAGGCGCAGCTCGCCGGCGGAGAGCCCCTGCTCGCGCAGCAGGTCGAGCTTGACGCCGGGGTCGAGGAAGACGCGCTCTCCCGGCTGGCCGGGCGGCGAGCGCCGGACCGGGGCGCCGGGCGCGACGAGGTCGACCATGGCGGCGTTCGCGGCGCGAACCTTGGCCGCGAGGGAGTGCCAGAACGACCACAGCAGCGAGACGCCGAGCTCGTCGTTGCCGGCCGCGGCGCCGTCGAGATCGGCGGCGGCAAAGCGCAGCACGATCCCGGCCTCGATGCCGATCAGGGTGCTCGATCGCGGCTTGCGGTCGACGAACGAGATCTCTCCGGCGATCTCGCCGACGCCGAGGACGGCGAGCGGCTGGGTACCGATCGCGCTGCGTCGGCTCGCCTGCGCCTTCCCCTCGAGCACCACGAACACGTCGCGGTCGTCCTGCTCCTCGCGCGTGAGGACCTGCGCGTGGCGGAACGGCTCCCGCCGGCCGAGCTGCGCGAGCTGCACGAGCTGGGCGTCGGAGAAGTGGCGGAAAGCCTTGAACCGGCGCAGCTCGAGGGCGACCTTGAGGAGGTCGTCGCGCGGCCGCGCCGGCCGCGCGGCCGGCCGCCGCGCCTCGCCGAGCGCCAGCGCCGTGAACAGCCGCGCCTTGGTCAGCGCCACGTGCTCGCAGGCGCGCTGCAGCGCGGCGGCGCGCTGCGCGCTGATCTCCGCGAGCTCCTCGCGCGACACGCGGCAGAGGGCGGCGAGGGTGTCGACGCGGCGGCGCGCCGCCGTCTCGTCCGACCCGCTCATCCCCTGCGAGAGCTGCACGGCGTCGATCGCGTGGCGCAGCGCCTCGGGGTAGTCCTCGAGCTCGAGCGCGACGCGCGCCGCCTCGATCGCCAGCTTGCGGTCGAGCGGGTTGAGGCGCCGCGCCTGCACGAACTCCTCGAGCGCGGCGCCGAGGTCGCGGCGGCGCAGGTGCAGGAAGCCGGCGCCGGCGTAGGCGAGGTAGTGGAACGGGGCGCGCAGCTTGCCGAGATCGAACATCTCCTGCGCGTGCGCGAGGTCGCTGCGCCCCTCGAAGATGCGCGCCATGCCCACCGCGTGCGACGCCTCGAGGTTGCGCTTCTTGAACTCGCGCTCGGGGTCGTCGTCCGCGGGCGGGGTGGAGCGCAGCGCCCGCGCGCGCTGGCGGAGCTGGTCGCCCTTCGGGGTGAGCGAGGCCGCGAGCTCGTACAGCTCGGCGGCGAACGCGGCCTGGCCGGCGCGCTCGAGGCGCTCGGCCAGCGCCACCAGCCGGGTGGCGAACACGGGGTGCGGCTGAACCTCGTTGCTGCTCATAGCCTTCGCACGACCATCCACGCTATCGTACGGACGGGCCATGGAAGTGTCAAACCCCTTCGACCTCGCTGGGATCAGCCCCGATGCGGAGGCGCTGGCCGCGGTGGTCGACTGCCGCCGCTGTCCTCGCCTGGTGGCCTGGCGGGAGGCGCAAGCGGCGCGGGTGCCCCCGCGGTTTGCCGCAGAGATCGCGGCGCACGGCTTCTGGGGACGTCCGGTCGAGTCGTTCGGAGATCGGGCCGCCTGGCTCGCCGTGGTGGGGCTGGCGCCGGCGGCACAGGGTGGAAACCGCACGGGGCGGGTCTTCACCGGCGACCGATCGGGTGACTTCCTGTTCGCCGCGCTGCACCGCGCCGGCCTCGCCAGCCGGGCCGAAAGCACGCATCGCGGCGACGGCCTCGCGCTTGCAGGCGTCCTGGTGACGGCGGCGGCCCGCTGCGCGCCGCCGGCGAACCGGCTGCTGCCGGAGGAGCTGGCGCGCTGCCGCGCCTATCTGCGCGCGGACCTCGCGGGGTTGGCGGGGCTCCGGGTCGTGCTCGCGCTCGGCGGCGTCGCCCACGACGCCGTGCTCGCGCTGCTGGCGGAGCAGGGGATCGCCGCCCGGCCGCGGCCGCGCTTCGCGCATGCGGCGGAGCACGCGCTGCCCGGCGGCGCGTGGCTGGTGGACTCCTACCACGTGTCGCAGCAGAACACCTTCACCGGGCGGCTGACGCCGGCGATGCTCGACGCCGTCCTCTTGCGCTGCCGCGCGCTGGCGGGGCGTTAAGCGCCGCAGCGCCATCGCCAGCGCGCCCTCGCGCGTCGCCGGGCGACCTTCTGCCAGAGAAGACACGCCAGCAGGGGAGCTCCGACGCCCCGGGAGGGAAGCACCAGGCGCCTGCGCCATGATCCTCCATGCCTCGACGTCCATGCGTCCATCCCTCGCGCCTCGCGCCTCGTGCCTGTATCATCCGCACATGGTCGAGGCCGAGGGCAGGCGCCTGGCGTTCGACGGCTACGAGAAGATCGCCCCGGAGCTGCTCGAGACGTTCCCGTACGAGTACCCGCAGCGGGACGCCGAGGTCGAGATCTCGTCGCAGGAGTGGAGCTGCGTGTGCCCGTTCTCCGGCCTCCCGGACTACGGCGAGATCCGGATCACGTACGTCCCCGACCGCGCGTGCATCGAGCTGAAGTCGCTCAAGTACTACCTCACGTCGTTCCGCACCGTCGGCATCTACCAGGAGCACGCGGCCAACCGCGTGCTCGACGACCTGGTGGCGTGCTGCCGGCCGCGGCGCATGGAGGTGCGGCTCGACTACCACCTGCGCGGCGGCCTGCACACGGTCGTGACCTGCCGCTACCCGGCGTAGCCGGCGCTCGCTTGCCGCGCCGCGGCGGGTGTGCCATCGTTGCAGTCGGGCGCCGGCCGCCCGGAGGGATGCGTGATGGACGTGGTGTGGCTCTCCCGCCTGCAGTTCGCCCTGACCGTCATGTTCCACTACATTTTCCCGCCGCTGACGATCGGCATGGCGGTCGTGATGGTGTGGCTGGAGGCGCGCTTCCTGGCGACGCGCGAGCCGATCTACGAGCAGGCGGCGCGCTTCTGGACGCGTATCTTCGCGCTCAACTTCGCGATCGGCGTCGCCACCGGGATCGTCATGGAGTTCCAGTTCGGCACCAACTGGGCCGCGTACTCGCGCTTCGTCGGCGACGTGTTCGGCTCGGCGCTGGCGGCGGAGGGGATCTTCGCTTTCTTCCTCGAGTCGGGGTTCCTCGCCGTGCTGGTGTTCGGGTGGGACCGGGTGTCGCCGCGGATGCACTTCTTCGCGACGCTGATGGTGGCGCTCGGCTCGATGTTCTCGGCGATTTGGATCGTGGTGGCGAATTCCTGGCAGCAGACGCCGGCAGGGCACCACGTGGTGCCGGTCCTTCGCGACGGAGCGCCGCTGGTCGTCGACGGCGCACCGGTGCTGCGCGCCGAGATCGTCGACTTCTGGGCGATGGTGCTCAACCCGTCGTCGCTGCACCGGCTGCTGCACGTGTGGATCGGCGCCTTCATCATGGGCGCGTTCTTCGTCATGTCGATCTCGGCGTACTACCTGCTCAAGCGGCGCCACGAGGAGTTCGCGCGCCGCTCGTTCACCGGGGCGCTGCTGCTGGCGACGGTGTTCTCGCTGCTCGCGGTGGTCTCGGGCGACCTGCAGGCGAAGAGCGTCTACCGCCACCAGCCGGCGAAGCTAGCCGCCTTCGAGGGGCAGTTCGAGACCGGCCGCGGCGATCTGTCGCTGGCCGGGTGGCCGGACGAGGCGGCGGGGCGGGTGCACGGCGAGGTGGCGGTGCCGGGGCTGCTCTCGTGGCTGCTCACCGGCGACGCGTCGGCCGAGGTGCTCGGGCTCGACGCGTTCCGGCCGCAGGACCGTCCGCCGGTTGCAGTGCCGTACGTGTCGTACCACGTCATGGTCGGGCTCGGCTTCGCGTTCGTCGGGCTGACGCTGCTCGCCTGCTTCCTGCTCTGGCGGGGGAAGCTGTTCACGTCGCGCTGGGTGCTGCGGGTGTTCGTCGTGGCGGTCGCCGGACCGCTGGTGGCCAACCAGCTCGGCTGGGTGGCGGCCGAGGTCGGACGCCAGCCGTGGATCGTGCAGCCGCCGTTCGAGCGCGCCGCCGACGGCTCGCCGCAGCGTGCCGCCGACGGCACGCTGCGCTACGTGGAGGCGGAGGGGCTGCGCACCACCGCCGCCGTCTCGCCGGCGGTCGTCGCCGACCAGGTGCTCGCGTCGATCATCCTGTTCGGGTTGATTTACCTGGCGCTGGCGGCGTTGTGGCTGTTCGTTCTCGACCACAAGATCAAGGAGGGTCCGCGGGAGGCGGTCGGCGGGCCAGGCATGCCGGACCGCTTCCACCGGGTGGCGTCGGTGGTGGCGGAGCACGCAGAGTCGTACACGGCCGCCGGCGCCGGGCGCGGCGAGTGAGGGGGCGGCGATGGACCACGCGACGCTGGCGACGATCTGGTTCGTGCTACAGGGCGCGCTGCTGACCGGCTACGCGCTGCTCGACGGGTTCGACCTCGGGGTCGGGATCCTGCACCCGTTCGTGCCGCGCGGCGAGCGCGAGCGGCGCATCGCGATGAACGCGATCGGCCCGATCTGGGACGGCAACGAGGTGTGGCTGGTGACGTTCGGCGGGGCGCTGTTCGCGGCGTTCCCGGAGGCGTACGCGACGGTTTTCTCGGGGTTCTACACCGCGTTCGTCGCGCTCCTGTTCGCGCTCATCCTGCGCGCGGTGTCGCTGGAGTTCCGCTCGAAGATGGAGTCGCAGGCATGGCGACGCTTCTGGGACCACGCCTTCTTCGCGGGGTCGGCGCTCGCCGCATTGCTGTTCGGCGTCGCCGTCGGCAACGCGATGCTCGGTGTGCCGCTCGACGCCCGCGGCGACTTCACCGGTACGTTCGCTGACCTGCTGCACCCGTACGCGCTGCTCGTCGGCGTCTTCGTGCTCGCGACGTTCGCGATGCACGGCGCGCTGTTCCTCAACCTGAAGACCGAGGGAGAGCTGCAGGCGCGCCTCGAGACGTGGATGTGGCGCACGTTCGGGGTGTTCCTCGTCACCTACCTGCTGACGACGATCTACACGCTGGTGCTGGTACCGCGGGCGGCCGCGAAGTTCGCGGCGTTCCCGGTGCTCGCACCCGCGGCGGTGATAGTGGCGGTGCTGGCGGTGGCCAACATCCCGCGCTCGCTGTACTGGCGCCGGCCGGCGCATGCCTTTGCCTCGAGCTGCGTGGCGATCGCCGCGCTGCTGGCACTCTTCGGGGCGGCGCTGTTCCCGAACCTCGTGACCGCGGCCAACGACCCGGCGCTCTCGATCACCATCCACAACGCCGCGTCGAGCGAGCGGACGCTGCGGATCATGCTGCTGTTCGCCGCCGTCGGCCTGCCGTTCGTCGCCGGGTACACGGCCGTCATCTACTGGACGTTCCGCGGCAAGGTGCGGCTGGATGCGCACTCATACTGACGCGGCTGCGCCGGCGCGCAGCGCGGATGGCGAGGGCGGGCACTTGTGGCTGTGGCGCGTCGTGCTGGTGCCGCTGCTGCTGTCGCGTTTTGCGCTGCTCGCGGTCGCGCTGGTGTCGGTGCATCTGCCGCAGAACCCCGCTTTTCCCAGCTCGGCAGCGCTCATGCGCGGGTGGGCGACGACGCCGGTGCGCCTCCTCGACGTCTGGGCGCGCTGGGACAGCGGCTGGTACATGGGGATCGCCCGCGACGGCTACGAGCTGCGGGGAAGGCTGGCCGGGACGCAGAGCAACGTCGCGTTCTTCCCGCTTTACCCGTTCGCGGTGAAGGGACTGACCGCGCTCCTGCCCGCGGAAGCGCGCACGGATGCGGCGCGGCTCGCGATCGGCGTCGCGCTTTCGAACCTCCTGCTCGCGCTCGGTCTCGCGCTCGTGTACCGGCTCGTCCTTGCGACGCAGGGGGGCGAGCGCACGGCGCGCCGCACGGTGCTGTACATGCTGCTTTTTCCGGCGAGCTTCTTCTTCGGCTGCTTCCTCACCGAAGGCGCATTCCTCGGTCTGTCCGCCCTCGCGATGTGGGCGGCGCACCGCCGCGCCTGGTGGGCCGCGGGAGTGGCTGGCGCCCTGCTCGCGCTGACGCGCCCCAACGGCGTGCTGATCGCGGTGCCGCTGGCCGTGGCGTATCTCGCCGCGCGGGACTGGAAGCCGCGCGCGGTCCGGGCGGACGCACTCTGGCTGCTGCTCGTCCCGGCGGGCCTGCTCGGCTACATGGCGGCGCTGCTTCCGCTCACCGGCGACGCGTTGGCGCCGCTCACCGCGCAGAAGGCGTGGGGGAAGATCCTCAGTACACCGTGGGAGACGTTGTTCGAGCCGCGCTACCCGTTCCCGGCAACGACGGAGGTCGAGCGCTGGCTCGTGCTCGCGCTGCTGGCGGTCGCGGTGAGCGCGTTCTGGCTGCTGCGCGACCGCAGCCACGCGGTGTACGGGCTGCTCTTCCTCGCGCCGCCGCTGTTCACGGGCGTGCTCAACTCGCAGACGCGCTACGCCGCGCCGGTGTTCCCGCTGTTCATGGCGCTCGCCGCGATGACCGAAGGCCGGCCGCGCACCGACTGGGCGATTCGCGCCGTCTTCGCCGCCGGCCTGCTCGCCGCCTTCGCCGCCTGGTGTCAGCTCTGGTGGGTCGGCTGACTGTCGCGGTGACCCGCCTCTGCCCCCGATGCCGCTGACAACCCTGAACCCTCAGCTCATGACTCTCAACTCTCGGCTCTCAACTCTCGACTTCTCCTACGGTCGATGGCGGTGCACCAGCACCCAGGCGCCGTCGTCGCGCTTCTCGAAGACGTCGCTCGCCCACCCGTCCTGGCGGCGCCTCGCGCCCTGGTCGACCCACGTCTTGTGCAGCTCATAGGAAGCGACGGCGCTGGCGCCGTAGACGCGCACCATCGCCATGTCGAAGCGCAGCTCCTTGACCACGCCGCCGCGCTCCCGCAGGCGCCGCTGCGGCTCCAGGTAGCCGAAGCTGCCGGACACTCGGCCCGCGTGGTCGACCACGGTGAACGAGAAGGCGAGCAGCGAGGCGAGCGCGTCGGTGTCGAGCACGAGCTCGGCCTTGCGCAGGTCCTCGAGCACCCCCGCGACCACGGCCTCCGAGCTCGGGGAAGCGTCCTGGGCGGCTGCAGGCGAGACGGCGACGATGGCGGCGAGGGCGAGTACCGCGGCGGTCGATCGCATGGCGCGATTGTAGCCGGGGCGCTATCCTCCCGCGGTGCGGCCGGCGGCCGGGGGCAGGGCGGAGCGGGCGTGGTGCCTCTACGACTGGGGCAACTCGGCGTTCGCCGCCGTGTGCATGACGGCGCTGCTGCCGCCGTATCTCTCGTCGCTGGCGAACGCCGAGCTGGGCGCGCCGGCCGGCACCGCGATCTGGGGGTGGACGGCCGCGGCCGGGCTGGCGGCCGGCGTGGTGTTGGCGCCGGTGCTGGGCGCGCTCGCCGACGCCCGCGCGTGGCGCCGCCGGCTGCTCGCGGTGTTCGCCTTCGGCGGCGCGGCGGCGACGGCGGCGCTGGCGCTGGTGCTGCCCGGGAGCTGGCGCGCCGGTGCGTTGCTGTATGTCGCGGCCGCCACCGGATTCGCCACCGCGAACGTCTTCTACGACGCGCTGCTGCCGTCGCTCGGTCCCCCGGCGCGCTGGGACGCGCTGTCGGCGCGCGGCTACGCCTGGGGGTACGCCGGCGGGGGTCTGGCGCTGGCGGGCGCCGCCGCCATCGCCATGGGCGGCGGACAGCGGCTGGTCCCCTGGGCGTTCGTGCTGGTGGGCGCATGGTGGGCGGCGTTCTCGCTGCCGGTGCTGCAACGCGTGCCCGAGCCGCCGGCCGGCGCGGCGGGCGGCGCCCTTGCACGGCTGCGCGCGACCGCGCGCGAGGCGCGGACGCACGGGAGCCTGTGGCGGTTCCTGCTGGCGTACTGGGTCTACAACGACGGGATCGGCACGGTGATCAAGATGGCGGGCGCGTACGGCGCCGAGCTCGGCATTCCGCTCTCGCACATGCTCGGCGCATTCCTGTTGACCCAGGCGGTGGGCGTGCCCGCGACGCTGGCGTTCGGCCGTCTCGCAGCTCGCGTCGGGCCGAAGCGGGGGATCGAGATCGCGCTCGCCGGCTACGTCGCCATCGCCGGACTGGGGTTCTTCATGCGTTCGGCGTGGCAGTTCTGGGTGCTCGCGGCGGCCGTCGGCCTGGTCCAGGGCGGGGCGCAGGCGCTGTCGCGCTCGCTCTACGCGCGGCTGCTGCCGGCCGGACGCGAGGCCGAGTACTTCTCGTTCTTCGACGTCTCCGGGCGGATGGCGGGGATCGCCGGGCCGATGGTGTTCGCGCTGCTGACCGGCGCGTTCGGCAGCGGCCGGGCGGGAATCGCCGCGGTGCTCCTGTTCTTCGCCGCAGGGCTGTGGCTGCTGGCCGGGGTGCAGTCTTGCGCCGCCTGTCACGACCATGTGAAAACTGGAGTATGATCCGCCGTGAGGTGTCGCACGGCACCCGGGTATTCCGAGTCCGGGGGGGAGCACCTGGGAACGCCGGTCCGCGCCGGGCGGCCGCAGTGGGAGCCGCGGCGGCGGCGGGCCGTGGGAGGTGACGGCTTCTCGTGCCAGCCCGGTTCGAGCCTCGCTGCGAGAGTGAGCCACGGCCGCCGCGGCGCGCCGGGCGCCTCCGCTGCAATCCGCCACGTCCAGCATGCGGTCCCGAGGGGACCTGAGATCCGGCCAGAGAGGGCAAGGAGGAGGATATCGTGCAACCACAACAGATCATCTACCTCGTACCAGTGGTGGCGTTGCTGGCGCTCGTCTATGCGTACCTGCGCGCGTCGTGGGTGAGGAAGCAGGACGCCGGCAATGAGCGCATGCAGCTCATCGGCTCCTGGATCGCGCAGGGGGCGATGGCGTTCCTGAGCCGGGAGTACCGCTTCCTCGTGTGGTTCGTGGTATCGGTGGCGATCCTGCTCGGGGTTTCCAACTACTTCGTGTCCGAGGACACCACGGCGGTGATCGCGGTGTCGTTCGTTCTCGGGGCGCTGTGTTCCGCGCTCGCCGGGTACTTCGGCATGCGCACCGCCACCCGCGCCAACACCCGCACCGCGAGCGCCGCCCGCAAGGGGCTCAACGACGCGCTGATGGTGGCGTTCGCCGGCGGCTCGGTGATGGGCCTCTCGGTCGTCGGCCTCGCTCTCCTCGGCCTCGGGGGCCTGTTCATCGTCTACCTGCAGCTCAACCCCGATGCGCTGACAACCGAGAAGGTGATGAACCTGGTTCTCAACAACCTGTCCGGGTTCTCGCTGGGCGCGTCGTCGATCGCCCTGTTCGCGCGCGTCGGCGGCGGCATCTACACCAAGGCGGCGGACGTCGGCGCCGATCTCGTCGGCAAGGTCGAGTCGGGCATCCCCGAGGACCACCCCCTCAACCCGGCGACGATCGCCGACAACGTCGGCGACAACGTCGGCGACGTCGCCGGCATGGGCGCCGACCTGTTCGAGTCGTACGT